>CAXUKB010000184.1:0-3016 GCA_964251345.1 uncultured Fimbriimonas sp. | reverse complement strand
CCTTCTTTGAGGAAATAGCCCCCTACGCCAAGGTCATAGCAACGCTGCACGTCTTTCGGGTCGGCCGAGGTCGTCAACACGACGACCGGGATGCTCCGAAGCTTCGCGTCGTTGCGAAGTTCCCTTAGTATCTCAACGCCATTGAGGGCAGGCAGATTGAGATCGAGGATGACGAGCGTCGGAGGACGCGGACGGGTGTCGTCTCGCAACGCGTCGAGGAAGGCCTCTCCATCGGTGAATCGAACAACCGCGGCTTCGACGTCGTTTTTCCGAAGCGCCCGTCGAAAGGCGATGAAATCTTCTTCGCTGTCCTCCACGACCACGATCGAGTGCTCCCGAAGGGCGTTCACGGCGCGAACTCCAAAGAAAACGTCGTCCCCTCTCCGGGGGCCGACTTGACCGAGACAGTACCCCCTAGACGTTCCATCGCCTTCTTGACGATGGTCAGACCCATGCCGGTTCCGCCTTCGTAGGCATCGCGTCCATGGAGCCGCTTGAACAACGTGAACACGGCCTCCTGGTGTCGCTCGGGAATGCCGATGCCGTTGTCCCTTATCGACACGACGTTTCCTTCTGCGGAGACGTCGATCCGGGGGGCGCCCGATTCGTTGTATTTCAGGGCGTTTGTGAACAGGTTGACGAAGATCTCGACGACGAGGTCGAGGTCGCCGGCCACCACGGGCAACTTGCCGTGGACGACGATCGAGCCGCCCGTACGGGTCAGCGCCGAGCCGACGAGAGCCTGAGCCTCCGCGACCCCGATTCCGAGGTCGCACCGCACCTCGCCGAGCTCCTCTCGCGAAACACGGGCAAAGCGCAAGAGCGAATCGAGAAGCGTCTCCAAACGGCCTGAGAGACGCGCGATCGTTTCGAGTTGCTCTCGGCCTTCGGAGTCGAGTTTGTCCGCGTAATCTTCGTTGAGAAACTGCGCGTAGTTGCGAATGCCGCGCAGGGGTTCTTTCAGGTCGTGGGCCGCGACCTGAGCGAAGGTGTCGAGATCGGCGTTCCGCCGTTCCAACTCCACGTTCAGGCGCAAAATCTCGTCCGCGCGATGCACCAGCGACTCCACCAAAGCGAGCCGCAACCGCTCCGCCACCTCTCGCTCTCCGGGAAGCCAGGGACGCGAGCGCCCCGCGACCTCTTGCTTCCAAGTCGCGAACGAACGGCGGGGAGAAAGCGCGCCATCGTCTTCGACCGGCTTGTTGGGGTCGCCCGCCCAACTTACCGTGCGCGTCGTCTCCGGCCGAAACCAGAGAGCATAGGCGCTCGCCGCTCGCGAGATTTGGGCACTCAGCAGCCCCGTCGCTTCCGGGAACTCGGTCGCTCGCTCCTCGATCGCCCAAACGGGATCGGCCTGACGATCGTTCAACCAAGCGACGAGCTCGCGCACTTGCGGCTCGCTCGGCGTCTCGCCCAGAAGCCGGATCTCACCGGCGGCGACGAGCGCCGCTCCGCTCGCGTCGATCAAGTCGAGGATCGTCTCTTCGCCCTCGACGATCGCCGCTGGGAGCTCAGGCTTGCGTTGGACGCGGCCCACGAGCCGATCGAGCACCTCGCGTCGGCGCTCCCTTGCCTCCTGACCTTCCGTCGTCTCGTGGGCCGCGACCTGCGTCGAAGCGAGACCCGCCAAAAGTTCACAGGCGGCGCGAAGGGGGTAGGGCAGCGTGCGCGCTTCGTAATGGTGCAGGGCGACGAGGCCCCAGAGTCGCTCGCCCTGGGTGATCGCGAGGGCCATCGATGCTTTGACCCCCATGTTCTGGAGGTAGCCGGTGTGCATCGACGAGACCCCCCGTAGCGCGCAGTAGGTGAGGTCGAGCGGATGCCCGGTCGCAGGATTGACGGCCGGGACGACGGGGGCAGGGACGTAGTCGACGTCCGGATAGAGCCGGACCGTGTTGAGGACGAAGAGCCGCCGCGCCTGTTGGGGAACGTCGGAGGCGGGATAGTTCAGGCCAAGGAACGGCTCGAGGTGCGGCTCCGCCGATTCCGCCACGACGACGCCGGAACCGTCCTCGCCGAAGCGGTAGAGCATTACGCGGTCGAAGCCGGTCAGGCGGCGCGACTCGCTCACGACGGCGTCGTAGAACGCTTGACTTCCCTGCGCGTTTTGGAACGCCCGGAGCATTCGCCGCGGCAAGGACCGATAGTCCGTCGCGTCGCCGGCGTCGGCAGGTTCGGCTTCGAGAATCAACGCGCCGTCGAACGTGTGCGCCACGAGGTGAAAGGGACCCCGGCCGTTAATCGCGAGCACGCCGAGGTGCGTCGGATTCGCCTCGATCTCCTCGTCGGCGACGGCGTCTTCGAAGGCCTCGGCCGCGCGGGCGGAGATAAAGTCGAGCATCGAGCGACCGAGCATCGCGTCGGCGGTGAGACCGAAGTGATCCAGAACGCTTGCGCTCGCCTGAATCACGGCAAGCGTCGTCGGGTCCACCACCACCAGCGCACCGTGCGGCTGGACGTGGCCGATTACGTGGATCGGCTCGCGGTCGCAATTCGTCAGATCGACCTCAGACAACGGCGGCCTCCCGGAGGGTCGTTCCGCGTTCTTGGAGTGAGGAAAGAGGCGGGACGACAACCGTATTTTCAAAAGACAAAAAAGTCGCCGTCGCCGATTCGATCGCTCCCTTGTCCTCGCTGGCGTCGAGCACGGCACGGAAACCCCGCCAACGCGGCCCAACGCCCTCGCCGCCAAAGAACACAGAGCGGAAGCCGAGCCTTGCTTCGAGGTGGCGGGCGATGATTTGGCCACCGAGCGCGGCTCCCTCCAGAACGTACAACGCGCCCAAACCGTCCACTCCCGCGGGTAAAGTCGGCTCGGGGAGGCTATGCCACTCGGGTGCGAGAAGATCGAGGTCGGCACGCAGGCGCGGGCTACGGGGGGCGAGGTAATCCGCCGGCACGACGTCCTTAAGCGATCGCGCGAGGCGCGGCTCGAGGGTTCGGTAGAAGGCCTCCATCCGGAGCATCAGCTCAACGGTTCCGGCAACGCTTTCCGTTCGGCGAAGGATGTCCACGC
>CAXUKB010000183.1:0-9343 GCA_964251345.1 uncultured Fimbriimonas sp. | reverse complement strand
GCGTGATGATGAAGCTCGGATCGATGTCGCCCCGCTCGATGTAGTCGAGCAGCTTGGGAAGGTACCGATGGACGTGGGTCTGGCCCATCGCGAACGTCAGGCCCTTGCCGAACGCCTGTCCCATCGGCACGGAGTCGATGAGTCCGCCGTACACGCCCGGGACGGAGACGACGCCGCCCTTGCGGCAGGCCATGATCGCTTGCCGGAGCACGTTCGGCCGGTCGTTTTCCATGCGCAGGATGGTCTTGGCGTGGTCGACGACCGCACCTACGCCGTGCCCCAGCGCCTCCATTCCGACGGCGTCGATGCAAACGTCCGCGCCCCGACCGCCGGTGCGCCGCTTGATCTCCTCGACCACGTCGGTGCCCTCGGTGTCCTTCTCGAAATCGAGACGATCCACGCCGGTGTGTTTTTCGGCGAGGTCGAGCCGGGCCGTCACATGGTCGACCATGATGACCTGCGCCGCGCCCATGATTTTCGCGCTTGCGGCGGCGAACTGGCCCACGGGGCCGCCGCCCCAGATCGCGACCACGTCGCCCTGCTTAACCGCCGCTTGGTCTGCGGCTTGGAAGCCGGTCGGGTAGACGTCGGTGAGGAACAGGAGCTTCTCGTCCGGGATGCCCGTGGGCACCTTAAAGAGGTTCGCGTCGGCAAAAGGCACCCGGGCGTACTCGGCCTGCCCGCCATCGTAGCCGCCGTACAGGTGGGAGTAGCCGTAGAGGGCGGCGCCCGGTTGGCTCATCACCTCCTCTTGCTGGCCCGCGTTGACGTTCGAGTTGTCGCAGGCCGAGGTGAAGCCGGTGCTGCAGAAGTGGCACGCGCCGCACGCGATGGGGAAGGGCACGATCACGCGGTCGCCTCGCTTGAAATTCTTCACGTCCGGCCCGACGTCCATGACCTCGCCCATGAATTCGTGGCCCATGATGTCGTACTCCTTCATCGTGGGGATGTGCCCGTCGTAAAGGTGCAGATCCGAGCCGCAGATCGCGGTGGAACTGATCTGGATGATGGCGTCCTTCCGGCTTAAAAGCTTCGGGTCGGGCATCTCCTGCACCTGCATGTCCTTCTTGCCCATCCAACAGACCGCTTTCATCGCATTCCCACCTTTTGGCTCGCGTCGCCGGGCTTGTTGTCGCCCCGCTTAAGATTGGAGGGCTGCCCCTCGTTGACGAAAAGCTCCCCGCACTCGAGAATGCACTTGAATCGGCGCACCGCCTCCGCGATCTCCGCCTCGGGAGAGTTGCCCGTGACCTTCGCGGCAAGCTCCCCGAAAATGCCGTAAGGCATGTCATAGTTCAGGGTCACCAGCACCTCGGTCCCGCGGTCCTGAGGGGCGTCCTTGAACGTCACGACGCCGTGATTCGGCACGTCGGCATGGCCGACGCTGCGCCACGCGATTCGCTCGCCCGGCACGTCTTCGGTCGTCTCGGCCTCCCAGGTCACATCGCCCTGCGGTCCCTCGGCCGTCCACCGGGTCTTTCCGCCGCCAAGGTCTTCGACCGTCTTGAGGTGGCGGGCGAAGCGCGGCAGGTTGGGCCAGTTGCGCCAAAAGGCGTAGACCTCCTGACGCGGCTTGAATATCGTCGCCGCGTAGGCGGCGGTGTTGTCCTGTGCCATGGACGCCTACGGCGAGGACCGCAGGCGCAGGGTTCGGTTCACTACTGACACATTTCGGAAGATTTTCGCCTCTTCCGAGGCCTTCCAAAGGGCGGGACTCTCTTCGCGCTTCAACGTTTTGGTTTCGCGCCGCTTTACGCCTGGGGAACGCGAACCCTCAAGGCGCGAGGGACGGCCTCGCAGACGATCGGCGTCTTGGCCGAGACCGTCTCTCCATCGATTTGCACCTCGAGCGGAGGGTCGGCCCGAAGCTCGAGGTGCCGAGCCTGGTGAAACGTCATCGCACGGTCTTCCCGCAAGCGCCCGGTCAGGGTTCGAACCCCAAGCCGAACGAGGTCGGCGAACCCAAAGTGGCGCAGGACGCACACGTCGAGCCGTCCGTCGTCAAGTTTTGCGTCCGGCGCGAAGCTCACGCCGTGGCCGATCTCGCCCGTGTTGGCGATCACGATGGCGACGCCCATGTCTTCGATGGCTTCTCCACCGTCCAAAACGAGTTCGAATCGGTGGGGCTTCGCGCCGAGCTCCTTCAGCATCGCGAAGAGGTAGGCCCAACGTCCGATCTTTTCCTTGGCCTCCGTGCTGGCCTGCGACACCAATCGCTCGGTGAGCCCGACGCCGATCCCAAGGGCGAAAAGCGTGTCGTCCCGGCGGCCGAGATCGATGTCGCGCTCCTCGCCGGTCAAGGCGACTTTGACGGCCTCGTCGATCTCCGAGGAGATCCCCAACGCGGCGGCGACGAGATTGGCGGTGCCTCCGGGAACGATGGAAAGCGTGACGGGAGGCTCGCCCGGTCGGTTCGCCTCCAAGCCGTTGATGACCGCGGTCACCGTGCCGTCGCCTCCGCAGGCCATGACCGACCGAATGCCCTCCTCCCGTGCCTCGCGTGCGAGCACCTTTCCGCTTCGCTCCTTCGTGGTCTCGCGAATCTCATAGTCGGCGCCTCCGTCCTTCAAGGCGCGTTCGACCTGCGCTCGGTAATCGTCGTCCGAGCTTCCCGACTCGGGATTGAGGATCACCACGATCCGTCCTTGCTGCGTGGGTTCGGGGATCATGGGCCGGTACGACCCTTTAGGACGGGCTAAGGTTCGGTAAGGCGGGAGCCCCTCTCATCGTCGCGGCTTGCGTCTCGACCTCGGCGGGAATGGCTTTCAGATAATGGCGGACGAGCGGAATGAGGATGAACAGGCCGAGCGCCGATCCCGCGACCACGTCCGAAAGCCAATGGGCTCCGAGATAAATTCGGCTAACGCCGACCCCAATCGGGATCGCGATGAGAACAAGCACCAGGGGGAGGCGGTACCGCTTGGGATCGAGATGGATCCACGCCAAGGCGGCGAGCGCACCGTAGAAGGCGGTCGCCCCCATCGCATGACCCGAAGGAAAGCTCGTTCCGGCGGTTTTGACCGCCACGTTGACGATGTCCGCATCGGGGCGTGCCCGGTCCCAAAACGTTTTCAGCACTACGTTCGCGGGGACCGAGATCAGCGAGGCGAGAACCAGCTTCGATGCCCGCGGCAGTCCCGCGCGCCACAGGAGTCCCGCTGCGACGATTCCCAGGATGGGAACCACGATGGGATCGCCGGCGTTCGTGAAGCCCACCATCACCGATTCGACCACCGGAGAGTTTCGCTCCTGCAGCTCTTCCGTGATCTTTAGATCGAACCTTTGGAGAAACGAATAGCGGACGAGCGCGCCCAGTCCCATAAACACGCCGCAGGCGCCCGCGACCGCCATCAGCGCGCGTCGCCCTTCGAACACTCTTTTGGTCTTGACGAGTCGTTGCGACGGCATGGGCGCTATGACGCAGTGCCCGGTGCCCAGGGTCCCGAAATGCAAAGGCGAAGACTCGGTTTAATGCGGAACATTGCCCGGAGCGCGTCGCCTTACGCTCGTGAAGCCGTTCGCAGGGACCCATGACGCGTCGATCGAAGGACCGCCGTGGGGTCCGAATCGAAGCGCGGTCGTGATATGAGCGACCTGGCTGCGGATACCCCCGAAAGGAAGGGACGTCCCTGGGGCGCCTACCTCATGGAATCGTTAGGGATCGCGGTGTTCATGCTGGTGGGCGGTCTGCTCAAGGTGCTCCTGTTCCATCCTTCCTCCCCGCTGACGCGGATGGTCCCCGATCCCTTTGCCAAAAACCTCGTCGTCGCGTTCGCGTTCTTTCCGGTGATGCTCTACGGCATTGTGGAAGCGCCCTGGGGCAAGCGCACGGGCGCCCACATCAATCCGGCGGTGACGCTCGCCTTCTGGCGGCTGGGCAAGATGAAGCAGGGCGACGCGTTGTGGTACATCCTCTTTCAGTTCCTCGGCGGCTTGGCGACGGTCGCGCTCATGCGCCTCGTCCTTGGGGGGCTCTTCACCCACCCGGCGGTCGACTACAACGCCTCGAAGCCCGGGGCGGACGGGCCGTGGGTCGCGCTCGGGGTGGAGTTCGTCATCACCTTCGGGCTGATGGCAATGACCCTTTGGGCGGTGAACGATCCGAAGCTCAAGCCCAAGCTCGGCCTCATGACGGCGGGCCTGATCTCGTTCTACTTGATCGTCGCCGTGCCGTACAGCGGGATGAGCCTTAATCCGGCCCGAAGTCTGGGCACCGGAGTGTGGACGAGCGATCGCCCCTCGATCCTGGTCTACTTCGTCGCTCCCGTCCTCGCGACGCTGCTCGCGGCCGAACTGTACTGGCGACTCTGGCCCGACCGACTCGGCGGCCCCGACTATCCACCGAGCCCGCCTTAACCTCTCTTGAGGCTTCGCACGATGACTCCCCCTTGGGTGTTTGCCGAGAATTCAGAATCTTTGAACGGGAGTAGCGATGCTCAGGAAACACATTCCGCCAAGATAGACACCGTACGCAACGCTGCTTTCCGGACGATCGGACAGAGCTCGTCCATGCTTCGAGAAAACGAATAACCGCCCTCGGCAGGGACGAGGACCACGGAGGGTACGCCGTCAAGGAGGTACCGGTACACCACTTTGCACTCGATTTCGGCCTTCTCGGCGTCGAGTGCCAAAACGGTCTCTCCGATGTTAACGATGATCTGATTCATGTCTATGTTTCTGCGAAAAGGCTGATCGTGCCATGGGGCAAAAGAGGCTTACCGAGGTTCGGCACGAAAGTGACTATTTTGGGGAATGTTTCCGTCCTCGAACGCCGACGAGCGCATCCGAAAGGTTCGCAACGGAAATTTCGCATTGATTGCCAACTTCTCCGTCGAGGCCGAACTCAAGGTAGATTCGCGTGCCAACCCACTCGAGGCGGCAGTAGCTTCCGAGAAGCGAGAGTTGAATGGACTCGCCCTGGAGAACGTTCTCCAGTTCGGCGACGTTGAAGCGGAAGCGGACGGCGGTACGATCCTGCACCGTCAGAACGACTCGATCGCCGTGACCATCGAGGCTCACGCGCTGTTGGGCGTCGCACAACAGGAGTTCTGGCATCTAGTCTCAAGGTCCCGCAACACCAGTTCTATGTAGGCAAAGTCACCCGCCTCGGCTCCAGACGTTGGAACGTCTGTCGCGTCCTGGGGCTAAGCCCGGGCTGGAGGACTCAACCGGCGCCGGCGTGCAATGCCTAACGATGGCCCGGTCCGTCTCGCCATGCGCCTTGAGCCAGCATCGATGAGCTTCGACGGTGACGAGGGTCGGTCCTCGTTTGGCCGTCTTCAAAAAGTCATGAACGTCAGAGAGAATCGGGGCGACCACCGAGTTCGACGATTCGGCTTTCGAGCCGTTTGAAGTTCGTCAGGTCGCGCAGGATCTTCGAGTAGCCCAGAATCTCATGCGCCTCGTTTCTCACCTCGATCATCACCCCCGAGGCCCAGAATCGGCTTCCGTCCTGCCGCAGGTGCCAGCGGTCGTCGAGGGCACGCCCTTCCCGCTTCGCGGTCGCCATTTCGAGATCCGGCGCCCCCGCGTCCCGATCCTCGGGCGTAAAGATGACGTCTCCGGAAAGGCCGATCCAGGCCGCCTCGTCGTAGCCGAGGATCTTGCCGACACCCGGATTCCACGACGCGATGGTACGGTCGCCGTCCAGCAGGAACACCGCAAAGTCCTCAAGGCTTTCGACCATCGCTCGGAAGATGCCCGCCGTGCGCTCTCGTTCGGCCTCGGCTTCGCGATAGATGCGTGCCATCTCTAAGGCGACCGCCTGGGTCCGGTTCACCGCCCCGTTTCGCTCACGGAGTCGCGTCCAGTAGGTTACGACCGTGCCACGCCGAACCCCTAGTCGTTCGGCGATCTCCTTGTCGGAGCGCCCTTCCGCCGCGAGAAGCAGCACTTCACGTTCTCGGGGCGAAGGATCGGCGTTCGACATCGGTCACTCGAAGTGGTTGGAACATCCGGGCAAAAGTAGGACAGACGGGGGGGAGCCGTTTGGTGCAGCATTGTACCGAACACGTCCCGGGCGTTCCCGTAGGTAAGGCTTTCTTGTCTTAGTCCCTCGCGAACGATGCTCGGGGGCCGCTATGAAACCTTCTGCTTTGCCGCCCTTCGTCCCGTCGGCGCGGCGTCGCGCCTCGATCGAGCGGGACGCCGATTATGAGGCGCGTCTGCATTCCTTGTCCATGCGGGAGCAGGCGGTCGTGAACCTCGCGGCCGAAGGGCTCACCGACGAGCAGATTTCGTTGGCTCTTGGCCTTCGCGTGTCGACCGTCAATAGTTACTGGGCGCGGGTGCGCACCAAGCTGGGGTCGCTCAGCCGCGTGGAGATCGTGATCGACCTCTTACGGCATCGGTTTAGCCAGGCGCATGCCGCGTCGTGTGAGGAGAACGAGCGCCTCGTTGCCGAGCTTGAGCAGCTTCGAGAGCTTCGTGCCGTCGGCGCGGCGCTTCAAGAGGACGCGTGGCCTTTGCTCGCCATGCTGCACGCCTCCGAGGCGATACTCGTCGTGGGCGTGCCAGCAAAGGTGATCTTCGGTAACCGGCGAGCTCAAATGCTCTTCAAGGCCGGAACGGGAGAGCTTGAAGGCTTAAACATGCGTGAGATCACGGCCACGATCGCTCCCGCCACGTTGCACGAACCATGCGGAACGCTCTTCGGGGTCGGCGGGCCGGAGCGGCTGACCCTGGGGATCGACGAGCCCCTTTACGCCTGTCGGCTCGACGGCTCGAACTTTCGAGCCCTCATGCACGCAGAGCGGTTCGAATCGGCCAAAGGACCCCTTGCGGTGATCGTAGTCAAAGAGTACTTAGCGGATATGGAGCCGATTCTTAAGGCGTTGTGCCGTCCCTTAGGGTTCGCTTAACTCTGAGTGGCGCTTCAAGTAACCACAGCGTAACCACGCTGTGGCATGACTCCCTACACGCGGATGCGGTCCCTCTCGCGCCCATTAAGTGCGTAGTCCGCCAACCATTCTACAGGGCGCCATTGCGCCAAGAAAGCGGCGTGTTCGACGTCCCTTTCGCAAAGCGAGGCCGCGGCATCGGCCTCACGTAGACGTGGTGCGTCGGTCCGGACCGTCGGACGGAGTTAGATTTCCGCCAGGGAAACCTTAATCTTTCGGGCGGGGTCGGAACCGTTTATGAGTGACGTTCCCACGATTCCCAATGCCGTCGGCGCCATGCCGTCGAATCGTCCCCTCGCCGTCGTGACCGGCGCCTCGAGTGGCATCGGTTTCGAATTGGCGAAGCAGTTCGCGATCCACCAGTACGACGTCTTGATGGTCGCGGAACCGGAGGGGCTCGATACGGCGGCGGAGGAGATCCGTAAGTTCAACGTCGACGTGGACACGCTGGGCGTCGATCTGAAAACGAAGGAAGGGATCCACGCCATCAAGGCGCGGACGGGCGAGCGGCCCATCGAGGCGATCGCGATCAACGCGGGCTTCGGCTTGGGTGGACGGTTCGTCGAGACCGATCTCCACAAGGAACTCGACATGATCGACCTCAACGTCAAGTCGTCGGTCCACCTCGCGAAGCACGTTCTGCCGGATATGGTCGCCCGCAACCGGGGCAAGGTGATGTTCACCTCAAGCGTCGCGGCGGTGATGCCCGCGCCCTTCGAGGCGGTGTACGGCGCGACGAAGGCGTTCTTGCTCCTCTTTGCGGAGTCGCTCTCGAACGAACTAAAGGACTCCGAAGTGACGGTCACCGCCATCCTTCCCGGACCGACCGACACCAACTTCTTCCACCGCGCCGAGATGGACGACACTAAGGCGGGCAAGGACCCCAAGGACAGCGCGGCGGACGTGGCCAAGCGGGCCTACGAGGCGCTGGATCACGGCACCGAGAAGGCGTACGTCGTTCAAGAACAAGGTGATGGGCATGATGGCCGACCTGCTGCCCGACGATTTCGGCGCGTCGCAGCACCGGAAGATGGCCGAGCCGGGCTCCGGCGCCACGGTGAAGTAGGCGGGGCGTCGGTCGGTGGGGCGGGCCTTTTCCGGGACCGCTCCGTCGTTTCGCCCGTTTTTACGATACTTTGCGCCCGGGTTGGAGAATGGTCTTCTCCCATGCGCGATCCCGTCGCTTCTCCTTTTCCCTCCTCGTTGCTCACCCGCCGCCAGACGCTCTGGGCGATGGCGGGCGTGGCGACACTGGGCCTGACCGGTTGCGGCGGTGGGGGCCACGGCAGCGGCTCGTCGGGACTTTCGCTAGGCTCGAAGACGACGCCCACCGCCCTGCCGAGCGGCTTCACCCTCCCGGCCTCGGCCCTGCGCGGCGAGACCGCGTTCGGCTCCGGCGCGGTGGGCGCGAACGGCGCTTTCGCCGCGAAGGTCCGCGCCTCGGGAGGCCCGACGATGGCGTGGCTGCGCGAGAAGGCGACGGGCAAGTTCGTGCTGTTCGGCTTCGCGAACGGCGGCACGAGCGGCGTGAGCGCCCTGGGTAGCGCCACCGCGATTCTCGCCCTGGCCCTCGGTATCGGCGGCCTCGCCCCCGACGCCGCCCGCGAGATGCTCGCCCTCTTGGAGGCGAACGCCGCCACCACGACCCTCGCGGCGGTGATCGAAGCGAGAGTCGCCGCCGACCCGTACGCTCTCACCGACGGGGACGCGCAAGTCCAGGCCGCGGCGCAGGCGGCCGTGGCGAGCCTCTCGGGCGGCGCGACGCCGGGGTTCGCCAGGGCGGTCGAACGCGCCGACCCCGCGCCGCTCCTCTCCATCACGCCCGACGTGCAGAGCGGGGGCAACGTGATCCAGAAGACCGAGGCCGCCACGGTCTACCCGGTCAACCTGGTCCGGCGGCCGATGGCCGCCTACACGTACCTCAAGGGCTACACCACCGACGCGGGCGACACCGCCCTCACCACCGTCCAGGCGTTCGGCACGCCTCAGGATCTGCCGCCCACGACCGGGCTCGTGGCCTCGCTCGTCTCGCTCGGGAGCAACCCGGCCTACGCCCCCGTGGAAGGGACGGGACTCAAGCTCACGCTCTACCAAGATTCGAAGAAGACGCTCTACGACACGGTGCTGCTCATGGCCTCGGGGAAGCTGGACTCCGAGGGCGAGCCCTCGTTCTTCGCCGACCCCAAGTACGCGACCGAGGTGGGCGCCTGGCGAACCAAGCGGCAGGAGTTGAATCAGCGCGCGTGGATCGGCGCGGTGCTGATGGACATCCTCGCGAGCGTGGTGGGCGGCGTGACGTCGTGGCTCTCGTACCAGGCCGTGCTCGCGGCGATCGCCACGATTGAGGCGACGGGCGCGGCGGCGGCGCAGGCAGTGATCCAGGCCGCCTCGGGCGACTTCCTCACCGCGACCTACACGACGCTCGAGGAGGCGGTGGGCAGCGG
>CAXUKB010000182.1:5463-9364 GCA_964251345.1 uncultured Fimbriimonas sp. | reverse complement strand
GTGCACGGCTACTTCGAGCCGGGAAGGTTCGACCTCTGGCTGGAGATCAACGCCTGCCCCAGCCCAAACGGCCTTGCGATCTTCTTCCACGACGTCACCGACGCGAAACGCGAGGCCGAACGGGAGGCGGCGGACGCGGATCGGCTCGCCCGTGCGATCCGCGCCACCGACCTCGGCGTGTGGCGCGTCAACCTGCCCTTCGACGGCACGCCCTTCTACCTCTCGCCGCAGCTTCGCCGCCAGCTCGGAGTTTCAGAGGACGAGCCCATCGCCATGGGCGAGTTCTTAGCGCTGCTCCACCCGGACGACGTCCAACTCGCCTCGGACGCCATCGAGCGGGCCATCGCGGAGCAGGTGCCTTACGACGTCGTGTACCGCACCATCGGGCGGGACGGCAAGACGCGGTGGGTGCGGGTCTCCGGCAACGCCTTCTACCGGGAGGACGGAACGCCCTATCAGTTCGACGGCTACTCCCTCGACTACACGGAGCGGATCGAGACCGAGCGGGCGCTTCGCGCCGCGAAGGCGCGGATCGACGCGACGCTCGTGTCCGCCGACGTCGGCACGTGGGTGCTCGACGTGCCGAACGACCGCATCAACGGCGACGCCAATCTGGGACGGCTCTTTGGGATGACGGAAGCGGAGGCGGCCGTCGGGAGCGCCGCCGACTACCTTGCGAGGCTTCACCCGGAGGATCGGGAACGGGTCGCGACGGTGCTCGGAAAGTCACTCGAAGATGGCTCGAACTACGAAGCGGAGTACCGCGTGCTCGTCGAAGGCCGGGTGCGGTGGCTCGTCGCGCGCGGCAACGCGGAGCGCGACGAGGTGGGCAACGTCGTGCGTCTGCCGGGCGTGGTCGTGGACATCACGGTCCTCAAAGAAGCGCAAGCGCGCGAACGGGCGGCCATGGACGCGATGCAGGCCAGCGAGCGGCGACAAGGGCTTCGGATCAGGCTTATCGACGCTCTCAGGGGCGAGGGCAGCGCGGAAACGATCGCCGCCACGGCGTGTCGCGTCGTGGGCGAGTTCGTCGGAGCCTGCCGGAGCGCGTACGCCGTGGTCGATCGAGACGCCGAGACGCTCGAAGTGACCACCGGGTGGGTGGATGGCGTAGCGCCTATGGCGGGCCGATACTCCTACTCAGATTTCGGTCGCGAGCTCCTGCGCGTCTTCGAATCGGGACATCCCTATGCCGTCGAGGACGCGAGCACCCACCCGCTCACGCACGAACGCTACGAAGCGGGCTTCGCCCCTCTCGACATCGATTCGTTCCTCGTGGCTCCCGTGATGCGTCAAGGCGACCTTGTCGGCTACTTCGCCGTCCACGATCGTCATCCCCGAACGTGGACCGAGGAGGAGACCGAGATTCTTGAGGAAGTTGCAGGGCGAGCGTGGGATGCCATCGAGCGCGCCCAGGCCGAGGCCGATCTGCGGGCGCTCAACGCCTCGCTGGACGACATCGTGCGGCAGCGCACCGAGGACCTCACGCGCGCCAACCGCGACCTCGACCAGTTCGCCTACTCCGTCGCTCACGACCTGCGCGCGCCGCTGAGGGCGATCGTCTCGACGAGCAAAATTCTTCTGGAGGACGAGGGGGAGCGGCTGACCCAAGAGGGGCGAGACGCGCTGGAGCGGCAGGCAGGCAACGCGGTACGCCTCGCGAAGATCGTGGACGACCTCCTGGGCTTCGCGAGGCTCGCCGAGGCCGAGCCCAAGAAGGAGACGTTCGACATGAGCGCCCTTGCCCACCGGGTCGCGGGAGAGGTGGCGTCCCGCCGCGAGACGTCCTGCAGGATCGAGATCGAGGAGGGCATGCGGTCGGTGGGCGATCCGAGCCTTGTGGGCTACGTCCTGACGAACTTGCTCGACAACGCCCTCAAGTTCTCGCCGGGAGGAGGGATCGTCAGGGTGGGAGAGGAGAGCGGCGCGTTTTTTGTGCGCGACCAGGGAGCGGGCTTCGACATGGCGCACGAGAGCAAGCTGTTCGTGGCGTTCGAACGCCTCGTGGGTCAAGAAATCGAAGGCACGGGCGTGGGGCTCGCGAACGTGAGACGGATCGTCGAGAAGCACGGCGGCCGCGTGTGGGCGGCGTCGGAGCTTGGGAAGGGCGCGACCTTCTTCTTCACGCTGGGATAGCAAAGCGTCCTCCCCTTCGCCGATGCCTTGCTGCGACCGGCGTCGTCGGCCGCACTCTCTATCGTGGCGGGAGCGCCGTGAAGGCCTGGATCGGCCGCGTGAGGCGCTCGTAGAGTTCGGGAAGCTTCCCCTTGCGCCAGTCGCCCGCGTGGGGCACGAGGTCGAAGCGGACCACGCTCTCGCGTCCCCGCTTCCCGTGGCCGTCGTCCGTCTGGCGCGGGTGGAAGGCGAGGCGCAGCGCGCCGTCCTCCGACCGGTCGGGCGCCATCCCGTCCGGATTGAAGACCCCCACCCCGTCCCCGCCGTCGACGCCCGCGAGGTCGATCCAGCCACGGAACGGGGAGCCGTCCTTCCGAGGCCCCCCGTTCGGGTCGGGGCTCGATCCGCCCTCGTCGCCGTAGACGCCCCGCCCCTGCGGCATCGGCAGGCGGAAGGACGCCCGGTAGCCGACGAAGGGCCCGCCTGGATGGACCTCGCTCGGCTTCCAATCGAACCGATTCTCGACCTCGACGACGCTGTCCGCCGCGCCCCCCGCGAGGCGGACGGTCTGGACGAGCCGCGAGCCGTCCGACTCCCGAACGATCTCGATCGCGGCGCGGGCCGGTCCGTTCTCGACGCCGCGGAGCTCGGCCGGCCCGACGAACCGCTCGGGGGCGGCGCGGTCGGGCCGCTCCCCCCATCGGTCGAGGCGAACGGGCGCGCTCAGCGTCTCGCGCCCGCTTGCCTTGTCGACGATGGAGGCGATGTCGCCCGCCTCGTCGATCGTGACCCGGAGGCGGGCGTTCTCCAGCCGGCGCCCCTTGAAGCCGTTGTCGACGGGGGTGTAGGCGTAAGGGTCTCGCGCGCTCGGCCCGGTGAACGGCTTCGGCTTGGTTCCCGCGGGCCTTTCGGAAAGGCCACCGCTCTGCTCCACGTCGTAGCTGGCGATCCCCCTCGCGGGCAGCTTCGCGACGAAGAGGACCCTCTCCAGCGGCAGGTCCGTGGTCGGCGCGTCCGGGCGAGGCGCGTTCCTGAGGGTCTCGTCCCACACCGGCTCGAGACGCGTCGTCCTTCCGTCCGGCCCGCGCACGTGGAGGAATCCCTGGTTCATGGGGACCCAGGCCGCCACGACGTCCTCCCGGGCGTAGGGGAGCGGGTTCCGCACCACGATCGTGGCCATCGGCTCGCGGGCGGGCCGCTGGCCCGGCCGCACGGCGGGGACGCGCCCCTCCGCGAGGGCGAAGAGGAGGGCGAGCGGCGGGACGAGCGCGGCGGGAACGAGGAGGCGGCTCTGCATGGACCTTTCACCGGCATACGTTTCGCGAAACGGGAACGGTTCCGAACCTCTCGAACGCGAGCGTGGGCTCTGCGTTACGAAGTGGCCTGAATTAGGCCGCGTCCCTTGAATCCCGGCCGGCGTCGGATGCGCTCGTGCCCGACGGGCGAGGCCGCGTCTTCTCGACGTTCATCGGGCTCCCGGATCCCCTATCTCCTTTTAGATCGCCCTCTTCGATGCCCTGGGAGCCGCCCATCGGGCGACGAACACTAAGGACCCCGGGTCTTGCTCCCGGGGTCCTCGCCCAAGGCCTGGGGAGCCTGGAAGGTCAAGAACCGGGGCGATCCATCGACGGCTCCCGGGGCATAAGGAAGCGACCTTATCTAAACGTCTATGCCCCTGCCTCCCCCGGAGAGGAGGCAGGGGCAACGACTCGCCAGACACGGCCTAAAAGCTCGTTCGCACTTCCCGCCCGGCGTACTCTAGGGTGCGTCGCGTCCCGTCGGGGAG
>CAXUKB010000182.1:0-5453 GCA_964251345.1 uncultured Fimbriimonas sp. | reverse complement strand
GAGCACGACCGTGAGGTGGCGCGTGGCGAGCATCGATGGGTACGAGCCCTCACGCTTGCCGACGGTCAGCGTCCGCTTCCGATCGTCCCACCGCATCGGGATGCGGCTGGAAGCGCCTTTCTCGTAGGCGTAGGTGTCGCCATCGTCTTCGTAAAGGGTGAAGGAGGCGTCCGCGCCGGGATAGACGCGAACCTCGAGCGAGCCGTCCTGGGGCAGGCTCGTCGACTGCACGACGGGTCCGAGCGGAAGGATCGTGCCGGCGCGGACGTAGGCGGGGATCGTATCCAGCGGGGCCTCGACGCGCCGCGTTTCTCCCCCTTCGACCGCGCCGCCCGTGCCGAGGTCGTACCACCGGCCCGCGGGCAAGTAGACGTCGCGGGACGTTCCCTTGGTCACCATGGGGGCGGCAAGAAGACCGCCGCCCAGCAGCCACTCGTCCCGCAGATCGAACGTCCGCTCGTCCTGCGGAAACTCCATGAACAGCGGCCGCACGAGCGGCGCGCCGGTCGCGGAGGCGCGTTCGCCCAGCGTGTACAGGTAGGGGATCAGTCGGGAGCGTAGCTCGATCGCCTTCTTCGTCGCCGCGAGCACGTCGTCGCCGAATGCCCAAGGCCAGCGGTCGAGCTTGTACGAGCCGTGGACGCGCATGAGAGGCTGGAAAACGCCCTGTTCGACCCAACGTGCGTACAACTCCGGCGAGGGCTGGCCGTTAAAGCCGCCGAGGTCTTGCCCGACGAAGGGCATTCCGGCGAGGCTCCAGTTCAGGATCGTGCCCGGCTCGTTCGCCAGCGTGTCCCAGTTGCTGTCGATATCGCCCGTCCAGATCGCCGCGCCGAAGCGCTGGATGCCCGGCGCGTAGGAGCGGTTCAGACTCCAGACGCGGCGCGGCCCCGCGGCCCGGCCGCCGTCGTACTGGGTCTTAGTCATGTCGAAGAACTCGTCGTAGGTTTGCTCCGCCTCGTCGTTCCACCATCCGTCCACTCCGGCCTTAAGGAGCGGAAGCTGCTTGCTCCACCACCAATCGCGCGCGGCGGGGATGTCGAAGCGCAGGTCGACCCCCTGCGGACTCTTGAGCGCCCAACCCTGCCGCTGGGCATAATCGCGGTTCGCTCCCTCGACGCGGGGCTTGCGGATGCCGACGAAGCGCAGGCCCATCGCCTTCATCGCGTCGAGGCTGCCGGGCGGGAACGTCTTCGGGTTGAACTCCCAGTCGTTTTGGAACCAGTCGTAATCGTAGATAAACGCATCGACTGGAATCTGCCGGTCTCGGAACTGCCGCCACTTGTCCTGGACGTCGGCCGCGTCGTCGTAGCCCCAACGGCTCACCATAAAGCCGAAGCTCCAGCGCGGGGGAATCGGCGCCCGGCCGGTGAGCCGGGAGTAGGCGTCGAGCAGTCCGTACCCGTTCGGAGCCACGCTCAGGTAGAGATCGAGCGACCGGCCCGGAACGGTCCAGGTCAGCCTGCCCGCCTCGTCGTGCCAACGAATGCCCAACTCGTCGTTGGCGACCAGCGCGCTCCAGCCGCCGGTGGACCAGAGGAACGGCACGCGCGTGACGCCGTTGCCGACGATCTGCGTTCCGCTCGGGTGCATGAGGCTGCCGGACCGGTTCCGATCGAGGTTGCCCGCCCCGTAGAGTCGTTCGCCCGGGCCGTGGGCGAGCGTCAGCGTGATCGTGCCGTTCGACTCGGTGACGGCGCCCTTCGGGAACGCCCCTCGCCCCGGCAGGACGAAGCTTCCATCGGCGTCGAGCTTGAGAGGCCGTCCCGCGCGCTTCAAAGTCGCCACGACGAAAGGGCTGGGCGGGGGGAGCGGGCCGTCTTCCGGACCGGCGACGAGGTGATAGGTGGTCGAGTCGACCGCGGTCACGACCACCCGCAGGGCCGCTTGGGCGGAGCTCGCGACCGGCACGGCGAGCGTAAGAAGCGCGAGGGCGCGCGGACCGTTCATCCGAGTGAGGATACGCCGAAGAAGGACCTGAAGATCGCGGGGCGGAATCATCGCGTCAGGCGCATCGAGGTGATGGAGCGCGCAGGAAGCGACAGGCGCACCGCCTCTCCATCGAGGTCGACCGGCAGGGCGTGGGCGGATCTTCGCCCGCCCATCGGCAGATCCTCGCGCCTCTCGGGTTCCCGTTCCATCGTCCGGGCGCGGGCGGCCTTTGCGCGGAAGGCTCCCGACGAGATGGAGACCGGACTCGCCCCGTCCGACCCGTTCACGATGGTCAGCGACAGCGTCCGCCCGTCCTCGCTTCGGGCGGCGAGAACGTCGAGCCCGCCCTCCGCCTGGGCGGCGACGCGGAGGGGAAGCCCCTCCTCTGCCAAGAGTCGCTGCGCGTCGGCGGGCGGCATCGTCCACGCGCGATCGGGGGTGAAGAAGACGCCGCCTTGGTCCCAACCGTCGTCGTTCTGCCGGAGGGGCTGAAGGGCGTTCGCGGCGCAGTCGGCGAGCACGAAATCGCCGTGGCGGCGGGTGGCGTCGAGGGTCGTCGCGTGGCCGAGCGCGCGTTGGAAATCGTGCCGGTTGCCGTTCTCCTCGAAGACCACCGCTTTGAGCGTCGTGCGTGGGTTCCAGTCCTTGAAGAGCCGCTCGGTACGCGCGAGGTCGCGATCGATCGCGACGCCCGCGTCGGGGTCGTCGCACCAAAAGTGAAGGTCCCATGCGGCAGCCTTTCCATCGACGGCTTCGAACACGGTCTTCGTTTGAGGCGCGTCGGGCACCCACCATGCGCCGCACACGAGCTTGAGCGCCGGATTGCGTCCGTGAATCGCCCTTTCGAGAAGGCGGAAGCGCTCAGCGTAACGAGCCATCGCTGCGGCGTCGGGGTTGCCGATCCCCTCCTCGTTGCCGATCTCGATGTACTCGGGACGGTAAGGCGAGGGGTGGCCGTCCTCGGTGCGTCGCCGTCCCCAGGGGTTCGAGACGGGCGCGGTGAGATAGTCGGCGAGGTCGGCCGCGTCCTGGGGCGTCTCGTCGACGTTGATCGCGAAGGCGGCGCCGAGCTTGGCCTTCTCGCAGAAGTTTAGGAAGTCGAAGAGGCCGAAGCCGTTCGACGAGACCGGATACCAGTGGCCCGCGTAGGGTGGCCGGCGGTCGGGGTCGCCGATCATGCTCTTCCAGCGGTAGCCCGGCACGTTGACCATCGTGCCGCCGTAGCGCAGGAACGTCAGCCCGCTTCCGACGAGCGCGTTCGCGATGTCCTTTCGGATCGGAAGTCCTTCGTAGCGGTCCTCGGGCGCGTCGAGCAGGGTCGCTTGGTCCGCCCAGAGCGTTCCCGGACCGTCGATCCAGAGGGCGAAGCGGGCGTTGGGATCGGTCGCGCTCGGCTCTAATCGGAACGCCGCCTTGGCCCATGTCCGCCCCACCTTCACGCGTTGGATGGCGAAAGTCCGGCTTCCGTCGGCGCTCTGCAGCGCCACAAAGGCCGCTCCCACGTCGCCGCGCAAATAGACGCGGCCCTCCATTGGGTGACCCCGACGAACGGCGATGCCCCAGCGGTTCAGCCCCCGGTTCGCCACGCCCACACTGCCCGCCCCGCCGAGATGCCGGATTCGCTGGCAGAGCGCGCCGTTGAACGCACCCTCCTCCACGGCGAAGCCAGGCTTCGCCGTCCCCGTGAGAACCCGATCCCAAAGGCGGCTCACGCCGTCTCCGGCGAGACTCAGGGGCGCTTCGACGCCGTCGATCCGCACGTCGCGGAACGAAGCGTCGGCCCGCCAGCTCCTCAGCGCGATCGTTCCCGGTCCGAGCGGCTCGTCGTCGACGGAGTCGATCCGCGGCATCGTCTCGTCGTCCAGAAACACGCGAATGTGCCGCCCCTTGAGCACGACGCGCAGGCGGTGCCAGCTTCCGGCAGCGACCGGCACGGGGACGGACGCGAGCGGACGGAAATCGTGGCGGTGCTTTCCGAGGATCAGGGTCCGGCCTTTCGCGCCGAGCGAGACTTCATAGCCGTCGAAGTCGTCCGCGCCCACTCCCGCCTTCGAGACCCGCACGAGCAGCCCCGCGTTTTCGCCGAGATCGTTCGTCAGCCGGACGCGCGCCTCGACCGTTCCATCCTCAAGGGCAGGCATCTCGCGGACGAGTTTCGGCCCATCGCCGCCGACGACGTGGACGGTGTTGAGACCGTCGGGAGTCCAAACGCCTCCCAGGACGCGCCAACCCTTCGGCGAGGTGCCGGGAGGCGGCTCTTCGAAGCTCTCGCCGAAGATGCGCTGAGCGTAGAGGCCGCCGTAGACCTCGTGGTTCACGTCCTCCAGGCACGCGCCGTACATGGCGGGCGTGATGCGGTTGAGGACGTGACTCGGCTCGACGGTGATCTGGACCGGGGCTTGGACGAACGGGAGGATCAAGCCGGACTCTCGACCCGTCTCCCCATTTCGAACGATTCCAGGATTCGGTCCACCCCCATGTGGTGAGTGATGACTTGGCCCCGGTCGTCGCGGTTCGCCTCCAACTCATGGCAGGCAAAAACCTTGCTGCCGATGAGCGTCGTCTCCCGAGCGGTCTCCGGGACACCGCCCTCTCAAGCGAGCCTGTGAGCGCCGGATTACGGAGACCTGCTGGAGCACTCACGGTTCATGAGACATTCTCAAGAATGGAGGACGAAAGGAAGATGCCCTCCTTACGATGACGTCCAAAGCCCTTACCACGAAGTTACGGGGTGGGTGCGGCACTAAAAGGGTCGTAGACTTCACTTAGTGATGTCCAATCGTGAGGCGGACGCCTATGCCGACGCCGTGCTGGTCGCCGTCCTTCGGTATCTCGTCGCCCTCAAGCGTGAAGGGACGACCCCTTTGGGCGACCGGTCGCCCGCCGATGGGGTGCTGACCGTCGCCGGGGTCGAGATCGTGGACGAGGTCGTGCGCCAGTCCCAGGAGATCGCCCTCTTCGCGGGCGAGCGCTTCGGCAGCATGAGCGAGGCCGACGAGAGCTACCGCGGACACCGGCGGGTGATCGATCCGCTCTGGCGCTACGTCGAAACGTACGGCCTTCCCGCCCTGCTGCTGGAGGCCAGAAGCCGTTCGCCTCGGGAGAATGGCGTCCGGGGTTCGTAAACGTCGGTCGTCCCGACGCTCCGAGACGAGAGCGGCATTGCCTCCACGGCACCGGGGTGGCTTGTGCCCGCGTGTGCGAAGCCGCCTGGCGCGGTCGGGTCGGAGAGCTTGGAACGTCGGCACGAGCGCCGCCGACATCTGCGAGAAACCGCACCGCGTCCTCGAGCGTAGAGACGATCGGAGGACGGTTACGAAGGTTCGAATCCTTCAGGAGGCGACTCCTTAGCTCAATGGGTAGAGCCCCGTCCCTTACCCTTTAGTGTTCGTTTCATCACTCGGGCGGGGCGATCCCAGAATCTCGATTCGGGTTCTCGCGAAGACGCAAAGGCATGGTGCGAAGGATGTGAGACGGCCTCTAAGCACTTGTAGAGTCTTGGATGCCACGGGTCCATGGGG
>CAXUKB010000181.1:6530-9421 GCA_964251345.1 uncultured Fimbriimonas sp. | reverse complement strand
GCCAACGTCTGGGCCCGAGAGCATGGAATGGTGCGTGCGCGAGAACTCACGCTCACGAAAGCCAAGCTTGAGGGTGAAGAATTTTTCGTTGCCCGGTGCTACCGCCTCGCTCCCGGCGAGCGATGAATCGGGTCGTTCTCGACAACTCGGCGGTCTGCCGCTTCCGATTTCGGGAGCCCGGATGGAAGCACGTCATGCGGTTGATTCAAGCGATCGAAAGTCGCGAGATCGACGCCTATGCGCCTCCGTACCTCCTGATCGAATTTTTCCAGGTCGCGAGAAAGAAGGCGGTTGCCCTTGCCGATCCACGACGTTCGGTCAAGCTTCACTACGACTGGCTCATGGGATTGCCCATTCAGTACGTCGATGTGGACGACCTCGCCGAGGCCCGCGACCTGCGTCTTCTAATCGACCGAGGCTTGGGTTCGTACGACTCTATTTACGTGCATCTCGCCCGACAGCAGAACCTGCCGCTCTGCACTTGCGACCGGGGCATCATCGCCGTTCACGCACGCGGTCTACGCTTTCCGCTCATCGACCTCCATTCGACTCCGTTTATGCTGTAACTCTCGCCCTACGTCCGCGGTATCACGTTCTCGACGAGATGCCGCACGTAGCGCAGGTACTCCGGATCGTCGGATTGGGCCTTCGCCGGGTCGTCGCCCAGTTTGCACACGGGGCAGCCTCCGACCCGGACGAGCTTGATCACGTTCGAGAGCGGCTTGAGGCCGAGGTCGTTCGAGAGGAACGTGCCGATCCCGAACTGGATGCGGATCCGCTTTGAGAACCGGCGCCAGATCGCGGCCGCTTTCTCGTCGTCCAGCGAGTCGCTGAACACCGCCGTCTTCGTCCGCGGATCGATCCCCATCGACTCCAGGTGCGCGATGAACGTCTCGCCCCAGACGAACGGATCCCCGGAGTCTTGGCGCGCCCCGTCGAACCGCTTGGCCACCGATAGGTCGAAGTCGCGCAGGAAGGCGGGCGTGCCCAGGGTATCGGAGAGGGCGATTCCGAGGCGGCCCCGGTAAACGTCGTCCCAAAGTTCGAACCAGGCTTTCTGGCTTTTCTGGATGGGGACCTGCGTCTGCATCGCCATCGGCCCCTGGTGCGAGAACGTCCCGTACAGCCGCAGGCCCAGTCTCTCACCCCAGTAGAGATTACTCGTGCCGAGCAGCACGTCCGGCAACTCGGCGGTGAGGCGCGCGATCATCCGGCCATGCCAATCCGGGGAGTAGGCGCGGCGGGTGCCCATCTCGATGATGCGAAAAGGGCAGGCACCTTCGGTTTCGCTCGCCTCGATCGCGACGGCGCGAATACGTTCGATCTTCGCGTCGAGCCGCCTCTCCCCTTCGGCGCGTATCTCCGGCGTATCCCCTGCCTCGTACACCGCCTCGTTCACGATCTGGAGCACCGGCACTTCTAGGTCGATCGTTTGGTACCAGGGTCCCCGAATACGCAGATCGAAGTGGCCATCCCGCTCGCCGATCTCCACGTGTTCCGCCTTCATGCGGAACTGCGCGAGCGCCTCAAGGAAGGGCTCCGCGAGGTACCCCGTCTCCCGCAGCTTCTCGATCTCGGCCTTCGAAGGCGCGAGCCCGTCGAGTTCCCCGATCTTCTCTCGAATGCGATCGGCGTAGGGGCGCAGGTCGAAGCCGTCGCGATTCTTGAAGGCGTACTCCACCTCCAGGTGCGGAAAACGCTCCCACACCACGCGCTTCACCGTGTAGGTATAGAGATCGTTGTTCCCGAAGTGGCGCACTTCGTCATTGTGGCGTGGGCGTTCCACCTGCGTCTTCTGGTGAAGAAGGAGAGCCCATCGTCGGCGGTTTCCCGTTGGGCGCGGTAACCTCGATCCATGCCCAACGACCGGATCGCCGCCCTCGCCGCCGCGCTTGAGGGCGCCAGCGTCGACGCGTTTCTCGCCTGGTCGCCCGTCACGATGGGGTACCTGCACGGTCTTCACGAAGGCGCGCACGAGCGATTTCTCGCCTTGGCGATTTCGAACAAAGGCGACGTTCGCCTGATCGCGCCCGCCCTGAGCGAGACGCAGGCGCGGCGAGCGGGCATCGAGGACGTTCGGCCTTGGAAAGACGGCGATAATCCGCTCGTGCACGTCCGGGAGTTGGCCAAGGATTGGAATCTCGACGCGGCGATCGTCGCGGTCGACGACGAGATGCCGGCGAAGATGCTCATCGAGATGCAGGACGTTCTGCCGCGCACGAACTTCCGCCCGGGCGGAGAACTCGTGTCGGGGCTGATGCGGCGCAAGTCGCCTCAGGAGCTCGACGTGCTCCGACGGGCGGGGCGCATCGCGGACGAAGCTTGGGACGTGGTGCGGCCCACGCTTCGCGCCGGTCAGACCGAGCGGGAGGTGGCGCGGCGGCTCTACGCGGAGATGGAGGCGCGCGGCGGCACGCCTACGTTCGCCATCGTGGCGGCGGGGCCGAACGGCGCCGAGCCCCACCACCTCAGCGACGACACCCCGCTAAAGAACGGCGACGTGGTGATCCTCGATTTCGGCTGTTCGCTCGAAGGCTACCAAAGCGACATCACGCGAACGGTCGCGATCGGATCCGCCTCCGACGAGGCGCAAAAGGTGTACGGCGTGGTCCTCGCCGCGCACCGGGCCGGGCGCGACGCGGTCCGGGCGGGCGTCACCGCCGGAAGCGTGGACGCGGCGGCCCGCGGCGTGATCGAGGCGGCGGGTTACGGCGAGGCGTTCTTTCACCGGCTCGGCCACGGAATCGGTCAGCGAGGCCATGAAGAGCCGTACATCGTGGGCGGCAGCGAGGTCGCGTTGGTCGCGGGCCACTGCCACTGCGCCGAGGAGGCTATCTGCTTAGCGGGGCCGATCGGGGTCGAGATCGACTGACTACTGGCTTGGGAACATC
>CAXUKB010000181.1:0-6520 GCA_964251345.1 uncultured Fimbriimonas sp. | reverse complement strand
ATCGTGGCGGCGGAAGAAGGCGGGAACGAAAGCCTCAACGTGGAGCCGGAGAACGGACTCCACGTCGTATAAGACCGTCTCAGGCCTTGCGGCGGCGACGGCGGACCATCGCCACGGCGCCGAGGCCGAGGGCGACGAACGGAGCGGGCTCGGGCGTCGGGAAGACGACGATCGTGCCGCCGTGGCCCGACGATCCGAAGATCGGCGCCAGCAAGGGGGCCAGTCCCAAGAACGGAAGCGCGGAATGGACCGCCGTGCTCGTCGGGATCAGCGTCGAGGCCAAGAAGTCCGCGGGACCGGCGTCCACCAGCGGTGCGACTTCCGGAACGATCGGCATCGCGTCGAGAAGGTCCGTCGCGTCGTCGTCCAGGTCGCGGGGCGCGGGCAGGTCGGTCTCGAGGCTGGGCGTCGAGGTCGGAGGAACGAGGTGGAGTCCGGCTTGCGGCGTCGGGGGGAAACCGATCGGGTTGCCGCACTTGACGATGAGCTTCGGCCGTCCCTCGGAGTCGGCAAAGATCGGCGTGCCCTTCTTGAGAACCTCCTGGTGCCGCTTCAGGGGCGCTCCCTCAGGCGCGCTGTAGACGGTGAACTCCGTCGCGTTGGCGAGGGGTTCGCGGTGCAGGGTGCTCAGGTAGCCCAAGACCTGCTGCTTGCTCATTCCGAAGAGCCGCTCGTACCGATCGGCGACTTCGGGATTGTTATTCACCTCGGCCACGAGAGACTTCGTGTCGACCACCGCGTGGTTCACAAAGGCGTTCAGATCGGGGCGGCGCGGCGTGTTCGAACGAATGGGAGCCGCGGTCGACAAGGCCGGAAGAGCGAAGGCGAGCGCAATGATGCTAGAAGTAAGAGAGAAACGCATGGCGTAAGGTCCCGACAGGATACAGGACGGACGACGCAAGACGAATGCCAGTTCGAAGTTTCTCGCGGATTTAACGGGAAAGCTCAAGTACTTTCTGAGATCCCTAACCGAATTGTGACCTTGGTACTTTGGCGAGGGTTCCTCTTCGATGCGGGGATCGGCGCAAAAAACCTTCTTTAAATCGCCGGAATGGTTGACAACCTCACCGATCAGTGGCAAACTGTGCCTCGCGGCGGGCTCTGCCCTTCGCGAGGGGAGCTACCAGAGGAAATGAAGACCACGAGGATGTGCCGCCGGCTTGTCGCCTTGGCGTGCTTGGCGGCGGTCGCCGCCAGCGCGAGCGCGTTGTCGGTCGACCCGCAGATCACCGTCGACCGGGCTTTGAACAGCCCGACGCTCGCCGTGCGCTACACGGGAACCACCGCGACGCTCGTCGAACTGAGGATCAACGGCGAGAGCGCAGGCACCCGTGAGGTCTCCGGCGCGCGGAGCGGCGGGGAAACGACCTTCACGATCGACTTGGACGCCCTGAAGAACGGCGACAATCCGGTCGAGATCCGTCTTTTCGATCGCACCGGCAAACTGGTGGGGTCGGACAAGACGAACATCTCTATCGAGCGTGGCGCGTCTCGCGGCGCGGTGTTCGTCACCGCGCCGAAGGCCGGAGCGACCGTTCTCGGCCCCGTCGAGATCAACGTCGGCTTCGGTGAGAACCTGGGACGAAGCTACGTGAGCTTCTTCGTCGACGGCCAGTTCAAATCGATGACCAACTTCCCGCCCTTCACCTTCGTGTGGGACACGGAGAAGGAGACCAACGGCTGGCACGACATCGAGGCTTGGGCCATCGACGAGCGGAACGAGACGCACAAGACGGGCGCCGTCCGGCTCTTCGTAAACAATCCGGGCGGCCGCACGGATCGCGTGGGCGTCGCCGCCGTTCATGGCCTCGCGCCGACCCGCAACGCCTCGGCGATGGCGCTCGTGGGCGCCCAAGCGGGCGTTCGCGCCCTTGGCGTCGCCACCGCCGCGGTGCGCTCGCGGGCGGCGACCCCGCAAGGGTTGCCGCCCACCACGCTCGCGAGCATGGTTCCCATTTCCAACTCCGTTCGGGCCGCCGTCACCGGCGCGAACGCCATCCGCCCCTTGACCCTCGCGGGGGCGGTGGCGACGGGACCGAAGTCGCTCGTGCCCACCGGCCACCGGCTGGCGATGGTCGCAAAGCCCGCGGTGCCGTCCGTCGCGATGACGAAGGTTGCCGCCCCGGCGGCGGCCGCCGCCGCTCAGGCGACGCAGGCCGCCCTCCGCATGACGATGATCGCGGTGACCGTCGGAACGCGGTTGCCGAACCTCGGCGCCTTCCCCGTGCTGCTCGACGGCATGCCGGTGCGCTTCGACGTGCCGACGCGGATCGAGAGCGGAGTCGCACTCGCGCCGCTACGCGCGATCGTGGAAAAGGCGGGCGGGAAGGTCGAGTGGATCGCGGCCACGAAGACCGTCCGCGCCGGCGCTTCCGGCCACTCGTTCGAACTGCGCATCGGTCAGACGAGCGCGCACGTCGACGGCGGCAACCTGGTGCTGGAGAAGGCGCCCGGCATCACGGCCGGCCGCACGGTCGTCCCCCTCTCCTTCCTTCACGACGCCTTGGGCCTGGACGTTAAGTTCGACAAGACCACGGGCGACATGGTCGTGTCGACGAAGAAGTAGGAACCCGATGGGTCGTGGTTTGGGGACGCCGATCGTCCGCAAACCACGACCCATCATCATTGCGGGCTAATGGCGGGTCCGAGGGCGTCCGAGGATTAAGGTCTTGGAGACCCCAACCTTGAGCCGATTCGATCCTAACGACCAACGCCGCTACCTCCGCTACGAGGTTTTGCACTTCGCCACCGTGTACGCCGACGGCGCGGAGCCTTCCCACTGCGTCGTGATCGACATCGGTCTCGGCGGCCTTCAGTACCGGACCCGCGACGCCATCGCGATCGGTTCGGTCGTGACCGTTTCCGTCGGCCGGTCCGACGAACTCCCCCCGCTGATCATCCGCGCGGAGGTCCGCCACTGCCACACGGTTCCCGATTCGGATCTGTTCGCGGTCGGGCTTCGATTCGTGCCGGGCGAGCAGGCCGAGCGTATGGCCATTGCCTCGCACGTTCACGACGTCTTTCGTCGTCAGTGCGATCTCATGGCGATCTGAGACGACGGCATCCGGCAGACAAGCCCTCCTCAAGAGGCTTGAGTTCGGGAGTGCCACGGGTGATGGGGACACGAACATTCCCTTCGACCCGTGGCACTCCGGTAGGCATCGTTTCGGCCCGTCGGAGTCTTGAGGCCGGCCGATCTCTTTAGAGCGCGCTCGCCTCGCCGTGGCCCGGGCCCCGCACGCCTCCGCCGAAGACGCCGTCGAGGGCGATCGCGAGACCGCGCCACGCGGAGACCATCTCCCCCAGGAGGCGGGCGCCCTCATCGCTGATCGTGTAGACCCGCCGGGGGCGGGCCGCCTCGCCGACGATCCACTCGCCGACGATCCAGCCTTTGGTCTCGAGATTGCGTAGGGCAGGGTAGAGGGTGCCCTGGCGAAGGCGCAGGAGGTCGCCGCTGCGGCGGTTGATCTCCTTGGCGATCGCGTAGCCATAGGACGGGCCGTCCCGAAGGACGGCAAGAACCATGGCGGGGGTGTTTCCTCGAATGAAGTCGCTCTCAACTGACATCTTGCTCTCTCCCATTGCGACCGCCGTGCCAATCGGTCTGCCGAGGTACTTCGGCGCGCATAAACCGGCAACTCGACGTGTATTTTTCCCTTGGCGCCTCCTCGCCGTGCCAAACTGGATCGCATGGCCCTCGTCCGCGTCGCCGTCACCCTCAAGCCTTCTCTGCTCGATTCGGCGGGCCGCACGGTCGCGGGTGCCCTGGAGAAGTTGGGCTACGGCGAACTGGAGTCGGTGCGAATCGGAAAGTTGATCGAACTCCGGGTCGAGCCTTACGACGAAGCGCGGGTGCGGGAGATGTGCGACAAGCTGCTCGCCAACCCGGTGATCGAGGATTACCGCATCGAGGAGGTCGTGGCGTGAAGGTCGCCGTCGTTCGCTTCCCCGGCAGCAACTGCGACCAAGATGCCCTATTCGCCCTCCGGACGATCGGCCTGGAGAGCGAGTTCGTGTGGCACGAGGCGTCGAGCCTCGCGGGCTTCGACGGCGTGTTTCTCCCCGGCGGCTTCTCCTACGGCGACTATCTCCGTTGCGGCGCGATGGCGAGCCGCGCGCCGATCATGGACGAGGTGCGGCGCTTCGCCACCGAAGGCCGGCCGGTGATCGGGGCGTGCAACGGCTTTCAGGTGCTGTGCGAGGCGGGATTGCTCCCTGGCGCGCTGCTCCTCAACGCGGGCGAAAAGTTTCTCTGCCACGACGTGCGCCTGCGCGCCGAGAACCGGGACTCGCGATGGACGCGGGGCGTCGACCGCGAGATCCGGGTTCCGATCGCCCACGGGGAGGGTCGCTACGTCGCGGACACCGACACCGTGGAGCGCCTCGAGGGCGAGGGGCGCGTCGCCTTCCGCTACGTCGACGGCAGCCCAAACGGCTCTTTAAACGACATCGCGGGAATCCTGAATGCGGAAGGTAACGTATTAGGGATGATGCCCCACCCCGAGCGCGCCTGCGACGCGATTCTCGGGAACGAGGACGGTCGTCTTGTGCTCGATGGTTTCCGGCTTGCCCTAGCCGCGCTCTAGAGTCTCGAAAATCGACCGATCCTTAGACGTAACTCCGCCATGCGCTCCGCCTTTTCTCTCGTCCTTCCGGCCCTTGTCGCCCTCTCTGCCACCGCGTCGGCGGCGGATTTGGTCGACTACGTCGGTCGTGCCAAGACTGACACTCTTCTCTATGGAGCTCCCTCGGGTAGAGCGAGGGGGCTCTACCGCGTGACGGCGGGCACCCTATTGGTACTTCGTCCGGCGGGCAAGAAGTGGTACGGCGTCGCAATGACGAACGGGCGGACGGTCTACGCGCCGGTTCAGACGATCGAGATTCCTCGCGATCCTACGACGGGCCAACCGTACGGCTACACGGCTGTTCAATTTTCGTCTTTACGCACGCAGGCGAGACGTTCGAGCTACGTCGCGTCTCGTGGCGGTTACGTGCGCGGTTCGGGCGACGCTCGCTCGCAGATGGTGGCCGAGGCGATGAGCTTGGAAGGCACCACTCCCTACAAGTGGGGTGGCAACGAGCTGGGCAGCGGGATCGACTGCTCCGGCTTCGTGAAGAAGATGTACGGCGCGATCGGCTACTCCCTGCCGCGCACGGCCGCCGAGCAGGCGACGGTGGGCGCTCCGATCGGCCGTTACGAGGATCTCCAGCCCGGCGACCGTCTTTACTTCTGGGACGCGAAGAAAGGCAAGATCGGCCACACCGGCCTCTACGTGGGCGGGGGCTACTTCACCCACTCGAGTTCCGGCCACCATGGCATCGCTCGCGACTATCTGAGCGAGCGTTGGCGCCGAATCTGCGTCGCCGCCCGACGCTGACCCCTTCGGCCGGACGCGGCATAATTCGCCGTCATGGATCGGATTTGGATCCGGGGGACGAGCGGAGCGGGGAAAACCACCCTGGGGCGACTCCTCGGCGAGCGGTTGGGAATCGAGGCCGTCGATCTCGACGATCTGTTTTGGCTCCCGGAATGGCGGCCCCGCGCGCCCGAAGACTTCCTCGCTCGGGTCGCCGCAGTCGCAGAGAGACCTCGCTGGGTGATGATGGGCAATTACGGAGCCGTGCGCGACGCCGTCGGTCCGCGGGCGGAGGTGGTGGTCTGGCTGGACTACCCGCAGCCCCTCACCTTTGCTCGCGCCCTTCGTCGTACGCTCCGGCGTGGGTTCACCCGCGAGCCCTGTTGCGGCGGCAACCACGAGTCGATGGTGAAGTCGTTTTTCACCCGGAAGTCGATCCTCTGGTGGTGCCTGACGACGCACGCGCGACGCCGCCGCGAGTGCGACGCCTTCATGGCCGAAACGCCTCCCGCGGGGCAGATTCGCCTCCGTCATCGCTCGCCTCGGGAAACCCTGGCGTGGCTTCGGGACTCCAGCCCGTCGCCCTCAAGTGCGACTTGCTGACGATTTGCTGACGGTACGGGTGATAGGATTCGCCTGCTGAGAGAATTATGAATTCTTCCCGTTTCCTTCATCGCATTTCGACCCCATTGGTCCTTGCCCTCGCACTCGCCGGCTGCGGCGGACACGGCGGCGGCGGCGGTTCAAGCTCCTCGCCCGCGGACAAAGTCGCCGCCGCCTTCAAGGGAGGCAACTTTGCCGGATCGTTCGACGCGGCAAACGAACTCCGAACCCGTGGTACGAGCCCGACGAGCTCATCGATCCAATTCGACACCAACGGCGGGGTCGTCTCCTTCGCCTCCGGAACGTCCGGCACCGAGAGCTTCCGCACGTTCAGCGCGAATATCACGAACATCGTCTACAACAACCTGATTGCCACGCCCACGGACGCGTCAGGATCGATCGACTTCGATCTCGTAGACTTCACCGCCAACGACTTCATCAAGGGCACCGCCCACTTCCACGCGTCGTACACGGTCGTCGCCAAGAACTTCCAGCTCCTGACATCGGGAGGAAAGCTTACCGGCACGAGTCCGAGCGGGGCGGCGGTCAGCCTCGGCTTC
>CAXUKB010000180.1:0-9504 GCA_964251345.1 uncultured Fimbriimonas sp. | reverse complement strand
CGGTAAGACCGACGAGGCCTTGGCTCTCAACGAAAAGTTCGTCACCGACTGGCCGTTCGCCGCACCGGACTACGCCGCTACGAAATACGCGCTTCTGACCGCCAAAGGTCCGACCGAAGCGGCGGCCTTTGGCAAGAAGCTTCTGGAGGAGAAGTCGAACGCTCCCTACGTGCTGCGTGCCGTCGCGTCCGCCATTGCGGACGACTCGAGTAGCATCAAGGGCACCCGAGACTTCCATCTTGCCAAAGCGCTGATCGAGCAGTCGGATCGCTGCCTGGCCGCGACCAGCGCCTCCAACGTCGCTCTCGCGAAGGCGGAGTACGGTCTCGGCAACCGGTCGGCGGCCGTCAAGTTGCAGGAGACGGTCGTCGGCACGATGGCCGATTCGCTGAAGAGCGTCGACTACGGCACGAGCCCGGCCGGACTGCGCGCTAAAGCGCAGGGCGAGAAAGCGCTCGCCGAGGCGCAGGCATTGCTTGAGCACTATAAAGAGGGTGCGACGGCGATGGACAAGCCAAAAGGCTAATCCGCATCCGGGCGAATCTCTGTCGCCGTCGGATGGTTCGTGCCGACGGCGAAGTCTTCAAGCCTTAGAAAGGTAGAGGAATGAACCGTAGCGGCAGGACTTGCCTTGCGAAAGGCTCTTGACTCGCGAGCGGAGAGCGGCATCCTCCGGCACGGCAACCCTGCCGCACCAACGCCGGAGGATGGTCTCTCTACACCCTCTAGAGACCTAGACTGAGTTTCAGGAAGCCTTTCGTCCGGAAGCCCCCGCGAAGACTGGCGCCTGCGGCGTAAAGCGGCATAAGAAGGCTGAATCGATCGAGGTCTTCAGCGCACGCTGAAGCTGGTTCCGCAGCCGCACGAACGGATAGCATTGGGGTTCTCGAACTTGAAGCCGCCGCCCATGAGGTTGCTCGTGTGGTCGAAGGTGCTGCCTTCCAGAAACTTCGCCGACTTGGCGTCGCACACGATCTCCACGCCGTCGATCATGACGGAGAGGTCGATCGGCTTGCGCTCGGTGTCGAGCCGCATCACGTACTCGAAGCCGCTGCAGCCTCCGCCCTTGACGCCAAGACGAAGGAAAACATCCGCGCGGCCATCCTTCGCGACGAGTCGCTTGACGGCGGCGACGGCCTTCTCGGTGACGACGATGGGGAATCCGGTGTCGGTCATTTCGTGGGGATCAGGGGGCGTCGGGGCTCGGCGAACAGGGTGACGTTGGGAGCGACGTCCTTGCTTTCGAGCAGATCGGCGAGGGTGAGCATGGCAACGATACCGTCGACGGCGCTTTGAATCGACTGCCAGAGGGAACGAACACTGCAATCGACGGCGTGACGACAGGCCGCGTCTTCGCCGCTCGCGTGGCGCACGCAGAATCCGTCGTCGTAAAGGCGGCCGCCCAGCGAGGCGAGGACGTCGCCGACGTAGGTCTTGTCGGCGGTGCGAGCGAGGGCGTAACCGCCTTGCTGGCCGCGGGTGGAGACGAGAAAGCCGTCGCGCCGAAGGATCATCAGGAGCTTGGCGACGTGCGTCGCGCTCATGCCTTCGTTCTTCGCGATCTCGGGAATGGTGAGCGCTCCCCCTTCGCCCAAGCGGGCGATCTGGAGCAGGCAACGCAGACCGAATTCTTCTTGGGCGGAAAACTTCATCGTTTAGAGTCCCAGCATGAGGCGGACGTCTTCGCTCATACGATCGATGGTAAAGGGCGGATCCCAGGTGAGTTCGACGCGGACTTCGCCCACGCCGGGTGCAGTCCGCACCATCGTCTCGACCTCGCCTGGAAGAATTCCCGCGACGGGACAGGCGGGCGAGGTGAGGGTCATCAGGACGTGAACGCTCCGATCGTCCTTCACGTCGACCTCGTAGATCAGGCCGAGATCGTACACGTTGACGGGAATCTCGGGATCGTAGACGGTTCGAATCGCCTCGACGATCTCCGCCTCGAGAAGGGACTTTTCGATCGCGTTCAGGGGCGGCTTGGTCATATCGACGGGTTCGGGCATTATTCGGTGGTCGCCTCCGACTCGCCGTTCAGGGCCGCGTGCAACGCGTGCCAGGGCAGGATCGCGCACTTGATCCGAATGGGTAACTCGCGCACCCCGGCAAACACGGCGAGGTCGCCCAGGCCGTCCCAATCCGGCTCCGCGCCGCTCGTGTCGGTCACAAGCGCCTGGAAACGGCGGAAGATCGCCTCGGCCTCGTCCTTCGACTTGCCCTTTACCGCCTCGGTCATGAGGCTCGCACTGGCGGTGGAGATGGCGCATCCGTGCCCGTCGAAGGCGACGGCCTCGATCGTACCGTCGACGTCCTTCAACGAAACCTCGACTTGGTCACCGCAAAGCGGGTTATAACCCTCGGCGCGCGAACCCTCGATCCGACCCCGGTTTCTGGGATGGCGGTTGTGATCGAGGATCGTGGCTTGGTAAAGCTCGCGCAGCATAAGAATGGGGGAAGAGGCGGAAAGCCTATTCTTTTCTACGTCGCGCTTCCCGTTCCTATTGTATCCCTTCCTCGGGTGCGAGAACCCTCCGCAGGCGAGATTATCCCGACCCCTGCGATGACGAACACCAGGCGTTCGGTCGAAGGCTCATCCGATTCGATCTGCGGACGCGGACGATCTTCTTTGGAGCGTCCATTCGACGTTACGATAGCGCTATGCCGATCGGACTTTCGGAGGAAGAGTTCATGGCGGTCGCGGAGGCGGCCCACGATGCCGGTCCAAAGATCGAGATCGCGGGCGGGCTCCCGATTTTCGAACTCGCCCCGTCGGTGATCCACCAAGAAGACACCTTCGAGATCGCCACGACCGTCCGCAAAGGTCCACGTGCCATCGAGAACGGATGCGGATGCCCTCTCTTTCTCGACGTGCTCATTCGCTTTCCCGACGATTCCTAACGACGCCCCGACCTCTCGATCTTTTGCGTTCGACCTCCTCGCCTTCGAACCGCCGTCACTCAGATACCCACGGCTGTGGTAGAGGCGTTTTCACCTTCATCGCGGGTCAAAGACGTCGAACTCTCTCCCTCTTGGTACCTGTCGCAGGGCGTTCGCGACGTGTTCGTCTACGATCCCGAAGGGTTGACGGTGGACCACTTTCGCGCGAGCGGACAGACCCGATACCGCGTGCCGATCGAGTTGGAGACCGGGACGGGGTGCCTCGTCGGTTTCCCCCAACCGCACGAGGACTAATCGGATCTCGCCTCTAGGCGAGGATCTCGCGCACCCGGTGCAGCCCACGGATCAGCGCGTCGATCTCCCACTCGGCGGAGTACATCGCGAGCGAAGCGCGGGTGGTCGCGCCGACGCCCAAGCGACGCATGAGGGGTTGGCAGCAGTGGTGGCCGGTGCGCACGGCGACCCCCTCCCCGTCGAGAATGGTGCCCACATCGTGGGGATGGGCGAAGTCGAGGGTGAAGGCGAGCACGCCGGCCTTGTCCCTTGCGGTGCCGGTCAGGCGCAGGCCGGGAACGTCGAGGAGCCGCTCGGTGGCGTAAGCGGTGAGTTCGCGTTCGCGGGCTTCCAGAAGGGCGAAGGCGGCGTCGAGGCGCTGGGCGAGCGTCATAACCCCCTCCCCCACGGTTCCCCCTTCCACTCGTTCCTCGTTCCAAGGGGAACCCTCCCTCGACCGATCCGCAATAAACTTGATCGCCGCGTCGAGGCCGACGACGCCCGCGATGTTGGGAGTGCCCGCTTCGAACTTCGCCGGAATCGGCGCGAAGGTGGTGCGCTCGAACGAGACTTGGCGAATCATATCGCCGCCACCTTGGTAGGGCGGCAGCGCTTCGAGGAGCGCCCGCTTTCCATACAGGACGCCGACGCCGGTCGGGGCGTAGAGCTTGTGGCAGGACAGGGTGTAGAAGTCCGCGTCCAGATCCCGCACGTCGATCCGTCGGTGCGGACCGGCCTGAGCGCCGTCGATGAGCACCAGGGCACCGTGGGCGTGGGCCGCCTCGGCCATCGTCTTAACGGGATTGACGGTACCGAGAGAGTTCGAGACGTGAACGACGCCGACGAGCTTGACTCGGCCCTGCGCAAGGAGCGCTCCGTACGCGTCCAGGTCGACCTCGCCCGCATCGGTGATGGGGATCGGTTCCACCTTCGCTCCGGCTCGCTCGGCGGCAAGCTGCCAGGGCACGATGTTGGAGTGGTGCTCCATCGCCGTGACGAGGACGCGGTCGCCCGCTTCGAGCCTTAGGCCATGCGCGACGAGGTTGATGCTCTCGGTGCAGCCTTTCGTAAAGATGATCTCCGCCTCTTCGGCGGCCCCCAGGAAGGCCCGGACGGTCTCACGAGTGCCATCGTACGCCGCGCTCGCGACCTGCGACAGGTGATGCACCCCGCGATGGACGTTCGCGTTTTGCGTCGTCCAGTAGCGGTCGAGCGCGTCGAGCATGACCCGCGGCTTTTGGCTTGTGGCCGCGTTGTCGAGGTAGGCGAGGGGCTTGCCGTTCGCCTCGGTGCCCAGGATGGGAAACTCCGCGCGGAGCGCGTCGAGGTCGATTTGGGGTTGGGCGGTGGTCAAGGCTTCCAGGCTCCGCAACGCGAGCGCCATGCGTTCGCGGCTAAAGTGTTCTACGTCGCGAGCCGCGCGGCGAGAGCAGCCCACGCGTCGCGTTGGCGCTCGACGGCGGCGGGCGATCGGTCGCCGGCGGCGACGTCGCGCGTCAGTCTCGCGCCTTCGCCCTCAGGCACGCCCGCACGGCGATACCAATAGAGAGCGTTGCCGAAGTCGCCCTCACGTCGGTGAACGATGGCGTGCAGATGCGCGCCAAGAGGGTCGTCCATGGCCTGACAGATCTCGTGGGCGCGGCCCAGTTCGTCGAAGTAGAGCCAGGCGAGCGCCTTGAGCGCCGGCGTCGGCAAGGCCTCGACCGCCGCTTGGCGATCGGCGCCGGACGTTGCGCCCTCCATCGGCAGGACGAGTTCGCTGAGAGCCTCTTCGGGAGGCACGATTTCCCTCAGGGCGGAAAGGGTAGGCGGAAGGATCATCCGACCACCAGGCTCGCCACATAAAGGACGACGGCCAAGACGACGACCGCCACAAGGGCGGCGACGAGGAGCTTAAGGCGGTCTTTCGTCCGGACGCGAATCATCGGCACTCCCTTCCCCGCGGCTCCCCCTCGAGAGTTGGGGGAACCATCTTCAGACCTTGCCCGTGCCAAGCCGCTCGAAGAGGAGCGCTTCCAAAGCGTCCTTCGCATCAACGACGGTGACCTTCTCGAACACCTCGGCCGCGAAGGCATAGACCAAGAGCGCTTCCGCCTGCTTCTTGGGCACGCCCCGGGCGCGCAGGTAGCAGAGGGAATCGCCCCGGAGTTGGCCCACCGTCGCGCCGTGGGTACATTTCACGTCGTCGGCGTAGATCTCCAACTGCGGCTTGGTGTTGAAGGTCGCCTTTGGGGAGAGGAGCAACCCTTGGTTCGTCTGCTTCGCGTCGGTCTTCTGGGCATCCTCGTAGACGAAGATCTTGCCGTTGAAGATGCCGGTCGACTCGTCGTCGAGCACCGACTTGTAGGTCTCGAACGAGTGGCAGTTGGGCTTGGCATGGTCGATGCGGGTGTGATTGTCCACCACCATGTCGCGCTGACCGACCGCCGCGCCGTTCAGCCAAGTCTCGGTGGGCTCGGCGTCGAGCCAGACGTTCACGTCGTGGCGCACCACGTGGCCGCCGAGATTCAGGTTGTTGTGGGTCAGCGTCGAGCCCGCGGCCTGCGTGATGGCGGTGTTGCTTACGTGGACCGAGTCGTCGCCCTCGAGTTGGGCGCGGGTCAGTTCCAGATTCGCGTCGCGGCCGACGACGACCTCGGTGACGGGCGCGACGAAGGCGGTTCCCGTCAGGTGGCCGTACGACTCCACGACCTTGGCGATGGCGCCGTCCTCCAGCACGATCAGCACGCGCGGGAACACGGCGAGCGGACCGTGGTCGGCTTTCGTCAGGAAGCGAACGTGGATCGGTCGTTCGAGGGCGACCCCGCGGGGCACGAACACGAATGCACCCTCGCCAAGGTAAGCGGTGTTCAGGTGGACGAACCGCTCGTCGTTGGTCGAGCCAAGCTTGCCCTGGAGGGTCGCGACCTTGCCGAGGTGGGCCATGACCCGCTCCTCGCCCCCCTCGAACGCGTCCGCGAGGGTGCCGGCGAACACGCCGTCGGGAAGAGCGTCGTGGCTGGAGACCTCGGGCGCGTACTGGCCGTTGACGAAAACGACCTCGAACGCGTCCAGCTTGCCCAGGGTGACCGCCTCGGTCTCCGACCGCTCGACGTTGGCGCCGTACGCGGGCTTGAACGCGCCGCCTTCGAGGGCCCGGAGCGAGACGTAGCGAAACTCCTCGTCCTTCGTCGTCGGCAGACCGGTGGCAGCGAACGCCTGGTAGGCGCGCTCCCGCACCTCGGCGAGGGCCGGCGGGGTGTGCGCGCTCAGGAGCCGCGCCACGACGGCATGATCTTCGATAAGGTTGGGCATCTTACGCCTTGGCGGCGAGCTCCTCCTCGATGAAGCCATAGCCACGGCTCTCCAGTTCCAACGCGAGTTCGCGTCCGCCGCTCTTGACGATCCGGCCGTTCATGAGGACATGCACGAAGTCGGGCACGATGTACTCGAGCAGGCGCTGGTAGTGGGTAATCACGAGGACGGCCCGCTCCGGGCTCCGCAGCAGGTTGACGCCGTTTGCGACGACCTTTAGGGCGTCGATATCGAGGCCGGAGTCGGTCTCGTCGAGCACGCACAGCTTCGGCTCGAGGACGGCCATCTGAAAAATCTCGTTGCGCTTCTTCTCGCCGCCGGAGAATCCCTCGTTGACCGAACGGGAAAGGAGATCGGGCTTGAGCTCCATCTGTTCGACCTTGCTCCGGATGTGCTTCATGAACTCCGTCATGCTCAGCTCCGGCACGCCGCGATGCTTGCGAATGTTGTTCAGCGCGGCGCGCAGGAAGTAGCTGTTCGTAACGCCGGGAATCTCGACGGGGTATTGGAAGGCGAGAAACAGCCCCTCGGCCGCCCGGGTTTCCGGGTCCATCTCCAAGAGGTCCTGCCCTTGGAAGTCGACGCTGCCCTCGGTCACCTCGTAGTCGTCCCGACCCGCGAGAATGGAGGCAAGGGTGCTCTTTCCGGAGCCGTTCGGCCCCATGATGGCGTGGACCTCGCCCTTGTTCACGGTCAGGTCGATGCCGCGGAGGATGATTTTTTCCTCGATGCGGGCGTGCAGGTTTTCGATCGTCAGCATAATGCGGGAAGAGTTGTAGTTTACCGTCCCGCCGGACCCATTAAGGAACTGCGGCGCCTAAGATTGGCTCCCGAAAGCCGTGTCCGCCATAAAGGCGTCCATCATCGCGCGCAGAGGCGATAAAGCGGAACTCATACTCGCCCGACCTAATGTCCGCTCAATGCACGAGCGCCCGCTCTCACGTCGCCCGATCAATCGCGAAGGCCGCAAATAAGACGGCACGCAAAAGGGCCGCTTAGGCTCACCGCACCGCGATCTCGACGTTGTGATGTCCCGTTAGGTCGCCGGGCACGAGCCCGCCTCGCAACGGCTTCCCGTCGAGCCGCAGTCCACTTACCTTCGCGCCGTCGCCCTTGAGCGCGACGTCCAGCGTCGCGCCGCGATAGGGCACGTTCGCGAGCGTCGCGTCGCCCCAGCCCTTCGGCACGAGCGGCTCGAAGCGAAGCCCCTTCGGCTCGAAGCGCATCCCAAAAAGCCCGTTCGTCACCATGCTCAGGTAGGCGGTGGCCGACCACGTCTGGTCGGGCGCGGAGTCCCAGTGGCGGCCGTTCTGCCATCCCCCATCGGCCTTCCCGGTCTGGGCGTTGTAGATCTCGAAGAAGTGGCCGTCGCTTCCGCTCACCAGCCGCGAGAGCGCGTCGACCTGAACTCGAAACGAATCCGCCTCTCGAGCCTTCGCCGCCGCTCGCGCCCACATGCCCTGGACCATCGGCCAGACGATCGCGTTGTGGCGTCCGGGACGCGCGTCGGAATAGCGGGGAAAGGCGGGATCGACGTCGACCATCCCGAACGGCGCGACGCGAGCCGTTCGCAGGATCGCGCGGGCCCGGGCGGGGCTCGCCACGTCGAACAGGACGGCGAACGCGAGGCCGCAACCCTCCTGCGAGGGATCCAGCGTTCCGTCCGCGCGGACGAGGTAGCCGTAGGTGCCACGCTCGAGCAACCAAAAGCGTCGGTCGATCGCTCCCTTCAACGCCTTAGCGGCATCGTCCCACTCCCCGGAAGGCTGACCGAGTTCCCGCGCCATCGCCGAGGCGGACTGGAACGCTCCGACGTAAACGCAGTTCGTGCTCAGCGCCATGACGCGGTCGGCACCCGGGTGATCGAGCACGAAGCTGCTTCCGCCGTCGTCCTCCGCGGCGGGCGGCGCGGGGTAGCCCGCGATGCCGTCGTTGAAGAACGACGGCCCCCGAAACAGCCCGACCTGGGACACGTAGCGCGTGGACCGCATTTCGCGCAAGAGGCGGGTCGACACTCCGTAAGCGGTCGTGAGGAAGGCTCGATCGCCGGTCACCCGGTAGTGGCTCCAGGCGCCGACGACCCAGACGACCTTGTCCCACCACTGGTTGTCCCGCTGGACGATCGGCTCGCCGCGCTCGTCGGGACGGGTGACCGAGAGGAGCGTGTCGCGGGCGACCGACGGTTCGAAGAGGCTCGCAGCGTTCCAAGAATTAACCGCCGAATCGCGGGTCCACGGTTGGTCGTAGCCGCCGCCCGCGCGAAGGAACCGCCCACCCTTCAGCAACCCCGTCGGGTTATAGACCTTCGGATCGTACGGCACGGTGTTCCGGTTCAGATTGTCAAGCGCCCAGGCGAACGGCTCGCCGAGCCTAGACTGAATCGCCGAATTCGAGAACGTCAGCGTTGGACGTACCTCCTGGGACGTCATCGCGACGGTCAGAAGGATCGATCCGAGCATCGTTCCGGAAGCGTACACCGCAAAGCTAGGATCGTCTGCACGATTCCATCCTCATTCGCAAAAACCACGGCTAAGGTCTGGTGCCTTCGGACGCTTCGCGTTGAGGGCCGCTAAGCCGGGAGCATCGACCGCAAGGCGCGACGGGGCCAGACGTGCTCGAACGCGTCGCCCACCGCTTCGTAGTCGAGCGAGCAGAACTGGCGTTGACCGCGCCGAACCCGCGTGACGACGCCCGCGTCCGAAAGAACGCGCCAGTGATGCGAGAGGAGCGCCATCGAGATCTCCGCCTTCATCGCGATGTCCGATCCGCAGAGCTCCTCCTCGGTCGCGAGGAGTTCCACGATGCGAAGGCGGGTGGGGTCGCCCAGCGCCGCGAAGATCCGCGCGCGGCTCTCGGGGGTCGTAGGCATTGGCCTAGTATACCACAAAGCTAAATTGTCAAACAAACGCTTGACTATTTGACGAAGAGGGGATATACTAACGGACGTTATGCAAGTTGTCGCATCCAACGACTTCGAGAAAGAAGCCCTTCAGGCGGAGGGCGTGGTCCTCGTGGACTTCAGCGCCACCTGGTGCGGCC
>CAXUKB010000179.1:0-9527 GCA_964251345.1 uncultured Fimbriimonas sp. | reverse complement strand
GTTCAGCGCGATCGTGCGGTCGACATGGACACCGGGCAGCACATGCTCGACGGCCTCCTTCTCTAAGTCTTTCTCTTGTCCCGCCTTGGCGACGTTGTAGAAGCCGTTGATCTTCTTCGTCCCAAGCTCGGGATGATCGGGGAGTCGGCAACCCGTGTCGCGCGGGACCGAGAGACCGGTGATCGTGTTCTTGTCGAAGTCGAGACGAGCGACGAGAATCATGTCGGCGCGCGCGCCGCGCTTCGTGACCTTCGACACCGCGTGTTGGTGTCCCCGCTCGTCGACGCCCCAACCGATCATCTTCCGGTCGTCGTCGGTGCCAAGGATCATGAGCACGAGTCCGTCGTAGTCGTTGAACGTCTTCTTTGGGTTGACGTTAAGGTAGTTGAAAGGATTGATTGCCGTGCGCAGAAGCGAGCTACGCGACAACAAATTGCCGACCACGCCGACTCCGCAGGCCACTCCGACGACGAGGGCGTAAAACGCCCCTCCGGCGACCTTCTTCCAGGGCGAGATGCGGCGGACTTTTTTCTTCGCGATGGGCTTGCTCATGATGCCGTAGCCCGTGTCAACGCTAGGGAGAGCTTGCCGGTTCCTAGAGAAGGGAGGTGGCGATTGGATGGTTGCGACTCAGGGTCGGTGCGGCAGAACCACGCGGAACGTCGCGCCCCTTCCGGGTGCGCTATCGATCTCGACGTGGCCCCCGTGCGTCGCGGCCAGTTCGAGTACGATTTTCGTGCCCCAACCGCTCCCGCTGGCCTTGTCCCACATCGATCGGGCCTGACCGCTGAGGATACGTCGCGCCGTCTCCTCGGTCATCCCCGGGCCGGTGTCGTGGACCTCGATAAGGTGACCCCTCGGTCCGTAGAGATAGCGGATGGAGACCTCGCCCATGAAAGCCGCCCCGGGGTGAGAGGTTGCGTGGTCTTCGGGAATCGTCTCTCGGACGGCCTTGATCGCATTGCCGACGAGGTTCTGGACGATCCGAAAAAGGAAAAGCGGGTCGTGCCGGGTCGGGGGAGCGTCGTCGTCGAGACAGTATCGAAGCACCACGAGACTTTCCCTCGCTTCGGCCTCTAAGAAGGCGGCCGAGTTGTGGATCGTCTCGGCCAAAGGCGCTAACGCTTCCTCCGGACGGAGGGGCCTTCCCGCCGACATGTCGGAGATCAGGCGGGAGTAGCCGACGATGCGGTCGACCGACTGCTTGAGATCGAGCAAGAACGGACAAAGATGCTCCATGTACATCCGGGTCCGGGCGTCGTCCGTGTCCTTGAGTTGATCTTCCAGCCCTTCGACGACCATTTGGCCGAGGCTAAGGTGGGCATACATCGACGCGGCGAGATTACCGATGTCGTGGCTCACCTTGCCCATGCCGAGCAAGGACGAAGCCCGCGCCATCTCTTCGGAAAGCCGTGCGTTGCGGTAGGCCATCGTGGCGACCGAGGCCACGGTGTCGAGGACCACGGTGTCGTTTTCCGTGAATCCCCCTTCCGTTTTGTTGATGAGTTGGACGACGCCGATCGGGGTCTCGCCCTCGATGGTCAGAGGAACCGCGACCATGCTCCGCACCGGAACTCCCAACGCCTTCTCGAAGGGATTCCACTGCGACTCCTCGCGGTCGGGGATCTCTCGGCAAACCACCTGCCGGGTCTGGAACGCCTCGCCCGCCATGCCAAAATCGTCGGCGATGTCGTGCATCGGCAGACGGTCCTCGAGCTCCGTAGGCAGGATCTGGCGGAAGCGGAGACGGCGGGCGGCCGCGTCGTGAATGTAGAGCGTGCCGCCCGACGCTTCGACCGCCTCCATGCATAGCACGAGCACTTCGCGCATGATGCCTTCGAAAGGCTCGGCGCCGGAGAGCTTGTGCGCGGCCGTCTGAACGGCTCGGATCAGGCGATCGCGATACTCCATCGTTGCGTCGTCTTCAGTCTACTGGGTCTAAAGTCCTATTCCGTTTCTTCGGGAATGTTTTGTGATCGGAAGCGCGCCTCGAAGCCCCGTGGCGTGGGCTCGTAGTAGACGCGGCCCGCGAGGGCGTCGGGCAGATGCTGCTGCTCAACCCGAGCGTTCGGCGCGTCGTGCGCGTACTGGTACCCGTCTCCGTAGCCGAGTTCCTTCATGAGCCGGGTCGGCGCATTTCGCAGATGCATGGGGACCGGGTCGTTGCGGGTCTCCTCCACGTCGGCCCACGCCGCCTTATAAGCGGCGTAGATCGCGTTGCTCTTCGGCGCAAGGGCAAGGTACACCACGGCCTCGCCAAGGGCGAGGCCCGCCTCGGGCATGCCGATAAAGCTCATCGCCTGTTGCGCCGCCATGCAAAGCGGCAGCGCCCGCGGGTCGGCGAGCCCGATGTCCTCCGTCGCCATTCGCACGATGCGCCTCGCGAGGAAGAGCGGGTCCTCGCCTCCCTCTAACATGCGGACGAGCCAATAGAGCGACGCGTCGGGATCGGAGTCGCGAACGCTCTTGTGGAGCGCCGAGATGAGATCGTAGTGCTGCTCGCCATTCTTGTCGTAGACGACCGTCCGCCGCTGGACCGTCGAGCGGAGCGTCTCCAAGGTGATGTGCGGATCGACGCCCGCCGTCGCTTCGAGGGCGGTGAGCGCGGCGCGGGCGTCGCCGTTCGCGAGCGTCACAAGGGCTGTCCGCGCGGCGTCGTCGATCGTCGTGCCGGGCAAGCCGCGAGAGTCCGCGAGGGCACGGTCGACCGCTTCGCCGATCTCCTCGTCGGTAAGGGCATGCAAGGTGTAGACGCGGGCGCGAGAGAGGAGCGCCGCGTTCACTTCAAAGGAGGGATTCTCCGTCGTGGCGCCGATCAAGGTAAGCAGTCCGCCCTCGACATGGGGCAGAACGGCATCCTGCTGTGCTTTGTTGAACCGGTGGATCTCGTCGATAAACAGGATGGTTCGACGCGGCGCGGGGGCGAAGAGTCCGCCCGAGGGGGCGCGTGCCTCCCTCGCCTCGTCGACGGCGCGACGAAGGTCGGCGACCCCCGCGCTCGTCGCGCTTACCCGAATAAAGTGGGCGCCTGTGGCGCCCGCGACGATCTCCGCAAGCGTGGTCTTGCCTACGCCGGGCGGACCCCAGAGGATCACCGAACCAAGCCGGTCGGCCTCAACCAGCCGACGGAACGCCGCTCCCGTGCCAACGAGGTGCTTCTGCCCGAGGAACTCGTCGAGGTTTCGTGGGCGCATCCGGGCGGCAAGGGGTGCTTCGGACTCCATAGGCGAAAGTGTATCCCTTCGTCTACACGTTCAGCCGAAGCGTCCCGAAACGTAGTCTTCGGTCGCGCGCTCGCGTGGGTTTAGGAACAGCGATTGCGTCGTCTCGAACTCGACGAGCCTGCCGCCGAGAAAGAATCCTGTGTAGTCGCTGGCCCGTTGAGCCTGGGGCATGTTATGCGTGACGAGCACGATCGCGACCTCGCGCTTCAACTCGAACATAAGATCCTCGATGCGAGAGGTCGCGATCGGGTCCAAGGCGGAACAGGGTTCGTCCATAAGCACGATTCGCGGCTCTACGGCGAGCGTTCGCGCGATACAAAGCCGCTGCTGCTGGCCATCCGAGAGTCGGAGGGCGCTGCTTCCTAAACGATCCTTCACCTCGTCCCACAGCGCCGATTTTCGTAGCGAAGCCTCGACGCGAGCGTCGAGGGCCGATTTGCTTCGCTCCCCGTGGATCCGGGGACCATAGGCGACGTTGTCGTAGATCGACTTTGGAAATGGATTAGGGCGCTGGAAAACCATCCCGACCTCCTTCCGTAGCGCGTAGGGATCGGTGGCGCCGGAATATACGTCGCGACCTTCGACCAACACCTGTCCGGAGTGGTGAGAGCCGTCGATCGTCTCGTTCATCCGATTGAGGCATCGAAGAAAGGTCGTCTTGCCGCAGCCCGAGGGGCCGACGAGCGCGGTCACGGCGTGGGGGGCGACATCGAGGTCGATGCCGTAGAGAACCTGTTTCGCGCCGTAGAAAAAATCGAGGTTCCGCACGGAGACGGCGGGATCGGCGATGGTAGGCGGCGCGGCGCGCATCGGCTTCTTACTATGTCACAAGGGTAGGCTATCGGACGATGAACGAAGGACTAAACGGCTGGTACGGCCTCCTAATGATCCTTGCCGTGGTCGGTGTATTCGGCCTCATCGGCACGATCCTCGGCACGGCGGCGATCCGCTTGATGCTGAAAGACGACGTGTACTTTCCCGACGAGCAGTAGGAAGGGAAGACGTGCGGCTACCCGCCCGTCGGTCTTCCGCCGTGTAGATCGAACGCTCCGTTCTGACCACGCTGGCGAAGGGCGTGGTCGGCGAGCACCAAGGCCACCATCGCCTCGACCATCGGCACCGCGCGGGGAAGGACGCAAGGATCGTGCCGTCCACGTCCCTGAAGGGTCGTCGCCTCGTGATCGGTGGTCACCGTGTCCTGGTGCGACATGATCGTCGCCGTCGGCTTGAACGCCGCGCGTAGCAGAATCGGCATACCGTTCGAAATGCCGCCCTGGATGCCGCCGGAGCGGTTCGTCGCGGTCGTCACCCGCCGATTATGGTCCGCAAGGTAGGCGTCGTTGTGCTCGCTCCCTCGGAGGAGGGTGCCCGCGAAGCCGCTTCCGATCTCGAAGCCTTTGCAAGCGGGCAGGCTGAGCACTGCCTTTCCGAGGTCGGCCTCGAGCTTGTCAAACACCGGTTCGCCCCACCCGGCCGGAACGCCGCGGGCCACGAGTCCGATCGATCCACCGACGGAGTCGCCGTCCTTGCGGATCGATTCGATCCGCTCCAACATTCGGGCAGCGGCCTCCGGATCGGGACAGCGCACGATGTTCGCGTCCACCTCGTCGACGGTGACCGTCTGGGGATCCACTCGTGAATCGAGCTCCTGAACGGTGGACACCCATCCGACGATCTCGACGCCGATCTCTGCCAGCATCGCCCGGGCGAGCGCACCGGCGGCGACGCGTCCGATCGTCTCACGCGCCGACGCCCGGCCTCCGCCACTGGGGGCTCGAACGCCGAACTTCTGGTCGTACCCAAAGTCGGCGTGGCTTGGACGGTACTTCGACGCCATCTCGTCGTAGTCTTTGGAGCGCTGATCCTCGTTGCGCACGACCATCGCGATCGGCGTGCCGAGGGTCAGCCCTTCATAGACGCCAGAGAGAATCTCGACCCGGTCGCCTTCCTTCCTCTGCGTCGTAATGCGGCTCTGGCCCGGTCGTCGGCGATCGAGCTCCTTTTGAACCATCTCCTCGGACACGGAGAGGCGAGCCGGCAATCCATCGACGATAACGCCCACCCCGACTCCATGCGACTCGCCGAAAGTCGAGACGCGCAGGAGAGTGCCAAACGTGGAGGCCATAGGAATAGTGTGACGAAGCCCTTCGGGGCCCCCAGGTCGACGAGACTCGGAAGAGTCTCGTCGCTTTTAGTTGTTCAGCGCTTCTGCGCCGCCGACGACTTCGAGGATCTCTTTCGTGATGGAGGCCTGCCGCTCGCGGTTCGCCTTGAGCGAAAGCTCTCCGATCATCTTGCCTGCGTTGTCGGTCGCCGACGTCATCGAAGTCATGCGGGCGCCGAACTCGGATGCCGTGCTCTCCAACATCGCCTGCCACACGAGGGTCAGGAAGTAGCGGGGAAGGAGGGTGGCCAAGAGCTCTTCGGCCGAGGGATCGAACTCGAACTCGACCGCCGGGCCCTTCGATTCGACTGCCACCGGAGGCTCGATCGGGAGAAGCTGAACGATCTGGGGCACCTGCCGGATCGCGGAGAAGAACTTCGCGTAGCAGACGTACACGGCGTCCACCTCACCGCTCTCGTACATTCCCCGGGCAAGCCGCGCGACCTCGGTCGCATCCTGGAGTCGGGCGCCGCTGCTCGGCACGCTCATCGAATGGATGACGTTGTGGCCGCGCTTGCCGAAGAACTGGGTGCCCTTCTTGCCCACCGTGATCATCGAGACGGCGTACGGCGATTCTTTGATAAAGTCGCCGGCTTTTCTCATCAGCGAGGTGTTAAACGCTCCGGCAAGTCCGCGATCGGAGGTCAGCAGAATCAGGCCGACGCGGCGAACCGTCCGTTTCTCCATTAGAGGGTGCGACGGCAACTCGCCCGCCGCACTCAGGCTGCCCATGACTTCGCGGAGCTTGTCGGCGTAAGGTCGAGCCTCCAGCACGCGGTCGGTCGCTTTTCTCAGGCGCGCCGCGGCGACCAGCTTCATCGCCTTCGTGATCTGCTGAATGTTCTTGGCGGCCTTGATGCGCCCGCGAATCTGCTTGAGGGTTGCCATTTAGGAAGGTCGGAAATTAGGTCGTACAATTACTAGGAAAGGGGCGAAGTCAGGATCTTTTCCTGACTCCCTAATCCCCGTTATTTCCCTTTATCCCTTGAACGAGGCCGCGTATTCTTGCACGGCCTTCTTCAGGGTCTCTTCACCGTCTTTGCTCAGCGCCTTGCTCGTTCGGATCGATTCCGTCACGTCCGGGTACTTGCTGTGAACGAAGTCCAGCAGTCCCGCCGAGAAGGGCTTGACCTGCTCGTTCGTCAGCTCGTCTAGGACGCCGAGCGAACCGGCGTAGATCTGAACCACCTGGTCCTCGACCGCCATAGGCGTCGCGAGGTCCTGCTTGAGGAGCTCGGTGAGGCGCTGGCCGCGAATAAGCTGGAGCTGGGTGGCGCGGTCGAGGTCGGACGCGAACTGCGAAAACGCGGCCACGTCGCGGTACTGAGCCATTTCGAGCTTGAGCTTGCCCGCGACCGACTTCATCGCCTTGATCTGAGCGTTTCCGCCGACGCGCGACACCGAGATGCCGACGTTGATCGCCGGGCGAACGCCCGCGAAGAACAGGTCCGGCTCCAGGTAGATCTGACCATCGGTGATCGAGATGACGTTCGTCGGAATGTAGGCCGATACGTCGCCCGCCTGAGTCTCGATGACCGGAAGCGCGGTGAGCGATCCGCCGCCGTTCGCGTCGGAGAGCTTGCAGGCGCGCTCCAGAAGGCGCGAGTGCAGGTAGAACACGTCGCCGGGATACGCCTCGCGACCAGGCGGGCGGCGTAGAAGGAGCGAAAGGGCGCGGTAAGCCTGCGCGTGCTTCGAAAGGTCGTCGTAGACGACGAGCGCGTGGCGACTGCTGTCGCGGAAGAACTCGCCGATCGCAGCGCCGGCGAACGGTGCGAGGTACTGCATCGCGTTCGAGTCGGAGGCCGAAGCGACCACGACGGTGGTGTACTCCAGCGCGCCGTTGGCCTCGAGCGTCGCGACGACGCGGGCCACGTTCGACATCTTCTGGCCGATCGCGACGTAAATGCAGAACACCGGCTCGGTGCCCGTCTCATGGCTCCGCTTCTGGTTGAGAATCGCGTCGATGCAGACGGCGGTCTTGCCCGTCTGACGGTCGCCGATGACGAGCTCGCGCTGGCCCTTGCCGATCGGGATCATCGCGTCGACGGCCTTGATGCCCGTCTGAAGCGGCTGGGTGACCGGCTGCCGCTCGACGACGCCCGGAGCGAGCGACTCGATGCGGCGGAAGCCCGTCGAGGCGATCGGCCCCTTGGCATCGATGGGCTGGCCGAGTGCGTTCACGACGCGGCCGAGCAGGGCCTCACCGACGGGAATCTCGATGATGCGGCCCGTCTCGCGGACGCTGTCGCCCTCCTTAATGTCCTTCGACTCGCCGATGAGAACGGACCCGATGGTCTCCTCCTCAAGGTTGAGCGCGAGTCCCATGACGCCGCCGGGAAACTCCAGGAGTTCGCCCATTTGGCAGTCGGGCAGGCCGTACACGCGGGCAATGCCGTCGCCCACCTGCAGCACGGTTCCGACGTGCTCGGTGTCGACCGTTCGCTCGAACTTCTCGAGCTCGGCGGTCAGGATATCGGTGATCTCTTCGGGTCGGATGCTGGCCATTGGAGGTCTCTGGGGTTCTTACGCTTGGTGAAGGACGTCGTGGAGCAGGCGCTCGCGGAGGCGGTTCAGGTGGCCCCGCGCGGAGCCGTCGAGGACGAAGTTGCCGTAGGCGACGCGGACGCCGCCGATCACACGCGGATCGACGGAGAACTTCGCCTCGACCGTCTTGCCGAGCCGCTTCTCCAGTCCGTCGACGATCGCGTCCTTCTGATCGGGATCGAGGGTGTAGGCGCTGGTGACGGTGGCGAACTCGGTGTCGGCAGCCGTGCGGCGGAGGGTCGAAAACTCGTGAGCGACGCTCTCGAACTCGCCTTCACGGCCTTTGTCGAGCATCACGCGCAAGACCTGCATGGTCAGAGCGGTCACACGGTCGCCGAGAACGTTCTGAAGCACTTGCTTCTTCTCGTCGGCGTTGTTGAAAGGCGCGATCAGGAAGTGGCGGAACTTCGCGTCGTCCCGCACGAGGGCCGCGATCCCGGACATATCGTCCTCGACCGCCGCGACCATCTTGTGGGCCTTGGCGGCGTTGAACAGCGCCTGGGCGTAGCGTCGGCCGATGCGGGCGTCGTGCATGGTTAGCGAGCCACCTCAAGGCCGCTCACGAACTCATCCACGAGTTTTCGGTTCCGGTCGGTGTTCATGTTCTCGCCCACGATCTTCTCGGCGGCGACGAGAGACAACTCGACGACCTGGGTACGAAGGCCGCTCAGAATGCGCTCGCGCTCGCTGGCGATCTCCTGCTGCGCGCGCTCGATCATCGCGTCGGCGCGGGTCGCCGCCTCGTTCATGAGGGTCTGGCGAAGGTTCTGCGCCTCTTTGATCTGCGCCTCGATGTGCTCGCGGGCCGAAGCATTCGCCGCGGCGAGTTGAGCCTCGTAGTCGTTCCGGAGCTTCGTCATCTCCGCCCGAAGGTTCTCCGCCTCGGTGAAAGTGTGCTCCAGATGGCCGTTTCGCTCCTGAATCGCGTTCGAAAGCGGATCGGTGAAGAACAGCTTGATGAGCGGGAAGACGATGAGGAAGACGCCGATCGTCGCGAGGGTCTTCGCGGGATCGAACGGCAGGCCCATCTTGGCGAGGCTGTCGACCCAAGCGGGATGAAAGTTCTTGTCGGCGTACGCGCCCACGAACATCAAGAGGATGCCGAAGGCCACGCCCGTCCAGATCGATCCCGACGACTTCTGCTGAGTGCTCATTGAAAAACGGTGGTTTTAGAGGCAGGAAGGAAAGGGCGGGACCACGGGGTCCCGCCGGGAGCGGCGATTACTTGGAGCCGATGGCGCCGGGAGCGATGAAGAGCGTAAGGAAGAAGACGAGCTCGACGAACGCGAGCGCGATGAGCATCGCGGTCTGGAGCTTGCCGATAGCTTCCGGCTGGCGGGACATTCCCTGAAGGGCGCTGTAGCCGATGAGGCCGAGGCCGAGGGCGATGCCGAGCACCGCGATTCCGAATCCGAGTCCGAGCATGGTTCTGGGTGGTTCTCCTATGAGGTTGCTTAGTTTGAGTTGCGGTCAGAAAACATTTAGGCGCCGGTCATGATGGCCATGTCGCCCTGGTGGCCCTCTCCGGGCAGATCGTGAAGGTCGTCGTGCTCGTGGTGCGTGACGAGTCCGATGTACACGCAGGTCAGAAG
>CAXUKB010000178.1:0-9534 GCA_964251345.1 uncultured Fimbriimonas sp. | reverse complement strand
ATCCACGGCCCCCGTGCGTTCGTCGAGACGAACGTGATCGGCACTCTCAACATGCTGGAGGCCGCGCGCGAGTTGTGGACCGGGGACCTGGAAGGGAAGCGGTTCCACCACGTCAGTACCGACGAAGTGTACGGCTCGCTCGGAGAAGAGGGCAAGTTCCACGAAACGACGTCTTACGATCCCAGCAGCCCCTACTCGGCTTCGAAAGCGGGCAGCGATCACCTGGTCCGTGCCTATGGCCACACCTACGGGATGCCGATCACGGTGACGAACTGCTCGAACAACTACGGCCCCCGCCAGTTCCCCGAGAAGCTCATCCCCCTCATGACTCTCAACGCCCTAGAGGGCAAGCCCCTGCCCGTCTACGGCACGGGCAACAACGTGCGCGACTGGCTTCACGTGGACGACCATAACGACGCCGTTTGGGCCGTGGTTACCAAGGGCAAGGCGGGCGAGACCTACAACGTGGGTGGCAACAGCGAGCGCACGAACCTTCAGGTCGTGAAGGCGGTGCTCGACGCCGTCGCGAAACTCAAGGGCCGCGACCGAACGGAGATGGAAGGGCTCATCCAATACGTGACCGATCGTCCCGGCCACGACTGGCGCTACGCGATCGACGCGACGAAAATCAAGGACGAACTGGGTTGGGGTCCGAGCCACACCTTCGAGCAGGGCATGGAAGACACCGTGCGCTGGTATCTCGAGAATGGCGAGTGGGTCGAGGGCGTCCGAAGCGGCGAGTACCGAAACTGGCTCGATCGCAACTACGCCGAGAGGGTGGGCGCGTGATCACCAAGGGCATCGTTCTCGCGGGGGGCTCGGGTACCCGCCTCTACCCCGTGACCCTCGCCGCGAGCAAGCAACTCGTGCCGATCTACAACAAGCCGATGGTCTACTACCCGCTGAGCGTGCTGATGCTCGCGGGAATCCGGGACATCCTGATCATCACGACCCCTCACGATCAGGAAGCTTTCCAGCGTCTTCTAGGCGACGGCTCGGCCTGGGGGATCAAGATCTCCTACGCCGTTCAGGCGGAGCCCCGCGGCCTTGCCGACGCGTTCATCGTGGGCAAAGAGTTTATCGATGGGCAGGGTTGCGCCCTCGTCCTCGGCGACAACATCTTCTACGGCCATGGCCTTACCGAACTGGTCGATCGGGCCGCCCACCAGGACGAGGGCGCGACCGTGTTCGCCTACGGCGTCGAGAACCCGGCGGACTACGGCGTGGTCGAGTTCGATGGCAATCACAAGGCCTTGAGCCTTGAAGAGAAGCCCGCGAATCCAAAGTCGCGTTTCGCGGTGACCGGTCTCTACTTTTACGATGCGACGGTCTGCGACAAGGCCGCCGCGCTGTCGCCCTCGCCCCGAGGCGAGATTGAGATTACCGATCTCAATCGCCGTTACCTGGAGGAGGACACGCTTCGCGTCGAGACGATGGGCCGCGGCTACGCGTGGCTCGACACCGGCTCGCACGAGTCGATGCTTGCCGCCTCGAACTTCGTACAGGCCGTGGAGCGCCGCCAGGGTCAGATGATCTGCTGCCCCGAAGAGATCGCCTACCACTGCGGTTGGATCGACCGTGACCAGTTGGAAACCCTCGCGAAGCCCCTCGCGAAGAACGGCTACGGCACCTACCTGCTCGATGTCGCGAAGGGAGTGCTTTGACCGTCATCGAGCTTTCGATCCCGGGCCTTCGTCTCGTCGAGCCCAAGGTGTTCGGCGACAGCCGTGGCTATTTCCTCGAAACTTACGCGGCCGAGCGGTACCACGCGGCGGGCATTGCGGAAACGTTCGTTCAGGATAATCTCTCGTCGTCCGTGCGGGGCGTGCTCCGCGGCCTCCACGCTCAGAACCCAGGTCCCCAAGCGAAGCTCGTGAGTTGCGCTTTCGGCGAGGTTTGGGACGTGGCGGTGGACGTCCGCGCGGGCTCGCCCACCTACGGTAAGTGGGAAGGCGTTCACCTGTCGGCGGAGAACCCCCTTCAGCTCATGATTCCGGCGGGTTTCTTACACGGCTTCGTCGTGTTGAGCGAGCGCGCGCTGTTCACGTACAAGGTATCGGCACTCTATAATCCGTCGGGCGACTTTTCGGTTCGATGGGACGATCCCGACATCGGTATCGAGTGGCCTCTGGAAGGTCTCGTGCCTTCCATCTCCGCCAAGGATGAAGCCGCGCTTCGCTTTGCGGATCTCACCCCCGACCGTCTCGTTCCGTTCGCCTGAGCGTTCGGTCGGCTAACATGGAACGCAATGCGCCGCACGACGCTTAGGGGAACCGACGTCGAGACCTCGGTTCTCGGCTTCGGCTGCAGCGGCCTGATGGGCAGCGGCTCGGGAGCTGAGCGCCAGGCGTTGTTGGGCCGGGCGCTCGACTCCGGCGTGACCCATTTCGACGTGGCTCGATTTTACGGTCTAGGGCAAGCCGAAGCGGAGTTGGGCCGTTTTCTGAAGGCCAATCCGGGGCGGGCCACGGTGGCGACGAAGTTCGGTCTCGATCCTACACCTCTCCTGACGGCGGGAGCGTCCCGCGTCCTGAACCGACTGGGTGCCCGCCCGCTCGGCCGCCTCGTCGAGGGGATCGGCGGCAATCGGACCCACCGCTTCGCCGTCACGGATGCCCGTGCCGCCCTTGAGTCCAGCCTGCGCAAGTTGAGCGTCGAGACGATCGACCTCTACCTGCTTCACGACTGTTCGCCGGAGGACGTTCGGCGGCTCGAGCTACTCGAGTTTCTCCAGCGGGCGAAATCCGAGGGCAAGATCCGCGCGTTCGGCCTCGCCACCGGGATCGACGCGATCTTGGAAATCGAACGAATTCAGCCTGAATATGCGGGAGTGGTGCAGTTCGAGAACAGCGTTCTCACCCCGGCTCTAGAGCGGCTGCCGAATCGATCGTCGCGCGCAATTCTTACCCATCGTGCGCTCTCGAGCAATCTTGGCGACCTACGCAAGCGACTTCAGGAGCGTCCGGAGGTGGCGAAAGCCTGGAACGACGAGTTGAACATCGACCTGACCGACCCTAAACTTCTCGCCGATGCGATGCTAGCCTACGCGACCCTCGCTAATCCCAATGGCATCGTCCTGTTCTCTACGACGAAGCGCGAACGCGTCGAGGAGAACGTTCGCGCGGTCGCGAATCCCGTCTTAAACTCCGCGCAGGCGCTCCGTTTCGCCGAACTCGTCGGGGGCGCGGCGTGATCCGAACCCTCGGCGAAGATGCGAAGGACGCGGTCTTCGAGGCGGATGTCGCGATCGTCGGCGGCGGGGCGATGGGGCTGGCGATGGCCTCGGAGCTGCTCGCGTCGGGCCTGCGGGTTCTCCTCCTGGAGGCAGGCGGAGCCGAACCAAGCGAAGAAAGCGACGCGCTGTTCGAAGCGGAGATCGTAGGCCACCCTTTTAATGGAACGAAGGAAGGGCGGCGGCGTGTTCTCGGCGGCGCGACGACCCGCTGGGGTGGACAATTCCTGCCCCTGGGCGACATCGTGTTCGAAGAGCGGGCTTGGCTTGGCGTGTCCGGTTGGCCGCTCGTCAAGGCTTCGCTTCAGCCCTTTTATGAGCGTGCGGCGGCGCTCGGCAATCTGAGTCCGCGAGAAGGGGAAGAGGCGATCTGGCGGGAGCACGGCATCGCGCCGCCGGCCTTCGACGGGAGGCGGCTTTCTTCCGAGTTTTCCCGCTGGAGCCCGAGCCCCAACTTCGCGAACAACCAGAGGGCTGCGCTGGCCACCAGCCCGAACGTTCAGGTTCTCCTCGACGCTGCCGTCGCCGAAGTCCGGCTCGATGGGCACGGCGCGGTCGAGGCGCTCGCCTTACGGGCGACGAACGGACATGCCGCGATGGCCCATGCGCGAGCTTACGTGCTTGCGGCGGGAGCCATCGAATCGGCGCGTCTGTTGCTCGCCTCCAACGGCCAGGACGAGCGTGGGGTCGGCAACCGCGAGGGGCTCGTCGGCCGTTACTTTCAGGACCACGTTTCTTTTCCCGCCGCCCGCGTCGTTCCGCGCGACCGGGAGAAGTTTCACGAGGTGTATGACAACTTCATCCTCGGCGCGACGAAGTACGCCCCAAAGGTGACCCTCGGCGACGCGATCCAGCGCGAAGAAGGGCTCCTGAACGTCGGCGGTTTCTTTCGCTTTCCCATGGGGGGTGAGGAGGGAGTGGAGGCGCTCAAGACGCTCGCTCAGCACGCCAAGCGGCGAACGCGGCCCGAAGGAGGCTTCGGCCTCATCGCCAAGACGGTCGCGAATCTGCCCGAGGTCGTGCGTTTTCTCCAAGGGATGCATCGACATCGCATTCGGGCGAGCCGACGGGGCGACATCGTCTTGGAGGCCCACGCCGAGCAGTTGCCAACCCCTGAAAGCCGCATCGACCTTGCCACCGACCGAGATCGTTTGGGAATGCCTCGCGCGAGGGTCGACTGGCGCATCGACGACGCCTCACGGGTCGCCATCCGGCGCTACGTCGACGTGGTCCGGGAGGAGTTCGGCCGGCTGAACCTAGCCGACATCGAGCCTTACGACGAGGTGATCGACGTTCCCGAGGCGTTTCAGCGCGCGGCGAGCGACGTCTATCATCACATGGGCACGCTCCGGATGAGCGTCGACCCGGTGGAGGGCGTCACGAATCCCGATGCCCGAATGCACGAGGTTTCGAACCTCTACGTTGCCGGCTGCTCCCTCTTTCCGGTCTCAGGCTACTCGAATCCCACCCACACCGCCCTCGCCCTCGCCCTCCGGCTGACGGATCGCCTACGCGGCGAACTGGCCTAGGCGCGGCCTGCAAGGCGTTGCAAAGCTTCAGAAAGGTTCCGTAGCCAAGGGCTTTAGTTCTCGCCAAAGCTTGAAGCGAAGGCTAAAGCCTTGACTATGGGGAAAACGGACGTTTACCCACGCCCTAGGCGAGCCCGAGCGCCCGTTCCGCGGCCTCGATGACGACATGCAGCACGAGCATGTGGATCTCTTGAATGCGGTCGGAGGTCGTTCCGGGGGCCATGACGACGAGATCGCAGAGCGACGCAAGCCGGCCACCGCCTCGCCCCAGCATCCCGACGACCCGCACGCCCTTTTCCCTCGCCGCCTCGGCGGCGAGGGAAAGATTGCGGGAGTTCCCGGAGGTCGAGAGTAGCACGAGGAGGTCGCCCGGCTGACCAAACGCTTCGACCAGCCGAGAGAAGACGTGGTCGAAGCCGTAATCGTTGGCGACGCAAGTCAGGTGCGTCGACTCACCGAGGGCCATCGCGGGCAGAGGACGCCGTTCGGCGCGGAAGCGTCCGGTGAGTTCCTCGGCGAAGTGAAGCGCGTCGGCCATGCTGCCGCCATTACCCGCGGCCATCGCCTTGCCGCCCTTCCGGTAAGTCTCAGTGAGCATCTCGCCGAAGGCGGCGCAGGCGTCCATCGCTTCGGGCGAATGGCGGAACGCCGCCAGCGCCTCGTCCGCGTCGCGGAGCGAGCGCTCGAAGACCTCGCGGTGAATGGATGGGAGCATGGAGAGCGAATGGGAGCGTACCCCTAGCTCCCGGTCTGTCCTAGGTCGTCTCAAAACTCCGGATCGAGGCATTCAACTTCCGCTTGGCTCTGCGTCCAGGTTTCCGTTCCCCTCACCCCTGGAGAGGGGGGGTTTACGGTTTCGAGACAGACTTTAGTCGAGCCAGCCGCAGGCGCGCGACACCTGTTCGGCCCATTGCGCTTCCGTCGGGATAGCGGGAAGGGATTCGTGGAGGTGATCTCCGCGAAGGACCGATTCGACGATCTTGAGGAGCCCAGGAACCATCGAGCGCTCGTCGCCTTCGATGACCACGCACCAAGGGGTCGAACGAAGAATGTCGCTGACGCCCGATTCACGATGGAGCAGCACGGGTAGGCCGCGCGTGAGCGACTCGATTGCGGGAATGCCGTAGCCCTGAACGGCCGGCATAAGGAAGATGTGCGCGTTTCGGTAAAGGTCGTCGACCTGCTCGTCGGACACAAATCCGAGGAAGTGGACCCGGTCCCCTACGCCAAGGGATTTCGCAAGCTCTCGACTCGCCTCGAGAAGGGAGCCCTTTCCGGCGACGTCCAGATGCCAGTCGACGCGCGCGCTGAGAGGGTGTTCGCCCTTTTCGAGCTCGGCAAGCGCCCGAACCATCCAGTCGATCCGCTTATTCGCTTCGATACGGCTGATGCTGAGCATCCGCAGCTCGCCCTTCGGATGGCGCGGCTTGAACTCGTGTTGCCCTTCGAGGCCACCCATGCGGATGATGTCCGCGTCGACGTTCCACAACCGCTTCGTCTCGTCACGGAGAAACTCGCTGTTGACGATCGTCCGGCCGCCTGAGTTGAGGCCACGTCGAAGCACGATGTCGTTGCCCAGGTCGCGCAGACGGCTTTTCAGCGTTGGCGACACCTCTAAGCCCGCGGTGAAGAGGCTCGGAGTGTCGAGCATCAGGGTGTGAAACCCCTTCCGTCCCGCGGCCGACGCATGCAACGCGGCCTGGAATCCGCCCATAAGGGGTTGGTGGCGGAAGGAGTGTTTCTCGAAGTAGCGCTTAAGCGAGGCGATCTTATTTCTGGCCCCGCCTGGCGGTTGCAACTCCGTCTTGACGAGCGGGAAAGGCGCAAACTGCTCCACATCCGCTTGATCCCGGTAGGTGAGCGCGCGGTGGGGAATGCCCTGCGCGTGAAGCCAACCGAGAAGGGCGAGGTAACTCCGCTCGCCGCCGCCGAACGCCTCGACCTCAGGAAAGAAAAGGAGCCGTTCTTCCGACGGAGCCGGTCGTGCGTCCGTTGCCATCGGGCGGAATGGTACCAGCACGAAACGGCGTTGCGGCTGGAGACCTCGGATATAGCCGGATGAGAATCTCTATGAGACGGATGTGACGCAAAAGATCGTATTCATTCTGGCTTTGTGTTATGGAATAGAGCAGTAGGCGAAGCTTCAGATACAATGATGCTCTCGCCCGACCGCCGTCGGCGAGTCGCGGTCGGTTCGACGTCGAGCCTTTCCGAACCGTCCGGAACGCCGGAGGACTGTACGATGAAAGTTTGCGTAATCGGAACCGGGTATGTCGGCCTCGTGACGGGCGTCGTGTTGAGTTCGCTTGGAAACGACGTCGTGTGCGTCGACAACGACCCCGCCAAAGTTGAGACCCTGTCGTCGGGCGTCCCGACGATCTATGAGCCGGGCCTCGCGGAACTGCTGAAGCAGGGCATCGGCGAGGGCTTCCTGCGGTTCACGACCTCCGTCGCGGAGGGAATCAAGGGAGCCGAGGTCGCGTTCATCGCCGTGGGTACCCCTCCGGGAGCGGATGGCTCGCCCGACCTGCGTATGGTCCGCGCAGTGGCCGAGGAGATCGGCCGCAACATCGACCATCCGATCGTGGTGGTCAACAAGTCGACGGTGCCCGTGGGCAGCGGCGAGATGGTGGAGTCGGTGATCGCCGACCAAGGCGTGCCGAGCGAATTATATGACGTCGTAAGCAATCCCGAATTCCTTCGAGAGGGTTCGGCGATCCGCGATACGCTGCATCCCGACCGCATCGTGATCGGATCGCGCCGCCGTCAAGCCGCCGCTAAGCTCGTCGAGCTGTACGCGACGCTCGAAGCTCCGATGATCATCACCGATCTCAACAGCGCCGAGCTTATCAAGTACGCGAGCAATTCGTTCCTCGCGATGAAGATCTCGTTTATCAATGCGATCAGCCGCCTCTGCGAGGAGTGCGGCGCCGATGTCGGGGACGTGTCGCGGGGCATGGGGACCGACTCACGCATCGGAACGCAGTTCCTGAACGCGGGCCTGGGTTGGGGCGGCAGCTGCTTCCCCAAAGATGTCCTCGGTCTCGTCTCGACCTCCGAGAAGCTCGGCTACGACTTCGGAATGCTACGCGAGACGATCCGCGTGAACGACGAGCAGATCGCCCACTTCTTGGAGCGCGTCGAGGCGCGCCTCGGATCGCTCTCAGGCAAGACGATCGGTCTCCTGGGCCTTGCCTTCAAGCCGGACACCGACGACATCCGCGATGCCAAGTCGCTTGACATCATTCGCTTCCTGCTGGCGAAGGGCGCCAAGATCAAGGCGTACGATCCCGCGGCGGCGGAAGGCATCGCCAAGCTGTGCATCGGAGTCGAGTACGTCGGCGGCAGCTACGAGGTCGCCGAGGGTGCGGACGCGCTCGTGACCGTCACCGAGTGGCGCGAATTCTACGGCCTCGACTTGGAGCGTATCGGCCGCACGATGAAGACTCGTCTTCTCTTCGACGGTCGGCGCATCTACAAGAAGCCGTTTGCCGAGCGAGCGGGCTTCGAGTATTACACCATCGGCAAGGCTTCGCCTCGTCCGGAGCAGGTCGGCGCCCGGTAAGGGGGCGGCCCCACGGGACCCCTATGACCCGGCTCGCCTACCTCGTCTCGCATCCGATCCAGTACCAGGCCCCGTTGCTGCGACGGATCGCTCAGGACCCGGAGATCGATCTCCGGGTCCTTTTTATGAGCGACTTCTCCGTGAAGGCCTACCGGGATGAGGGCTTCGGAATCGAGGTCAAGTGGGACGTGCCTCTTCTGGAAGGCTACGCGCACGAGTTTCTCCCGCCACGGGGCACGGCGGCGACCCATGCCGCGGAGGTTCGTCCAAAGGGGCTTGGCAAGGCGTTGGCCAAGGGGTGCTTCGACGTGCTTTGGACGCATGGCTACGCGACGCGAGCGAGTCTGACGGCTCTCTTCTTAGCGAAGGCGCGCGGTTTGCCGACGCTCGTCCGAAGTGAGAACCAACGCTCGGGCGTGGTCCGAGGCCGCTTCGGCGCCGCGAAGGATCGGGCGGTTCGCCAAGTGCTCGGTCTTCCGACGGCGTTTCTTACGATCGGGACGCTGAACGCCGATTACTATCGCGAGATGGGCGTTTCCGATGCGCGCATGTTCTCGATGCCGTATGCGATCGACAACGATCGATTTCGGCGGCAAGCCCTCGACGCCTCTACGCAACGGGACGATTTGCGTCGGGAGTTAGACCTTCAGCCCGGCCGTCCGGTCATTCTGTTCGCTTCGAAGCTTCAGTGGCGTAAACGAGCCATCGACCTCTTGCGTGCGCACCAAGCCTTGGTCGCACATGAATTCGCCCGAAAGCCGTACCTTCTCTTCGTCGGCGATGGTGAGGCGCGGGCCGAGCTTGAGGCGGCGATCGACGATCGCGAGTCGGTCCGTACCCTCGGCTTCAAAAACCAGACCGAGCTTCCGCGCTACTTCGATCTGTGCGACGTGTTCGTGCTTCCTTCCGATGCCGAGCAGTGGGGGCTCGTGGTCAACGAGGCGATGTGCGCGGCCAAGGCGGTGATCGTGACCGATGAGGTGGGCTCTCATGCCGATCTCGTTCGTCCGAACGAGAATGGCCACGTCGTTCCGGTGGGCGACGTGACTGCTTTAGCCTATGCCCTTCAAGACGTTCTCGCCTCGGAAGCGCGGTCGGCCGAGATGGGCCAGAAGAGTTGGGACATCGTCCGCGATTGGGACTTCGAGGCCGACCTTCGCGGACTCAAGCAAGCGATCGACGCGGTGCGAAAGCCGATTCGCTAGGCT
>CAXUKB010000177.1:0-9585 GCA_964251345.1 uncultured Fimbriimonas sp. | reverse complement strand
ACCTTGCGTCGTGAGAACGGCCGTTACGTGATCCGCGAGTTCGGAACCGACTAGCGAGATGGTTTCTTGACCATTCGGGCCACTTGCCCGAACGGTCCGTCTACCAAAGCTTTCGAAACGTGATTCGACTGGGAGTGACGATCCCCGTCAGAATCACGTTTCGTTGTTTGACCATCCGCCTTCCGGTGGCGAGTGGTTCGCCCGTCCCAAGGTTGCGGGCGTATAGTGGAAACATCGAGCTGGTAACGAGCAGTCCCAAGCGGTGATTTGTACCGAGTTGATGCGCCGCGTCCCAGGGTCTGAGCGTAGCCACGACGACGCGTCCGGGTTTTAGAAGAGTGGGGTGCGTCAGGCTGTCCCGATACGACGCGCGCAGCTTGCCGGGTTGACCGATCGCACGAGCCGTGCCGTCAGGCCCGACGTCATGCGCGACGTCCACAAGAAAGGCGAACAGATCGGTGTCGTGCGCGCTGCTCTTGAAGAAGAGCCGAACCTCGAACGGTCCGGCAATAGCGGAGGGATGGGCAAGCGGTGCGCCTCGAAAGAAAGCGTAGGTGCCCTTCGGCGGTAACCGCAACTTCGTCGTGGCCTCGGATTTCGTCAACGTGATGACACTGGTGTCCCTCGCAGGATCATACGTGTAGATCTTTGCACCCGATGCCCCGGGTCGGTTCGTCAGTGTGTCCGGTGCGAGGTAAAGCGTCTCGAACGTCGACGTCGAAGCGGGCCAACCGTCCATCGAGACCCATCGATTGGCTCCGGTCACGAACGCTTGCACCCGAGAGACCGACTCCATGCCAACTTCCTTGCCCTTCAAGTAGGTGTCGAAGAACCGGAGCGTTAATCCGTCGAGATCGTAGCGCGCAGAGGGGCCAAAATCGAGGTCGCCGAGTCGGGTCGTCGTGTTGAAAGCGTGGGTCCACGGGCCGTAGACGAGCCACTGATCTTTCCGACCGGCACGCCTCATCGCTTCCCACGCGAGCTTCGTCCCGATTCCGTCGCCGTCCCACCAGCCGGATACGTGCAGCGCGGGCACCTCCGATTGAGCGAGCCGCGACTGAAAGTCGAAGCCAGCCCAGTCCCCCTCGACGGGACGGCGAACCCAACTTTGGAAGACCGGCGTGCTCCGCCCAAGCACCGCCTGATCGACCTTCCCGATCGGCAGCGTCGCGAATCCTTTCGGGTTAGGGAGAGGGCGGACGGCGTTCGTGAGATCGGTGCGCTTGTCGGCCACGATTCTCGACCACCAAAGGCTCCCGTACAGCAAGAAGGTCCCGTACTCATACGGCAGGTTGTGCATCGCGTCGGGTGCCGGGACCTGAGGCACGATGCACCGGAGGGCCGGCGGACGCTCGATGGCCACCTGCCACTGGTCGGTCCCCGCGTAGCTGCCGCCAATCGTGCCGACTTTGCCATCGCACCATGGTTGATGGGCAACCCAGGCGATGGCGTCGAATCCGTCATCGCCTTCCTTGACGAACGGATCCCACCCCCCCTCGCTGTCACCCCGCCCCCGGCAGTCCTGCGCGACGTACACGTACCCCCTCGCCGCCCAGTGGTCGGCAAGAGACAGTGACGATTCTCGGCCGTAAGGCGTACGCTCGAGAATGACGGGGTAGCTCCCCTCCTCGGCGGGCCGCACAGCATCGGCTACGAGAGTGACGCCATCGCGGGTCCGCATGCGCAATCCCCGCAGGTGCTCGACCTTGTGCGTCGGCTGGCTCAGCTCCGGATGCTTCGTCCCTGCGTCGTCGAACAAACGTTCCCACCCGGGCACGAGAAATCGGAGGCGTTGGCCCGGCACGTCCATGGCCACCACCGTGCCTTTCGAATCGAGATCGTAGTCGATCTCCGTCGCTCCGAACGTTAGGTCGTATCTCCGTACGGTCTCATCCCGTTCGCCGACGCGCACCGAGACCGAAGGACGAGCCTTAATGAGAACCGGCGATTGGACTCCGACATCGACGAGATACACCGTCGGCTTCCGCTCTTCGCCCGCCTTCATCGACGCGAGACCGACCAGCAAGTTCGCAGTGAGCTGAGGATGAAGGCTTGCGGCGTAAGCCTTTGGCAGGGTGAACGCGAGTTCGCCCTTTTTGCCACCCTTGAGGTAAGTCAGCTTGCCCTGAGCGTAGTCGAGCGATGTCTCAACGGTCCCTTGACTTCCTCGATAGGAGTAGCGGCTCATCGCCCCGTTTTGGAGCTTGCCTTCGAGAGTTCCATCGATCTTCGTCGAACCGATGCTAAACGTCGTCGAAGACCGGAAGTCTCCTTCCGCTAGCCGCTCATAGTGCGATTCGCCAACGGCGGCGCCGTTGAACAGAACGTCCATTCGAACCGTCTCCGCCGTAAAAAGGGGCATCGACCCATTATAAAGCCTGCGGCGCATGGACGCTCGCAGGCTCTTCGGAAGTGCGGCGGCAAGCCACCGCACCCAACCCGACTACTTGAAGTCGACTTCTCGCGTCGTTTCCATCCGCGCGCCGTTGGCCACGCTCACGGTCTTGATTCGAACGCGGTCGCCCCACTTCACGCCCTTCATCGCGTCCTGAAGTTCCTGCCCGCTGTGAACCGCCTTACCGCCCACGCTTTCGATCACGTCGCCCGGCTTGAGACCGAGAGCCTTCGCGACCGATCCCGATTCGACCGTCACGACGACCGTTCCGTCGATGTCCTTCGGAAGGCTGTACTGAGACCGTACGCTGTCGTCGAGATCGGCGATGCTTACGCCGAGGTGAGCCGGCTGGCCCACTGTGCGTGTCTCCGGCTTCGCATTTGGGCGACCATTGTCGAAGGGGCTTTGGTCGTCGTCACCGCCCGACCCCGGGAAGTTAAAGCCTCGCATGTTCGGGAAGTTCTGGAACGGGTTGCCGCCGTTGCCAAAGGGGTTCCCGTCGCCGAGGCCGCGCCGTCGCGTGGGGCCGGTCGGCGTGGTGTCGAGCGTTTGCGCGACGTAAGTCTTCAGCTTTAGGTTTGCCGTCTTCAACGATCCCGAACGGACGTACTGGACGTCCACGGACGATCCCGGCGCGTAGGCCAGCATCGCGTTGCGGAGATCCATCTCGCCGTGAATCGGACGATCGCCGATCTTCACGATCACGTCACCTTCTTTCAGCCCCGCCGCCTTGGCGGCGCTGTCGTCGGACACGCGCTCGACGCGCGCACCGCCGTCCTTCAGCAGTCCGGTGCGCTCGTACTCCTGAACTGTCTTCGGAGCGACGCCAAGCATGCTCCGGGTGAGCTTGCCCTTGGTCATCAAGAGGCCAGAGATCAGCCGAACCTGACTGCTGGGAATCGCAAACCCGATCCCGTTGCTACCGCCGGTCGGACTGTAGATGGCGGTGTTCATGCCGATCACCTGTCCGTCCACGTTCACCAACGGACCGCCCGAATTGCCCATGTTGATCGCGGCGTCCGTCTGAATGAGGTCGGAATAACCACGGGTACGACCTTCGCCCCCAATGTTGGTGTTTCGGCCAAGTGCGCTGACGTGGCCGATCGTCACCGTGTTCTCGAGACCAAAAGGCGCACCGACCGCCATCGCGAACTCGCCCGGTTCAACCGTTGCGCTGTCCGCAAAGCCGAGGTAAGGAAGCCCTTTGGCCTCGATCTTCACCACCGCGACGTCGCTCGTATCGTCGTTCGATGGAGTGACCTTTCCTTCGAACGTACGGCCGTCCTTCATCGTGACGGTCACCGTTTTCGCACCGTCGACGACATGATCGTTCGTTACGATCCAACCGTCGCCCGAAACGAGGAAGCCCGACCCTTCGCCTTGCGCGACGGCCACCTGCCCCCCTCCATCCCCACCATGAGTCGCCTTGATGTCGACGACGGCCGGACCGACCTCGCGGGCAAGCGTGCGGAACGAAGAGTCGAGGCTTCGCAGTTCCGGAAGCCCGGTGACCAGCCCGCTGGCAAGCTGAGGCTTGCCAGCGCTTAGGTAAGAGCCATTGGTGCTTTGCGGCGCGGCCTGCGCCGTCGCGGCAAGAGGAATACGACCCGAGAAGACCCCGGCCATACAGACGGCTCCGAGGCCGAAGCCTGCGCCGAGGGTGAGATAGACGCTTTTGTTTGTTCGGATGGGTTGATCCATTTCTACCGGATTCCTACTCCGCGCCGACCGTCGTGCGGCGCGCTGTAGTGGGATAAACGCACGGGTTCCGCGAATGGTTTCGTCTTTCGAAACTTAGGACGAAAGTCCCTTCGAAGCAGGCTTGCGGGACGCGCCGAAAAGACGGTTAAGGTGTGGAGCGAACGGCCGAAAGTGACCGAACGTAAACGGCGAGAATGCGCTCCCGCACCGCCATCGGCGCGTCGCCCCGAACCTCGACCCGTAAGTCTCCCACGTCTCGAAACGTCTTCGGCTCATCGCCCGGACGAGGGGGAGGAGGCGGCGGATTTTCGGACGGACGGGACTGGTACACGAACAGCGGCACCAGTCCATCCGTGAGTCGTACGACGAGGCGACGCATTCCATGCCAATCGACCGCCTCCATGCCCAGGGTACGAAAACCCATGGGCAAATGCGACGGCGAAACGGCACGGAAACCCAGCCGACGCTCCGCTTCTTCGAGGTCGTGGAGCACAACGGGGGGACTTGCCTTGTCGAGCCTTACGCCCTGCGGTTGAGGCGCATCGAAGGTGTTTCGATCGAGGTGAGCGGGGAAATCGACCTTTCGAACTGCGAACTGGACGGTGACGCCCCCTAACTCGTTCACCGATTCGGCTTTGAGAGGAATGAACGTCGCGGCATCGATGTAGAAGCGGCGCGTTTCGAGGTCGGTCGCCCGAGGATGGGCGACGATGCGGAGGGCATTCCGGTTGGCGACGACCGTTCGTTCGTCGATCTCAAGCCGATAGTTCCGCCGCAGGAGCCGGAAACGAGTGTCGAGATCGTCGGGCACCAGCAAGGCGGAGGGGTGAGAACGCACTCGCCGCGCATCGGGAAAGTAGGTCGTCCAAGTCGTACCGTCGTCGACGGAAATCTGCCCTTGGAGATCCATCGGGGATAAAATCTCGGTCCGTCGGCGCCCCGCGGGATCGCGCCACATTCGTAGGCGAACGTAGCCACCGCCACCGCGCGGGGAGAGTTGCTCTAAGATCGCGACGACGCTGTAAGGAGTGTGCCGCTCGAGACTGCGGCGCAGGGCATCCTCGGCCGTCGGAGGAGTCTGCCCAAAGCCAAGGACCGTCGCAAGGACGAAGGCGCGGATCGGCATCGATCTAAGGGCTCAGTACGGTCGCGCCGTAGGCATTGTCCGCCGCATAGTACAGAGCTTCGCTATGCTGAGCGTAAACCTGATCATCGACCCGTGCGACGGTGTCGGTGAGCCTTGGCGCCGGCAACGGACGCGACGTTTCGGCTGGCGTACCGTGAGCGAGGACGACGGCGGCGAGACCGGCGGCGAGCGCAAGGCCGCCGAACTGCCCGACGATCAGCGGACGAAGGCGTGGCAAGCTCAACGAGGGCCTCACCGGAGTCTGGGCTTCGGCATGGAGACGGCTGAGAAGACGATGCTCGAAGTCAGCCGCAGGTTCAGGTGCGCGAACGCCAAGGAGCAATCCCTTAAGTGCACGGAGTTCCCGCTCGTCGGCGCGGCAACGATCGCAGTTTCCCAGGTGGGCGCGAACCGCGTCTCGCTCGGCCGAGCCGAGTTCGCGATCCAGGTAAGCAGAGAGCATCTCGACCGTCGATTTACAGTTCATCCGCCATCTCCTTATAGGTTTCGGGCGCGTGTTTCACAAGGTAAGCGCGAAGTTGCTTTCTTCCCCGGTGGATTCGAGAGCGAACGGTGCCGACGGAAGTGCGCATGATTTCGGCCACTTCTTCGTAGGCGAGCCCCTCGACGTCGGCGAGGAGAACGGCGGTGCGAAACTCGGCGGTCATGGCCATCAGGCCCGCCTGAACGGTGTCGTCCACGGCGCCACGCATCATCTCACGATCCGGCGCGCTGTCCGGGTCGGGCACGTCCCATCCGCCCGTTCCCTCATGGCCGCCGTGATCCAAGCTCGTGGTCTTGAGCTTGCCCCTTCGGCGCACGAGATCGATGTGCGCGTTGGTCATGATCCGGTAGACCCAACTCGCGAACGGCAGTCCTTCGTCGTAGCGGTGAAAGAAGCGGAAGGCACGAACGAAGGTCTCTTGCATGAGATCCTCCGCCTCCGCGGCGTTTCCCGTCAGACGGTATGCCAAACCGTATGCGGGACGATACGCCTCGCGAACGAGGCTCTCGAAGAGCGCCTGCCGGTCCGGGGCGGCGTAGGGTCGGTCCTTGAAAGCGAGGGTCAGCATGGGCGGCTTCATTCCTTGTTACGCGGCTTCGTTCGTCGTTTGTTCCGGCACGTCGTACAATCCGTTAAGCATGCGCTTGACGCCGCGTCGCATCCGCCAATCACCAAAGTTGAGGAGCAGGCCGAGGCGAATGTCCGCGAGACGGAGATAAGTGTCGAGCTGACGGAAATGAACGGGAGCGAGTTCGCGGCAGGACTTGATCTCGACGATCACACACGCATCGACGAGTAGATCGGCCCGAAAGCCCGTCGCAAGGAGCACGTCTCGGTAGCGAACGGGGATCGGATGTTGACGACGTAAAGGAAGTCCCGCTTCCGCGAGCTCGTACGAGAGTGCGGCCTCGTAGACCGACTCCAACAGTCCGGGGCCGAGCGCCTCGTGAACGCGGTAAGCCGCCCCCACGATCTCCCGCGCCACCACGTTCTCCCGGATCATCCGTCTACCATTTTGCCCCACTGGGCTCTTCGATGTATGCTAGAGCCGAGATGTGGGTCCGCGCTCTCGCCCTCGCCGTATTAGCGATGTTGCTCGCAGGGCCGGCCTTCGTTTTCTCGAATGCGCTGGGGTTTGCATGCCTGCTTGGGGCGACCTTAGCGAGCGGCTGGGCGATTTACGAAGGGATCAAGCCCCGCCTCCGCGCTCGCGATCCGTACGACCTCAGCGAACTCAAGCGGGTCCATGACGAAGAGGAACGGCGTGCGCTCGAGCCGGACGAAGTCGTCCTGGTGCCGACGCGAGTCGTCTGCTCGCGATGCAACACCGAGTACGACGCACGTGTCCGTGCCTGCCCTCGTTGCGGCGCGGGCGGCTGACCGCTAAGGCAATTCTTCGCCCCGGGCGGCGACAAGGAGGCGAGTCCATTCTTCGCGGCCCAGGTCGATCGCGTCGGCAGCCACCGCGTCGCGGATGCGTTGAGGGTTCGCCGAACCGACGATCGGCACGATTTGCGTAGGGTGACGAAGAAGCCTTGCCAGCGCGACCGCGGTGCACGACACTCCCCTCGACGTTGCGATCTCGTCAAGCGTCTCGAGGATCTTCCGCTGCTTCGGATCGTCCGCCGTCCCGCCGTCGCCAAGCCAGCCTCCCCCAATTGGGCTCCAAGACAACGGTAAGAGTTTCCGGGTGAGGCACTGGTCGAGCGTTCCGTCATAAAGGCAGTCGAGCCTTCCAAGATGGATTTCAACTTGGTTGACGACCAAAGGCGCGTCGAGGGAAGCTTGCAGCGCGGTCACGAAGCTCGGCAGGAAATTGGAGACGCCGAAGTGATCGACCTTCCCCGCCGCCCTGAGCGTCGTGAACGCATCGGCGACCTCGTCCGGGTCCATAAGGAGATCGGGGCGGTGGAGCTGATAGATGTCGATCCGCTCGACTCCAAGGCGTTCCAGCGATCGATCGCACGAGCGGAGGATGTGCGCCCTCGAAAAGTCGTACCGATGGGGCGAGTCGGGATTCGGATCGCCCGAAAACCGGATGCCGCATTTGGTGGCGATCACGGCGTGTCGCCGAAGCTCCTCGGATTCGCTCAGCGCTTCGCCGAAGATCTTTTCGCACTCTCCCTGCGCGTAGATATCGGCGTGATCGAAAAGACGGTAGCCCGCCTCGAAAGCGGCATGGACGGCGATCCGCCCTTTGGCCCGATCCTCCGCGGTGATCTTCGCGGGATCCCAACTCCCGGAGATCCTCATGCAGCCGTACGCCAGTCTCGGAACGACGAGGTCGGTGTGAGGAATCGCGACGGTCTGCACGAACGAGAGGTTACCGGGAAAGAAATGACCGCCTTTCCCAACGCGTATCGTCGCGAAGCCGCTAGTTCGGTGGTCGAAGGTTGACTTGGAGCCAGAATCGACCGAGGGCACGAACCACGTCGACATACTCCTCGTAACCCACCGGCTTGCGCACAAAGCCGCTTGCGCCGGCTTCGTAAGAGCCCATCAGATCGGTCGGCTCGTCGGAAGACGTCAGCATGACCGTAGGGACCGTCCGCATCGTGTCGTTCGAGCGGGCCACGCGCAGAACCTCGATCCCGTTCAGCTTCGGCAGCTTGAGATCAAGAAGAATAAGGTCGGGTTTCGGCGACTCGACGGCGTTCAGGTAGTCGACCGCCTGCTGCCCGTCCCGAGCCACCTCTACGACGCACGTGGGATCGAGCTTTCGAAGGGCGCGAACGGTCAGCGCCTCGTCGTCGGCGTTGTCTTCCACGAGGAGAACCCTCGATCCGTCTGTCGGTTTACCGGTCATCTGAACGCTGTAGCCTGGGAACACTATACTCCACCGTGCGCCTAAGCGGGGCTAAAGAGATGCTCGCGCGATTCTCAAGGGGATCCAAGCCGAATCGCTTAGAATAGAGGAATGAGACGCTTCGCGCTTGGGGCCGCCCTCCTCGCCGTCACCTTCGCCCACGCCGCGCCGCCCGACGCCGCAAAAGCCCTTTCCGACGCACGCGCTCAGGCCCAGCGACAAGGCAAGAACGTGCTCGTCGTTTTTCACGCTAGTTGGTGCGGCTGGTGCAAGAAGTTCGACCGCATGCTTGAGGACCCGAAGCTCAAGCCGACTTTCGACGCAAGCTATGTGGTGCTTCATCTCGATGTAATGGAGAACGGAGACAAGAAGGCGCTCGAAAACCCGGGGGGTGCGGAGGTGATGGAGGGACTAGGAGGCAAGGGCGCCGGTCTTCCCTTCTATGCGGTCGTCGCCCCGGACGGCAAGAAACTCGGCGACAGCCTTCTGACGCCCGGCGTACCGACGACGAACACGGGCCATCCGGCGGAAACGAAGGAGATCGCGCATTTTCTCGATCTCCTCAAAGCCAGCGCGATGCGGATGAACCCCGATGCCCGGCTCGAAGTCGAGGCCTACCTCAAAGCCGACGCCGTAAAGCGATGACGGAGATCGTCCTCGTGCGCGGTTCCGTTCTCGATCAGGACGTGGACGCGGTGGTCAACGCGGCGAACACGGGGATGCGTGGGGGCGGAGGGCTGGACGGGGCGGTCCACCGTCTCGCCGGACCCAGTCTCCTTAAGGAGCTGCGTGAGAAGGCTCCGAGCGGTGCTCCGACCGGGGCCGTGGTCGTCACGAGTGGCGGGGCAAGTCCCTTTCGCCACATTCTCCACACGCCCGGTCCCGTTTGGAAGGGTGGCGCCCGCGGCGAAGCCGACGCGCTCGCCGCCTGCTACCGAAACTCGCTCGACGCCGCGCACGGACTTGGTCTCGCGTCGCTTGGACTTCCGTCGATCTCGACCGGCATCTACGGCTATCCGCTCGACAAAGCCGCACAGCTCGCTGTGACGACC
>CAXUKB010000176.1:0-9589 GCA_964251345.1 uncultured Fimbriimonas sp. | reverse complement strand
CCCCAAGGAGTGTGCGCCGATGCTCCGGCGCCAAGCGCACGATCGACTGGAGGCGAAGGCGGCGAAGCAAGCGAGCCAGCCACGCTCCTTTTGGTGCGGGTCAAGTGACAAACCGGAACGTCCTCTCCTTTCCGACGAAAGCGTCGAAGCTCACGGAAAGGGGATCGTCGTGCATGGAGACCTTGGGGTCCGGCAGCAAATAGAGCCCCATCTCGTTGCGGAACCCGAATTGTCCGCTCACGGTGAATCGTCGGCCGTCGGAAATTCGCACGGCCGTCTTACCGACCAGGTGCCCGACCCTCATGAAAACAGAGTATCCCCGAGTCTCTGCTCCTGGTGAAAGGGGTACTCAGGCTGGAGCCCGTAAACGCTCTCTGCCCCCAAGAGATCGTCCTCGCGCGGCTGGAGGGGCACGCCTACGAGAGGATCGCGGCAAACCTCCGGATCCCGGTGGGCACGGTGAGGAGCGGGCTTTACCGGGCGGTCAAGACACTCTCGGCGAAGATCGAGGAGGCGGCGATGCGGGCGGCGTAGGCTCGCCCGGTCGGCCGCCGAAACTCCCCGGAAAACGCGCGTTTTCGCACCCCCTCGCGTCGGGAATCCGGTCGGGATTGCAGGCTGGCAGACCGGAATGTCAGACATAGTTCGTTTCGCACTATTCTGAGACGCCTTGAAGGGCACTCTGACCAGAAAGTGAAACGGTCAGTCTCGTCATCCTGCGTGACGAAGCAAGTCCTTCGGGAGCGACCGAGCCCAAGTCGTCCGCTTTCATCCACCAACACGGCGAGGCTTCCCGTCGACGTAGATCCACGACGAACAACCTTAAGAGCGATGCCAAGGGCGCTCAAGCGCAGCTTTCCGCTTCGGCCTACACCGCCTTGCCGAGTCTCCTGCCCGGAGCCTGCGATCTAGGCCTGCACGTCGTCGGTAAGCCGCCCTGGCCACTTGCATCACAGGCGCCGTTCCAAGCCGCGCATGACAGGACTGGTAGAGACTTCCGTCACGATTGCCGATAATCTGGAGTCGTAAACCCATAGGAGCGCGATCTTGACCCCGGATGCTTTCGTGAAGGCCTGGCGGCGGGCGGCGCCGACCGTCCATCGAGTTCTTGCGGCTCGCGCACCGTACAGGACGTTGGACGATCGGGAGGACCTCCTTCAGGATGTGTGTGTGCGAGCATTCCAGCATCGCGAAGCGGTGGAGCCCGGCAAGTTCGTCACCTGGTGTTGTCGAACCGCCGAGCGTCTCTGTGTCGATGCCTCTCGCCACGACGCCTGCCGAATAAAGACGGTGGCGACGCACGGCGAGGGCGAGTCGAACTCAGTCGACGCCGAGCCTTGCGCTCGGCCAAACGCCCTGGACCTGATGTTGGCCCGACAAACCCTCGAAGACACGTTCCAAGGTTTAGAGCGAATCACGAAGCGTCAACGTGAAACGATCATCCTGAGGTCCGAAGGACTCTCGTACGAGGAGATCGGTGCGATTCAAGGAGCCTCGGCCGGAGCGGCGCGTTGCCGCATGAACTTGGCTCGAGTTCGAGCGAGGCAGACGATGTCGCCAGCGTCCTGACGAAGAAGATTAGGGCTTGTCAAAACTGCGTGTAAGCAGCCTAAAGGTCCAATGCCTGTCCAGGCGTTAACCTCAGCGACGTCAAAGCTGTGCTTCAGTCCTTGCGGTAGTCGCTCGGCGGAATCGCCCGGTCGCCGTAAAGGTCGGCCTTGTTTGGTAGGCGCGGCGCAGAAGCGACAGGATGGCGAGGGCGTCCATAGGCTCGGCGCGAAGGACGTCGAGTCTTTTCGCGGCCTCGTGTATTCGGTGGGCGTCCATGTTCGCGATCCTGCTTGGCGAGGACGGCGGGCGAGCCGGGCAAGCGCTCCCGCTAAGGCGGTATTACGACCGCAACATGGACGACGCCGACGCCCGCCTCGACCTCATCGCGTTCGCGTTCGCGTTCGCGAACGGCGTGCGGGTCGATCCCTCCACGCCCGGCGGCGACGCCGACCTCACGGCGTACCTGATCGGCGACCTTTGCGAGTACCGCAACCGGCCCGTGTTCGACGCCGTGACGAATCGCAGGCGGTCCGTGCTCGAAAGGCACGACGCGGAGCACCTTGCGGAGCTCGCCGCCAGGCATAGGTGGCCGCATCGGTTGGCGGACGAACCCTCATAAGGCGCCGACTCCGGCGAGAAGCTTGCAGCGAAATCACCCTCCTGAGCCTGACATGTGACCGCGCGCCGTTCACCTCGACGGGCTCCTTCTTCGCCTCGCGACGCCTCACTGGCTCGCTCACCTACTCGGTGAATCTAAGCCCAGAACCCGCGTCCATCGCCGCCATCGCCCTCGGCGCGCTGGGGCTCATCAAGCGACGAAAGAGGGCCTAAGCCGCCGGTTCGCTGGCCGGCCTAACTAGGTGGGCCAGTGTTCTCCGCCGTCGGCTTTCGGAACACGACGACCGCATCCGACCGCTCCGGCGCAAATCCGCCATAGTCGATCTGGGCGATCTGCCATCCGCCTATCGATCGAACCTCGGTTTTCCTGAAGATCTCCTGCTCTAAGACGTCGACGCTCTCCGCTGAAACACGGACTCTCGCATGCTCCACGCGTGAAGGGTCACCCCGCAGGAAGACCTGTTTTCAAGCCCCCTACGCGAATATGGCAACCGATCAAGGGGCACCTTTTAGCCGCAAGCGAGCCTGCGAGAGTCGATCATCGACGTCGGCCCCGGCGAGGAGGGCGCACCGTCGAGGTACTAGGAAAACCTCCTGCTCCACCGCTATGCCGCGGACTGAGCGGTTTAGGTCGGCAAGGATTCCTGGTCGCCAGTCGCCACGACCAATTTCCCAGCGCGCCCGTTGTGGCATTTACCAGTGATTGAGGGACTGCCCCGAAAACGAGGCGTTATCGGTGCGCCCCAGCCGCTTGACGGCCTGGCAACCGACTGAGGCCGTCGAAAGGGACAGGCCGAGGACTGACTCCGGATTAGGGTCCGGAGCAGACCGAGTTGTGCCGCGAGATTAGCCACCGGGCCAAACGACGAAGGCAAAATCCCCCTTTAGTGGCCCGAGACCTTGCTCTTTGCGACCTCGAAGGCGTGCTTCACACTTCCCTTGAACTCGTCCCACGTGCCGGGATTTCGGGCTTCCCAGCGCGAGCGGTAGGTGGCCTCGTTGCTCGACCACTCCGAGCTCCCGAACGCAGGATCGCGCGCGAGCTGCTGTCCGTACTCGAACGCCGGTGCGTGCCGCTCGTACTTGGCGCCCGGCGCGGTGCGCGAGAGATGGCTCTCGAACTCCGTGGAGCCTTGCGCGACGGTCGTCGACGCAGATGTCGTGGCACTTCCGACGTTCTCGACCTCGAAGTCCATCCGGCGGATCGTGTCCGTGACCGTTTGGACGTGCTCGCTCGCGGTCTTGCTCAGCGAAATCTCCTCGACGACGCGCGCCTCCTTGGCGACGACCGCGATTTCCGCCGTCTCCGTCATCTCGATCGTTCCGGTCTGAAAGTCGGCTTCCGTCGCGGGGCGGTCTACCTTAGCGCGCTGTACGTCCACGTGCTCCTCACGAAGCGTGACCTGCTCGCTCACGGGCTTCTCGGTTACGAACGAACGAACTCGCACTCCGCCGCGCTCGACCTCCCGCTTGCCTACCTGCAGTCGCTCCTCCACGATCTCAAGCTTGTCGCCGCCGGCATCGATGTCAAGCGCGCCGTCGCGATCGAGGATCTGCTGAATCGTTTGCGCCCTGCTGGCGTCGGCTCGGACCGTCACGAGCGCGCCACCTTTCTGAACGCCCTGGGCGTACAGGCCTGCTTCGCGCGCAGGAACGCCCATTGACGAGAGCTTGCTGACGTCGTTGTCGATCGCGCTGCGGTCAATGCCCGCCGCGAGGAGGTCTTGGATCGCCTGCTGGGCGGCGTCGCTTTTCTCGAAAAGTCCTACGAGGATGTTGGTCATGGTCTTGCCTTGTTTTTGCGCGAGAGGAAGGCCGACCGAGGGGCATGGCAATGCTCTGCGGTGGCAGGAGGTCAGCGCTCGCGGGCGCCTAAAGGGGAGTCCATCCGTAAGCACGGACCGGCCTGCGCTCGTCGTATCGACGCGAACGTCGACACCGGGCGGTATAGCGCCTCGGAGACCGCAGTTGGGTCATCGAGCGCAGGCAGAAAGTTGAGACGGAGTAGAGTTCACAGAGTTCCAACTAATATCCGTGCGGCATAAATCCTGCCGCCGGCGTTCTCGCACTGGGGGCAGGTTGAATGCGATGTGGAGGAGGTGGCCGAAGAATCCACTCAGGAGTTTCATGGCTCCAAGGCACGAGCGAGTAACGCTCGTGCGCGCTCGGTTGCGTAAAAACGGGCGGCACGATACAGGAAGCCCCCGGACAACGGTCCGAGGGCTTCAAAGTGCAGGGGGTTCTACTCTTATCGCGAGTCTAGTCTTTGGATTTCGCGCTCTCGAACGCGTGCCGAACGCTGCCCTTAAAGGTGTCCCACGTCCCCGGGTTATTCTCTTCCCACCTTGATCTGTAAGCGGCCTCGTTCGTCGACCAGTCCGCTGAGGCACCTCCAGAGGCGCCTGCGATCTGCTGACCATAGGCGTAGGCCGGGGCATAACGCTCGTAGTTGTCGCCGGGGTGCGCGGCGGCGAAGTGCTCGCGAAAACCCGCGTCGCCGCTCGATGTGCCGGAGGCCTCGCCCACGCCGAGGCTCTCGACGGCGAAGTCCGTGCGGCGCACTGTGTCGCTCACCGTCTCCGTGCGGTCGCTCGCGGTCTTTCCAAGCGATATCTCCTCGACCACTCGAGCCTCTTTCGCCATCACGGGCACCTCGGCGACTTCCTTCATCTCGATCGTGCCCGCTTGGAACGCGTCGGCCGTCGCAGGGCGATCGACCGCTGTTCGCAGTACGTCGACGTGTTCCTCGCGGAGCGTCACCTGCTCGGAAACGGGCCGTTCCGTGACGAAGGAGCGCACACGCACGCCGCCCGTCTCGACCTCGCGCTTGCCGACCTGGAGGGTTTCCTCAACGACCTCCAGCTTGTCGCCCGACGGACCGTCGGAGACTGAGGCCGGGTTTGCGTTCACTCCGTACCGAACCCGCTCTTGGGCGATCTCTGCCTCTCCCAAGGGCTTCGCATCCTTGTCATAGCCTGAAAAGCCCTCGGAGCGGTAAGCCGCGCCACGCTCCTCGATGTCCACTGCCCCGTCCCGGTCGAGCGTGCGGTGCGCCCGGTCCGATTCCGAAGAGTTGGCCGTCTCCACCGTCACCAACGCGCCGCCTCTCCGAATGCCCTCGGCGTACAACTCCGCGTGCTCCTTCGGAATTCCGAGGCCGACAAGCCCGCCCACGACGCCGCCCGTCACCGCGCCCGAGGCGGCGCCCGCGATGAGTCCCGCGATGGGACCAGCGAGGAGGATGCCCGCGATGGGCAGCACGGTGAATCCGAGGCCGATGAGCACGCCGGCCACGCCGCCCACGAGCGCGCCCGAGGTGACGCCGGAACTCGCGCCCGCCGCCGCGAGGTTGCCGCGCTCGTCGACGGCGTGGGTCGCCGTCCCACCGGAGCCGTCGCTTGCGACCACGCTTACGTTGCTTCTTTCAAAGCCCTCGTGGATGAGGTCCTGCACCGCGCCTTGGGCGGCGTCGCGGTCATCGAAGAATCCTACTACGGTCTCTGCCATTTTACTTTCCTGAGGTGTCGGGAGCGTCCCGCTCCACGGTAACGTGCTCCTTGCGGAGCGTGAATGTGCGCTCTTCCGTCGTGGTCTCGCGCTTGCGGGTGATCCAAATCTCCTCGACGAGGACGAGGCGCTTCTCGACCACGAGTCGCTCCTCGAGTACCGGCACAATCGTGACCTCGCCCTCGTAGCGCACTCCAATGGGGCCCTCTACCACGCGCCCCACGGCGACGCGCTCGACCTCCACTGTCTCTCTGACGGTGTCGAGGCGCACCGTCTCGGGCCACTCGACGACGTCCTTGTGGACGCGCACGACGCCCGTGTCCTCGACGCGCTTGCCAACGACGAGGCGCTCCTCGACGAGGGAGATCGTGGCCGCGCTCTCCAAAAGCGCCCCGATCGAGACGCTCACGCGATCTCCGTCGACGAGGCCGGGGTCGATCCAGGCCTCTCGGCCGTCGCTAGAGCGAAGCCGTAAGAGCGTGCCGTTTGAACTGCGGTCGACGATTATCGCCGAGAGGCCCTCCGGATCGTGAACGAGAATAGGGTCCGTCATTAGGGGTGGAAACGGGCATTCCGTGGCCCGTGAGAGAAGGGGCCGGATGCCCGGATTTCGTGCGACTCTCCGTCGGATCAGGGAGTTCCCCTAAACGATGGAGCGAGCAGGTCGTTGCCGGCTCCGTACCGTCGGCGATTCTCATATAGGGGCACCGCAAGTGCTCACCGTGCCTTACAGGCGTACCCACACGAATCCGCTACCCTTCGTTAGCCCCGTCGGTGTTCTGCTGCCGTTGCGTCGAATTGTTAGCGCAGCGGACGAGATTCCAGAAGGCATGTCGCGCGATAGTCGGTAAACGGAATCTTGCGGCGATCGAGTCGGTGTCCTCGTATCTGTACTCAACGATCGAAGGTGCCTTCGTGCGGCAGAGCCTTGACGGCTGAGGCGATGATCCCGAGGCGGACGTCCGATAGAGTTAACCCGCCCTGGTCATCTCGGGGGCACTTTTTCTTTAGCGCAGTGACGTTGGGACCGCGCGAGCACGCAGAACGTGACGTACCGATACCTTAGCGCCCGGTCATGCACGTCGCGCTCGCGACCGGGAACAGACGGGATCCCGGCGTGTGGTACGCCGTCCGCAGCGCTCTTCCCGGTCGCGTGAGAGCCGAAGGTTGATCGCAAGGGTAGGGGTGGCATAATCCCTGAGCGGACGAAGGCTCGCCCCCTTCCGAGGCCGCCAACAAGGATGAACGAGGAACGCGCTTCGGCCCTTCCCTTTGAGGATCGCCTACGGGAAGCACTGGAGGTTACGACCGACTGCGTGGTGATACTCGACCGTGAATTACGGATCGTCTTTGTGAATCGCCGCGCTGCGGCCTTCGCAAAAATCGACCGGGAGGCGGCGGTCGGACGTTCGCACGCGGAGATCTGGCCGGGGTCCGTCGGGACCGACCTCGAGCGGCGCTACCGGCTCGCGATGGAGAGCGGCGTTCCGCAGGAGTTCGAGCACCATTATGTGGGCGAGGACATCGACGCGTGGATCGAAGTCCACGCTCACCCTTCCGGCCAAGGCCTCGATCTCTTCTACCGGGACGTGACGAGCCGGATTCGCGAGCAGGAGGAACTCGCGCACATAGTCGCTGAGTCGGAGCGTCGCCGCCGCCTTTACGAGACGGTACTCTCCAACACCCCCGACCTCCAATACGTGTGCAGCCTCGACCATAGGTTCATCTACGCAAACCCCTCGCTCCTCGGGATGTGGGGCAAGACGTGGGACGAGGCCATCGGCAAACGCTGCATCGAGCTTGGCTACGAGCATTGGCACGCCGAGATGCACGACCGTGAAATCGATCAGGTCGTCGCCACGAAGCGGCCGGTGCGCGGCGTCGTGCCGTTCGACGGCGCGTACGGAAGGCGGATGTACGACTACATCCTCGTGCCGGTGGTCGGGGAGAACAGCGAGGTCGAGGCCGTCGCGGGCACGACGCGCGACGTCACCGAACGCATCTCCGCGGAAAACGCGCTCCGTGAGGGCGAGGGGCAGTATCGCCAAATCGCCGAAGGGCTTCCTCAGATGGTATGGACGGCTAGGCCCGATGGACGGCGCGATTACTTCAACGGACGTTGGTTGGACTTCACGGGCGTCGGACTCGATGAGTATGCTGACCCCTGGTCCGCGGCGTTGCATCCGGACGATCGGAGCCGGGCGCTCGACGCGTGGCAGATCGCCGTTGAGGAGGGCAAAACGTTTCAATCCGAGTACCGCCTAAAGTCTAAGGAAGGCCCCTTCCGGTGGTTCCTCGGGCGGGCGATCCCCTTGCGAGGCGGGAATTCGGGCCTCGTGCGCTGGTTCGGCACCTGCACTGACATCCACGACCAGAAGTCGACCCAGCGAACGTTGGAGATTGCCAACGAGTTCGCGCGCACCCTCGCCACTGACCTCGATGCGGAGAGAATCGTTCAGGCGCTCACCGATTCGACCACCCAGGCGGTGAGCGCGGAGTTCGGCTCCTTCTTCTACGCGCGGCCGGACGAGCTTCGCGGCGAGGATGGAGGGGAGCGCTTCGGCCTCTACGTGCTCGCGGGCGCCTCGCGTGAGGCTTTCGCGAACTTTCCGCCCGTCCGCTCGACCGCGCTTTTTACGCCCACATTCACGGGCGAGGGCGTCGTGCGCTCTAGCGATGTGACCGAGGACCCGCGCTTTAGCGGCATGCCCGAGGGCCATCTTCCGGTGCGGAGTTACCTAGCCGTCCCGGTCCGGGGTACAGACGGCGGGGTGCTCGGCGGCCTCCTGTTCGGCCACTCCGAGAAGGATCGTTTCGCGCAGGATCAGCAGGACCTGGTCGAGTCCTTCGCCGCGCAGGCCTCGGTCGCGTACGAGAACGCAGTGCTCTACGAGCGATTGCAAGAGGCGAAGGAGACGCTTGAGCGACGTGTCGAACAACGCACGGAGGATCTCACCCGCGCGAACCGCGACCTAAACGAGTTCTCGTACAGCGTCGCGCACGATCTCCGTGCGCCCTTGCGGGCGATCGTCTCGACGAGCAAGATCTTGCTGGAGGACGCAGGGGAACGCCTTAGGGACGAGGAGCGGGAGGCGCTGGAGCGCCAGGCGACGAACGCCACCAGACTGGCCCGAATCGTCGACGACCTTCTTGGATTCGCCCGACTCGCCAAGGCCGACATTCGGAGGAAATCTGTCGACTTCACCGACTTGGCCCGGAGGACCGGGGAGGAGGTTGCCCGTCGCTGGGACCGTCGCTGCCATGTGGAGGTCCAGGACGGAATGCGGGCAGAAGGCGACCCAAGCCTGCTGGGGTACGCGCTGACCAACCTCATGGACAACGCGTTCAAGTTCTCCCCGGAGGGCGGGAAGATCACGGTCGGCCGCGACAGAGGGGAGTTTTTCGTGCGCGACGAAGGCGTTGGGTTCGACATGGCTCACGCGCACAAGCTGTTCGTGGCTTTCGAGCGACTGGTCGGACCGGAAGCGTTCGAGGGCACCGGAGTCGGCCTCGCCAACGTCAAGCGGATCGTGGAGCGGCACGGTGGGCAGGTATGGGCCGAGTCCGAGCCGGGCAAGGGCGCCACGTTCTACTTCGCGCTGCCCGCGTCGTAGAAATGCCGGTTCTGAAGCCCATTCAACGAAGGTTGATGCTTCCACCCGCGCGATAGCTCGTACTCCCAGCCAGGCTCGATCGCACGACAATCGTGGGCTATGAGTGGCGATACGTTACACTCTTCATCCTCGACAAAGGACGGCGTCGGCCGCGCACGGACGCTTGACTCGATGAGGGACACGGCACGAGGTCGTCTTCTGCGTACCTCCGTGTGGGGCGTGCGTTGACCGCGCGTGCCGTAGCTGGCGCTTCGGGGTACTCCGAGGGCGCGCGAGGCTCGCCGAGTCTTTAGGGAGTG
>CAXUKB010000175.1:0-9636 GCA_964251345.1 uncultured Fimbriimonas sp. | reverse complement strand
CCCTTCGGCCGAGCATAACCGAGTGGCCGCCGAACGGCGCGTGGTGGCCGTTAAAACCTTTGGCGGTAAACAGCGAGTCACCGTAGACCCTTTCGTTTTGGACGCCGAGAACCCGAACCCGATGCACGAGGTCTCCGTTCGGCCGCGCGCCGGACCAAAGAATCCAAAGCTCCTTGTTGGAGCCCTGCGCCACGAGACGGAGCGACGCCGTCTGCCCGCCCGCGCGAAGGACCGCGATCGGTCGGCTTAGCCGAGCCTCGACCTTGGCGTTGAGCGCATCGAGATCGTCGGCTACGACGCCCCTTGGCGGGATGGCGAAAATCCGTTTCGGAAATCCTTCCGGATAGTCGATCGTCATCTGCCAAAGGTTGCCGTTCGCCTCGACCCCGTCCATACCCAAGATGCGCTTCGTTCCGGATTGAACGTACACCGAAAACGGTTTGCGAGCTTGATCGTCCCGGGCATCGGACGGGCTGTCGAGTTCGTAGCGGTCTACTTTGCCCACCCGCGTTTCGACGCCCACATCCATCCGAAGCTGACGAATGTCCTTTTTGCCCAGAAGCTGTTCGATTCCGGTTCGACCACCGATGTTGGTGGCCAAGCGGGGGTCGTACTTCGATTTCGGACGAGACTTCCGCGTGAACGTCGCGGCGGTCTCCTGCCTGAAGTACTCGCCTTTGGGCGTCTCGATCGACTCGAGTTCTCGCACCGGACCCACGGCAAGGCTGATCCCGGGGTTCGTAACGAAGCTTCGGCTTCGGCGGGAGTCGGCGGGACGGTCGACCCACTCCTCCATGAGAGGATGAACTTTGCCCTTGACGATCATCACGAACGTCTCGTGGTACCGCAGGGGCAAGTTCTGATCGGCGATCTGCGCCCAGGCGACACCCGCGTTGCCGTGTGGCCAGAGAGCGACGACCGAAAGGACGGCGACGCCGGCGGCAAGGGGAACCAAGCGTGGCGGGTGGCCGCGCCGAAGGGTCGACAGGGTTCGGTCGATCGCTTCGGAGCGAGGCTCGACCGTTCGAAGGGTCTCGACGATGGAATCAAGCGGGTTCGACATGGGGGATCTCCTCGGTCGTAGCGGATGGGCCCGCGGGAGCGAGCCTTTGGCGCAGGCGCAGACGCGCGTGGTGGAGGCGGGACTTCACGGTGCCGACGGGCACCCCCTGGAGCGCTGCGATCTCCTCAAGGGGGAGATCCTGAAGCGCGGAGAGCAGGAACGCCTCGCGCATGGGAAAGGGAAGGGTCAGCAGCGCGGGACGAAGCGACTCGGCGGCCTCGACTTCGGCGTGCCCCTGACGCGGGTCCGGCGTGTCGTTCGAAAGAAAGGCCGTCAGGCGTCGTCGCCTTGCCCAACGCCCGTACCCGGTAAGGGCGATGTGGCCCGCCCAAGTGCGAAGCGAAGCCTCTCCGCGGTAGGCCCCGATCTTGCGAAGGGTCGCGATCACCGCCCGCTGGGTAAGGTCCTCGGCATCGCTCGTCGAGCGCGTGAGTGCCCGCAACATGCGGTAGAGGCCCGGATAGAGCAGACGAACGATTCGCTCCTCCGCCGCCTTATCGCCCTTCGCCGCGTTCGCCGCCAGTTCCCGATCTTCCACGACGCTCCCCTAGAACCCCCGTGTCCTCCCTTCGGTTCAAATCTTTTCGCGAGCATTCTCCTCGGCATCGGGCAGGGCCGTTAGGGTAACAATTCTGCCAGCATAGCGCGAAAACGCCGTTACGGGCGTTCGCGTCGGGCGTCCGATAACGGCGCGAGCCTATGATTCCGCTGTCGCTGACGCTCGCCCTCCCGTTCGCCCAAAGCGCGAGCCCCCCGATCCTCCTGTCGTGGCGCGAAGGGCGGCTCTGCGTTCCGGTGCAAATCGGAAGTCAGTCGCTGTGGTTTCTGCTCGACACCGGATGCGCGCGTTCGTTCCTGACCCGCCGGGCTTACGCCCGATTCGAGGCGGCCGGAGCGAAACCCAAGGAAGACGGAAGCCTCTCCCTCGAGGGAGCCCAGATCGGCGGCTACCCCGTCGGAACGATGACGCTGGACAAAGAGGACGAGAGCGCGGCCGCACCGGTGGACGATCCGGTCGACGGCTTTCTCGGGGCGGACCTTCTACGGCATTACAAGGTCGGAATCGACATTCGTGAGCGCACGCTTCGTCTGTGGCCCTCCGGAACGGAACCCGACGGTTGGTTTACCGCGCCTCCCGAGGCGAGGCAAAAAGTCGCGTTCGAGGAGAGGATCGAAGGATGGTGCGTGCCGGTCGAGGTAGGCAATTTGACGGTGCCGATGGTGCTCGACACGGGCGCGTCGGCCACGTTCGTTCACACCGACGTCGCCGCATTTCTCAAGGGCGCGCGCAAGGCGAAAGGGACGCCGCCCGCCGCCCCTTTCTACGACGGCCTTCACCAAGTGCGGACCTACACCGTGCCCGGCGTGGGACTGGGCGGCGCGTCGTTCGGAGAGCGCACGATTTGCGTGGCGAGCGTGTCGCGGATGGTCGGCCTCCTCGGCCGCGATCTGCTTTCGCCCCTCAAGGTTCTGCTCGACTACGAAGGAGGAACGGTGACCTTCGCCGGCATCGGCAGCGATCCGTTGCCCGCGTTCGAGGGTCCGCGGGTCACCCTGCCGAACGGCGTCGTCGTCCATTGGCCGCGCGGCGCGACCGCAAACGCGCCCCCGGGTTGCGCCTACGTCCTGCCGACCGGCTACCGCGAGGTGTTCAACCGCGACGACAGCGTGAGCCTCGTTCCGCCCAAGGGGGAAGAAGCCGCTAAGACGCCGTGACTTCCCGGAGCCTGCGCTGGAGAAAGCGCCGCTCCGGCTCGTTGCCGACGAGCGTCAGGGCGCGGCGGTACTCGGCGGCCGCGCCCACGTCGTCGCCGAGACGCCGAAGGAAGTCGGCGCGGGCGGCGGGCAGCAGATGGTAGCCCTCCAACTCGCTCTCGAGAGCGTCGAGGATTGGCAGCGCCGACGAGGGACCGTGAACCATCGCGACCGCGACGCTGCGGTTGAGGGCGACCACGGGGGACGGCTGCAGCCGCTCGAGCAGCCCGTAGAGCATCAAGACCTGGGACCAATTGGTGTCGGACGCCCGAGGAGCGCGGGCGTGGACGGCGGCGATCGCGGCCTGGATCGCGTAGGGACCCGCCTCGCCGTCGAACGCGCGCTCCACCAGGGGGAGCGCCTCGTCGACCGCATCCGCTCGCCATCGAGATCGATCCTGCTCGTCGAGCGTCACCAGTTCGCCCGCGGCGTCGAAGCGTGCCTCGCGTCGCGATTCGTGAAGGAGCATCAGGGCGAGAAGCCCCTTCGCTTCGGGGTCGGGCGTAAGTTCGCACACCTGGCGTCCGAGCCGGATCGCCTCCTCCGCGAGGTCGACGCGGCCCTCGCCGCCGGTGGTGGCGTAGCCCTCGTTGAAGACGAGATAGACGGTGGCGAGGATGGCGTCGAGTCGTTCGGGCAGGTCGGCCTGATCCGGCACGACGTAGGGAATCCTCGCGTCGCGAATCTTCCGCTTGGCGCGAACGAGCCGCTGGGCCATGGTCGTCTCCTCCACGAGAAAGGCGCGGGCGATCTCTTCGGTCGAGAGGCCGCCGACCATGCGCAGGGTGAGCGCCACCTGGGCCTCCAACGCAAGCGCGGGGTGGCAGCAGGTGCAGATCAGCCGCAATCGCTCGTCCGCGATGTCGCTCGTCTCTTCGGGTTGGGGCTCGTCGACCGCGATCGACTCGAGAATGGAGCGGTGCCGCTCCCGACGGCGGATCGAGTCGATCGCCCGACGACGCGCGGTCGTGACGATCCAAGCGCGAGGCGACGCGGGCACGCCTTCCCGGGGCCACTGAGCGAGCGCCGCGGCGAACGCCTCCTGCGCCACGTCCTCGGCCAACTCGAAATCGCCGAACTGCCGGATGAGGGTTGCGACGATGCGCCCCCAGTCCTCTCGAAACGCCTCGTCCACCGCCGTGTGGACCCTCTCTTCCGTGACCGCCATCGAATAATCTCCCGAGCGTGTCGATTTTGACCCAAGTCGTTCGACCCAAGGACGGAAAGCGATCATGAACTACATGCTGCTGATCTACGACGACGACCGAACCCTCGAAGGCCTTCGCGAGGGACCGAGCTTCGATGCCTGCCTCGAAGCCTGCGAAGGGCTGGTGGACCAGCTCGAGCTCGACGGCCGCTACGTCGGCGCGGGCATCTTGCAGCCCACGTCGACCGCGACGAGCGTGCGCCTGCGCGAGGGAAGGCGGCTCGTCACGGACGGTCCGTTTGCGGAAACTCGCGAGCAACTCGCGGGCTACATGATCGTCGAGGCCGAAAACCTCGATGAGGCGCTCGCGATCGCCGCCCGCCATCCGGTCGCCCGAACCGGGACGGTCGAGGTTCGCCCTCTGATGTACGTGCCCTTTCTCGAAAAGGCCAAGGCCGTCAGGTAGAGCGATGACGAAGACCCACATCAACCGCGAAGGCCGCGAGATCGTGGTCGCCGTCTCCATCGATGCCTCGCCGTCGTCCGCCTGGACGGCTTACGCTTCGCCGGACAAGATCCGTAAGTGGTGGCCCTTCGAAGGCATGACGATGACGGTGTGCGAGAACGACGTGCGCGTCGGCGGCGCCTTCCGCTTCGTCGGCCGAGCGCCCGACGGCTCGGAGCATGCCTTTAGCGGCGCCTACCTTGAGGTCGACCCGAACGAGCGCGTCGTCCACACGGAGCGGTACGAGGCGTTTCCGGGTCCCGAGGCCCGGTGCACGGTTACGTTCGCCGAGAGGGACGGCGGGACGGAGCTGACGAGCCGGATGGTGTTTGCCACCGACGAGTCGTTCCAGGACGCGACAGACTCGGGGCTTCCGACCGGAATGGAAGACTCCCTTCAGCGCCTCGCGGACTTGGCGACGAGCCGTGAACTCTCGATTTCTCGCCTGATCGACGCCCCGCGCGAGCGGCTCTTTGCGGCGTGGACCGATCCCGAGCTTCTCGCGCGGTGGTTTGCGCCGCGGCCCCTCACCACGCCCGTCTGCGAAGTCGATCCCCGTCCCGGCGGACGCTGCCTGACCGTCATGCGGACGCCCGAAGGCGAGGAGTACCGGAACGAGGGCGTGTTCTTGGAGGTGGTTCCCAACGAGCGGATCGTCTTTACCGACGCCTTTAAGGAAGGCTGGCAAACGACGCCGAATCCGTTCATGGTCGGGGTGATCTCGCTTGAAGAGCGGGACGGCAAGACCCTTTACACCGCAACGGTGCGCCACTGGAGCGTCGCCGACCGAGAGCGTCACGAGGCGATGGGCTTCGAAACCGGCTGGAATCAGTGCCTCGACCAACTCGTCGAACTGGTCGCGCGGAAGCCGCAGACGGCTTAATGGGAGCTGACCATGCGCGGCGGTAACCTTTCGCCATGGCCGACCCCGACCTCATCGCTGAGACGAATCGCCTTCTTCGGCAGCTTCTCGAAAGCGACGCGGAGGCTCGGGAGCAGAGTAAGGCGTCGCGAGAACGGCTCAACGCCTTCCGCGAAGACTTGGACGCGAAGCGCGAGGAGCGTCGAAAGACTCGACTGCGCGAGGACGGATTTCCGGAAGACGCGTCCGAGGACGATCTGGACGCCCGCCGCAAAGAGGCGCACCGCCGGTCGGAGGAGAACATCGCCGTCTCGCGGGAGAGAGAGGCGCGCTATCGCGAGGAGCTGCTCCAAGAGCTCCGCGTGCAAAGCGACCTTCTACGGCAGATCGCGGAGCGGCTGGAGCGATGAACGACCTCGACGCGGAGGCGTTGGCGCAGGTGTGCGATCTCGTCCGGAAGAAGCTTCGAAGGAGAGAGCTTTGGGTTCGCGATGCGCCGCTTCGAGGGGCGATCTCCCAGAACATGACAAGCGCCAAGGAGAGCGATCTGCTGAAGGAGACGGAACTCGATTCGAGAAGGTCGCTCGAATCCTTCGAACGATCCGTCGCCGAGTTTTCGACGAGACTGACCGAGGCCGATGCCGAGCGGGCGGTCCGACTTGCGAAGGTCCGGCGCCGCACGGCCGCGCTCCGGGCGTGGCTGGAGTCCTTCCCGTGACGCCCGAGGAACGAGACGCGCGGATCGCCGAAGCGATCGCCCGCATCGAACCGCTGGACGAGGCGCATCGCGAGCGACTCGCCCAAACGCGTGAGCGTCTGCGCGAACGAGCAGAAGAGTCCGACCGAAGGATCGCCGAAATCCGGGAAGAACACGAACGAATGCGTACCGAGGCGAGAACCGGCCGTGAGGAGACGCGTCGATGGGCGGCCGAGAGCGCGGCGCGAACGCGGGCCTTTCATAATGCTTTCACTTCGGCATTCGACGAGCAAGCAGACGCGATCGACCGCTTCGTCGACGGCGACTAAATATTGCCGAACTTCGTTGCGGGTTTGTCGAATCGCCGGCGCCCTGTTCGACCATGGAGAGGACGCCGCCCGAAAGGGCGGCGCAAAGGGAAGAGACCATGAACGAGCCCACGACGATTACGCCTCACCTCACCTGTCGCGACGCGAAGGCGGCCATCGAATTCTATAAGAAGGCCTTCGGCGCGGAGGCGCCCTGCGCGATGGAGACGCCGGACGGCCGAATCATGCACGCCGCGATCACGATCGACGGGGCGTCGGTCTACATCGTCGAAGAGTTTCCGGAGTACGGCGGCACCAGCCCGCAGGCGCTGGGCGGCACGCCCGTTTCGATTCACATGCAGGTGGCCGATGCCGACGCCGTGTTCGCGAAGGCGGTCGAAGCGGGTTGCACGGTGGCGATGCCGCTCGGCGACATGTTCTGGGGCGACCGCTACGGCATCGTCGCGGACCCCTTCGGCCACAAATGGTCGATCGCGACGACGAAGCGGATCGTCTCGCCGGAAGAGATTCGGCGTGAGATGGCCGGCGCCGCCGTTTAGAAACTCGGACGACCCGCCCGTTCAGACCTACGTCCGAACGGGCCAAAGAACGTTCGGAACACGCCCCTTACCGGCAGCAAGCCGGTGACATAGATTAAAGATGGAAGCCTCAACCGCCCCAAAGCCCGCGGTCGTCACTCCGACCGAGTGGCGCGCCTCCCGCGTTCGCCTCCTGGAAAAGGAGAAGGCGCTCACCCAAGAGATGGATCGGGTGAGCGCCGAACGACGTCGCCTCCCGATGGTCCGAATCGAGAAGGACTATGCGTTCGACGCTCCGCAAGGCCGAGTCAGCCTGCTCGACCTGTTCGAGGGACGTCGCCAACTCATCGTCTACCATTTCATGTTCGATCCCGAGTGGGACGAAGGCTGCGTCGGCTGCACCGGCTTCGTGGACGCGCTTGGCGATCTTTCCTTGCTGGCCGAACGCGACACGTCCTTTGCCCTCGTCTCCCGTGCCCCGCTGGCCAAGCTCCAAAAGTACAAGGCGGAGCGCGGCTGGACGCGAACCTGGGTCTCCTCGTTCGGAAGCGACTTCAACTACGACTTCGATGTGACGCACGACGAGCGCGTCGCGCCCATCGACTACAACTACGCGGGCAAGGAGGCGCTCCTCGCCCGCCGGGGACCCGAAGGCGTTCAAGGCGAGGACCATGGCCTAAGCGTCTTCTTCCGCGAGGGGACCGAGGTGTATCACACCTACTCGACCTACGCTCGCGGCTGCGAAGCCCTCACCGACGCGTACCGCCTGCTCGACGTGACGCCGTACGGGCGCCAAGAGGATTTCGAGGACTCTCCCGACGGATGGCCCCAGCGTCCGACCTACGGCTAGAGCCGTGAAGCCCGAGAACGACGAAAGCCACGAGCGGCCGAACGCCCTGCCGTCGGGACCGCTTCGCGGCTAACGGTCCCAGTAGCGGCTCGCGAACTGGATAAATGTGGGCCAGTTCGGCCCGTTCGTGTGCCCGCCGTGGTGCTGGCTGAACGCGAGGTCGCCGTCGATGAGCGGAGTCCCCTCCGGGGGCATTGTCGTGGTCGAGAGTCCCTTGCGGCCGAGGAGACGATACACCGGCGAGGCGAGGGAGGTCGCCATGAACGTGCCCGTCGGGTCGATCCAGATGCCCTCGACGTTCAGGGATCCGACGCCCACGAAGACGGGCCGGGGGGCGCAGAGCGCCACCAACTCGTGGGCATCGACCGGTAGGTCGGCGGGCGTGAGGGGCCCCGCGTACTTCACGTAGTTCTCCGCCATCCAGTGGTACTCGCCCGAGGAGGCGACGTTCTCGAGCGTCTCCCCGAAGTCGCGCCGCCAGATCTTTGCGCCGCCCTGGCCCGAGGAGCCGACGAACGCGATCGCGAAGCGCGGCTCGTACGCCATCGTGACCACCGCCGCCTTGCCGTAGCGTGAAATCCCCTCGATGCCGACCCGCTTCGCGTCGACGGCCGAATCCGTTTCCAAGTAGTCCAAGGCGCGGGCCGCGCCCCAAGCCCACGCCTTCAGCGCGCCCCAGTCGTCCGGTCGGCGCGGTTGCCCCTCGTTGACCAGCCCGATGATGCCTTGGGTCAGCCCGCCGCCGTTGTCGGCTTGAACGCTGTTCGGATCGAGGACGGCGTACCCCCAGCCTTTGGCGAGCACCTGCTGTTGCCACGTCGGGCCGGGAGGCGCGGGCATTCTCGGCGCGACCGCCGTTCCGGCGCGCCGCGGCATCGCGAAGCCGAACTCCATCATCACCGGCACCCGGCCTTTCACGCCCTCCGGCGTGGTCAGCGTCATGCGAATGTCCACCGAGATCGAAGGACAGGCCGAGTGATCCACGTGGCCGACGAGCCGCTTGGTGACCACCGGGACGTCGCCGACCTTTTCGGACTCCTTCGATTCGACCTCCCAGACGACTTTGGGCGTTCGTTTGGGCGTCCGGCCGTAGACCTCGCGGTCGAGGTCCTCCATGATCTCGAGGCGCCGTCGCTTCCAGTCGCGCGCGTTCTCGACCGGTTTGCCGTCCTTGAACGTCAGCACGCTCGGAATCGCTGGGTAAGGATTCGCCTTCGCCTCGTCGGTGTTGGCGTAGTTCGCGGCCTTCGGATTCATGCCGTCCTTTCCGGGACGAAGGGCGGCGATGCCGAGTGCCTTCAGCACGCGGTCGTGGTCTTCCTGGGCGGTGAGTTTCAAAGGAGTCTGCGCGGCCATGAGCAGAAGGGGCAACATTTAACCGTATATTAGCCTAACTTGGGTTGGATTGTGGCGTCATCGGGAGGGTTCGAAGGCGATCGAAAGGGATCGATGTCCCTCTTGTCGAATGGACGGCTTCCCATTCGACCCCCTGTCGATCATGAACTCAAACGCTCAGATTGCCCAGACGAAGGATGCCGTTAAGCGGGCGTCGGCCGACCTCTTGAAGTCGCTGTCGTACGTCCCCGACGACCGGCTCGCTTGGTCGCCCTCATCGACCGCCCGATCGCCGCTCTGGATCGTCGGCCACTGTGGATCGGCGAACGAGGCCTTCGCCATCGGCCTCCGCGGCGAACCGCTGCCGTTGCCTAAATCGCCCGAGGCGTTCGCCGAGATGGTTCGCCTTGCGGGCAAGGACACCGCCTCGCGGGAGGACGCGGTGCGTTCGATCGAGAGTTCGACGGCCGCAATCCTAAACGCGCTCGACGGCATGACGGAGGCGAGAATGGCCGAGGCCGTCCCGTTCATCTTCGGGGAGATCCCGATGGCCGTCTGGATGACCTTCCCGGAAG
>CAXUKB010000174.1:0-9663 GCA_964251345.1 uncultured Fimbriimonas sp. | reverse complement strand
CGACCGACGAGGACGAGCCTGAAGCTCCGCAAGCGCAGGAGGATCGTGGCGGACGCCGACGCCGACGCGGAGGGAACGAGCGCGAGGAGATCGAGGAGAGCCCGACCGCCTTCCTCGAAGGTCCCGCCTCGGAACCCCGCCATTCCGGCAAAACGCCGGAGCCGACGCCCAAGCCGCCGATCGCGATTCCGCCCAATGCGCCGCAGGTCGTCCTGCGCGGCGGCGTTCCGGTTCTCGTGCGTGACGGACGGGCCTTCCCCGCCATCGCGTTCGGAGGCGATCCTGCCGGTCCACGCCAGGAGGGTCTCACGTTCGAGCAGGTTCGCATGGCGGCCGTCGACGGCGTCCATCTTCACGTCCTGTGCTTCCCGCTTTCCGTCGATGCGCAAGCCGTCGGAGAGGCGGTCGATCGCGCCTCCGCTCTTCTGAAAAAGGCGGCCGAGGCCGATGCCAACGCGCAGGTCATCCTCTCGATCGAGTTCCGGGTTCCCGGCGAATTCACTCGGCGTTTCCCGAACGCCTTGTATCGCCGAACCGACGGGCGCGAGGCCGCGCCGAGCGTGTGCGACGACGCCTTCTGGGGTGAGGCGGCCAAGGCGCTCGGAGGCTTGGTGAAGGGCCTCAAGGACGACCCGCGTCTTATGGGCGTCCAACTCGACCGGGGCTGGCACCATCCGGAGGCCGAGGGCTACGACACGAGCCCGGCGGCGGCGACGAAGTTTCGCGCTTGGGCGCGCACCCGCTACGGCAACGACGTGGTGGCCCTCCGCGCGGCGTGGTTCGACGGCGGCGCGCGGTTCGATTCGATCACCCCGCCCGACGCCGCCGACGCGGCCCGCACGGGCGACCGCTTTATCCGCTCCGGAAGGCGTGGACGGCGCGTGGTCGATTACCATCTGTTCCTCTCCGACGTCACCGCCGCACGCCTCGCGGACCTCGCGATGGCGGTAAAGGAGGCAGGCGAAGGCTGCGTGCTCGTCGGTGTCGGTTACGGCGATACGCTGGAAGGGAGCCATCCCTCCGGCGGTCACCTCGCGCTGGGCAAGGTGATGCGCACCCCGGAGATCGACTTTGTAGCCGGTCCGCCGAGCTACGCGTCGCGAGAGGCCGGCGGCTCCGCCGCATTCGCCGCGCCCGTCGACTCGTTCCCCCTTAACGGCAAGCTGTATCTCAGCGTCGAGGACTATCGCACCTCCCTCGGCGGCAACCTGCACCTCGAGGACGAACCGGGAAATCCGGTCTTGAAAACGCCGCAGGCGCTGGAGAGCCTCCACTGGCGCGGCGTCGGGGCGGCCCTCGCGCACGGCATGGGCGTGCAGTGGACCGACGGCGGCGGCGAGGGCTCGCTCCGCTCGAACTCCGTGTGGGATCGCGCGAACCGCGTGCTCGAAGCGCTCACCCTGCGTCTCGGCACCCCGATGGGCGATCCCGAGGTGGCGGTGTTCATCGACGAGCGGGCGCTGGCCTACCTCGTCGACGACGACGCCTTCGAGCTACTCGTACAGGACGTGCGCGAATCGATTCTTCGCGCGGGCGTTTCGGCGGCGTTCTACCTCCTGAGCGACCTCGCGCACCGGGAGCGATTCCCCGAATCGAAGCTCTACGTGTTCCTAAATGCGTGGGACATTCGGCCGGAAACGCGCGCGGCGATCAAAACGCGACTCCAGCGCGACGGCAAGGTGCTGTTCTGGATTTACGCGGCGGGCCTCTTCGACGCCGGCCGCGACTCCCTGGAGCGGGCGCGCGAGGTCACGGGCATCGCCCTGAAGCCCCAACCCTTCGCAAGCCGCGCCGGTACGACCCTCCTCAACCGCCGCCATCCGCTCACCGAGGCGTTTTCCGAGCGCACCCTGAGCGGGAACGCGGCGCTGGAACCCACCTATTTCGCGATCCCCGAGGACGCGACCGTGCTGGGCGAGTACACCCAAACGGGCCTGCCAAGCTTCGTCGTTCGCGACTTCGGTGGCGGTGGACCGGCCGAGGGACGCTGGACGAGCGTGTTCCTCGGCGAGCCGAAGGTCACTCCGGCCCTTGTGCGCGCCCTTGCTCAGATGGCGGGAGCTCACGTGTGGGACTTCTCCGACGACGTGGTTCACGTACGTCCGCCGTTCCTCACCGTTCACTGCCGGGGCACCGGCGGACGCACGGTCGCCCTGCCGGGCAAGGAAGCGGCGTACGACCTCGTGAACAAGACGTGGGTTCCGATGGACGGCGCGAATCTGCGATTCATCGGTGTCGATGGCGCAACGCATAGCTTCCTCGTCGGTCCCCGCGCGGAGGTCGAGCACCTGCTCTCCACCGATCCGGCGAAAGCCCTGACCGTGGAAAGCCTGCCTCCGCGCGAGCTCAACGTGCGCCGGGAAGCGGCCGATTTCGACGTGCCGATCATGAAGCTCGGCGAGTTTATCGGCGGCGCCGAGGGTGAGGAGAGCGCCGACGAGTGGTTCCTGCGTCCCGCTCCCGAAGCCGAGGCGGCCGCGAGTTCCGAGCCCGCCCAAGCCGAAGAAGCGCCCGGGCAGGTCGGGAAGCGTCGGCGACGCCGGGGTGGACGGGGACGCGATCACGACGATCGGGGCGGTGCCGCGTACGCGCCCTCCGAGTCGCCCGCGCCTTCCGGCGGCGACGACCTGGGAATTTCGGTCGTCTTCAGGAAGAGACAGTAAGCCGGATCGCGGTCTCAAGTCGTAAGCCTTCGTTTGAAACTTGAGACCGCAATCCTAGAACCCAAGATCATTTTGCCAAACCCTCCTTTTCGCTCTGGCCGTGTGGCCCTCGTCGGCAAGCCCAATGTGGGCAAGAGCACCCTTCTCAACCGGATCGTCGGTCAGAAGGTCTCGATCGTCAGCAATAAGCCCCAGACGACGCGGCGAAAGGCGATTGGGATCGCCAACGGCGACGGCTGGCAGATCGCCTTCGTCGACACGCCGGGCATCCATGAGCCTCACAATCGCCTCGGCCGCTCCATGGTCGAGCAGGCACGCGGGGGGCTTATCGACGTGGACGTGGTCGTGTACGTCGCCGACGGCTCGCACCACCCGGGCGAACTCGACAAGCAGATCGCGGACATGCTCAAGGCGAACGTGATCGACAAAAAGTCGATTCTCTGCCTAAACAAAATGGACCTGCTCAAGGCGGAGAACGTCGAGCGAAACGTGAACGCTTACGAGGCGATGTTCGGCACCGACGAGACGATGCTGACCACCGCCACGCGGGGCGATAACGTCGACGAGCTGATCAAGCTGATTGTCGCTCGCCTGCCCGAGCGCGAGGCGGAGTACGACGCGGACGAGTTCACCGACCAGTCGAGCCGTGTGCTCGCCAGCGAGTTGGTGCGCGAGAAGATTCTTCAGGCCACCCGCGAGGAGGTTCCACACTCGACCGCCGTGCTCGTGGAAGACTGGGACGAGTCCGAGGAGACCCTGCGCATCGAGGCGACGATCCTCGTGGAGAAGGCGTCTCAACGAGGCATCCTCATCGGCAAGGGCGGCCAGTTCCTCAAGGCGATCGGCACCAAGGCGCGGGAGGAGATCGAATCGACCCTCGGCCGCAAGGTGTTTCTCGCGCTCCACGTCAAGGTCTCGGAAGGCTGGCGGCAGAACCCTCGGCTCCTCGCGGAGCTCGAGTACCGCGATTAGCCCAGCGTGAAGTAGAAGCGCGCCCCTTCTCCGGGCGCGCTCTCGGCCCAGACGAGGCCGTCGTGACGCTCAATCGCGCGCTTGACGTTCGCGAGTCCGATGCCCGTGCCCCGGTACTCCGCGTCGCGGTGAAGCCGCTCGAAAGGCACAAAGATCTTGTGCACGTAGGCCATATCGAAGCCGATGCCCCCATCGCGAACGACGAAGACGCGCTCGCCGAAGCGCGACTCCATGCCGAACTCGATCCGCGCGGGTTCCCCCTTCTTGCGGTACTTCGAGGCGTTATCGAAGAGGTTGTGGAGCGCCATGCCCAAGATTCGGGCGTCGATCTCGACGATCGTGCGCGGTGGCAAGGTCACGACCAGATCCACGGGTCCGAACTCGGACGAGAGCTCGCTTCGGACCTGCTCGGCGAGTTCGGCAAGGTCGGTGGGCGATTTATGAAGCTCTCGAACCCCGATTCGCGCGTACTGAAGCAGATCGTCCACCAGCTTCGCCATCTTTACGGCGGCGGTGGAGAGGCGGCCGAGCCCCGCGCGTCCCTCGTCGCTGAGTCGCTCGCCTTCGTCTTCCACGATGATGGCGGCGTTCGAGACCATCGCGCGAAGCGGCGTCCGCATGTCGTGCGACACCGAGTAGGTGAAGCCTTCCAGCTCTTGGTTCTTGGCGACGAGCGCCCGCGTCCGCTCGCGGACCTTGTCCTCGAGCTCGCTCGTGAGAAGGCGGGCGGCGACGATGTCGGTGAGGTCGGTGACGACCATGCAAAGATCGGGTCCCCCTTGCTCCTCGAGACGCTGGATCGCCACGAACGAGGGAACGCCCGTGTGGGCGATTTTGTCGAGTGTCAGTTCGGCGCGTGCGGAGCCGAGGCCGGCCTCCTTGAGCAGCGCCGCCGCCAGCGCGGGGCTGGCGGCGAGGTCGGAAAACCGCGCGCCGATCACCTTTTCAAGCGGGCGGCCGACGATCTCCGCGAAACGCAGGTTTGCGTAGAGGATCGTGCCCTGCAGATCGAGCGAAGCCGCTCCTTGTTGCATCTGCTCGACAAACGCTTGGTAAGGCCGTAGTGCGTCGCCTCGCGCGACGACCGTCTCGTCGCGGAAGAAGGCATCGACTTCCCCACCCTGGATCGCCTCGATCGTTTGCTCGGCCTCTTGAAGACGCGCGCGCAACTCGCGATTCTCTTCCTTTAATTCTTCAAGCGTCCGCTCCGTCGCGTTCATGGTGCCTGCCTGATCAGGTCGAGCGCGGCAAGAACCCGCGATTCGTCCGACATGTCCCCGATGATACGGCGCACGGGTGGAGGGTCGGTCTTCAGCGCGGTAGGTGCGGCCAAAAGACCGTACTTTTTCGCAAGTTCCGGTTGCTGATAAAGGTCGATCACCTCGAGTTCGTAGTGGTCGGAGAGATGCTCCTCAAGGATCGCGCGCAGGTTAGCGACCGCGCGCGTGGACTTCGGCGTCGATCCGGCGACGAAAAGCCGGAGCACCACCTTCCCTGCTTCCGTGGGTGCGACCACGAGGCCTTCCGTTGCGTCTTTGGGGTCGTCCATCTCTCTAATCCGCAACTTCCATGCCACGAGCGCGCGCCATTTCAAGGCGAGACTGACGCGCCCCTTCGGAGTTCGCCGCCTCATCGGCTTCGGCCTGCGTTAAGCCGGTCCGTTCCGCCGCCAACTCCGCCTGGAGAACCGTCATCTGCGCTTCGATCGCGCGCATCCGGTGCTCGGCGTCCGAACGTCGCTTCGCCGCCGCATGGCTCGCCCGTAGGGCGTCGCGGCGATCGCGTTCCTCTTGGGCCGTACGCGCCGAGCCGGTCAGCAGACCTTCCGGACCGACGTAGACCTCGCGGAGGCGGACGCCGTCTCCCGTGATCAGAAACTCCCGAACCTGGTTCGAGTGGTCCATGCCACGCGACTTAATGACATAGAGACCGCGGTTTCGCTCGCCGTTCGACTCCATGTCGCGCACGAGGAGCCAGGTGTCCATCAGAGAACTCAAGCCCAACGAACTCGTTTCCGCCGCACTCCCGGCGTGGGTCAGGCTCGTGAAGAAACCGGTGATGGTTTGGGCCTTGAGGTAGTCGACGAGGCGCATGAGCATCGTCTCGGCGTCGCTCGCCTCTCCTGCGGCCAGGAAGGTCGTGACCGGGTCGATCACCACGCCGGCGGGCTTGAACCGTTCGATCTCCTTGAGCATGATCGCCAGGTGCATCTCCAGCCCATAGTTCGTCGGCCGCGACGAGTTGATCCGCAGAACATCGGCGTCGAGATACGGCTTCAGGTCGATGCCGATCGTGCCCATGTTTCGCACGATCTGCGCGGCCGACTCTTCGAAACCAAAGTAAAGGAAGCGCTCGCCCGCCACGCAAGTCGCGTGGGCGAAGTGCGCCGAGAGCGTGCTCTTGCCCGTGCCCGCCGCACCCGAGACGAGAACGGAGCTCCCCCGATAGAAACCCCGCCCCCCGAGCATCGCATCGAGTTCGGGCACGCCGCTGGTGACGCGCACCTCGGAGACCGCATGCTCGAGGCCGGTGGCGGTAATCGGAAGCACGGTGATGCCGTCTTCGTCGATGAGGAAGGGATACTCGTTCGTGCCGTGCAGGGAGCCGCGGTACTTGACGATGCGCAAGCGGCGCGTGCTCACCTGGTCGTTGACCCGGTGATCGAGGAGCACCACGCAGTCCGAGACGTACTCTTCGAGCCCCTGCCGGGTGAGTTGCCCCTCGCCCCGCTCGCCGGTGATCACGGCGGTAATGCCACGCTCTTTGAGCCAGTAGAAGAGGCGGCGCAGCTCGCTTCGCAGAATCGCCTGATTATCTAGGCCGCCGAAAAGGGTTTCGAGCGTGTCCAGCACGATCCGCTTCGCTCCGATCGAATCGATCGCGAAGCCCAGCCGGACGAAGAGGCCTTCCAGATCGTATTCGCCCGCCTCTTCGAACTCGTCGGCGTTCACGACGATGTGGTCGACGGAGACGAGATTCCTTTCGATAAGGTCGGGTAGGTCGAAGCCGAGAGAAGCGACGTTCTGGGCGAGGTCGCGCTCCGTTTCCTCGAACGAGACGAACACGCCGGGCTCTCCGAACTCCGTCGCGCCGCGCACGAGGAACTCCATCGCAAAGAGAGTTTTGCCGCAGCCCGCCGTGCCGCAGAAAAGCGAAGGGCGCCCTTTGGGCAGGCCGCCGCCGGTGATCTCGTCGAAACCGCCGATCCCCGTCGGAGCCTTCTCGATCCCGAGCCGATCCCGAGTGTTGGATGCGGTAGTCATTGACGCGGAGTCAGGATACTCCTTCACAGCGAGACCGTCTTGTTCTCCCCGCGAAAAGGATGAGAGCGGGACGCCCTCGCAATCGGCGACCTAAAGCTTTTTCGCCAACGCCAGCGCCCGCCGCTGGGGCGTCGGAATGGGAAGCTCCTTCAACGCCTCTTCGGGAAACCAGGAGAGTTCGGGGTTCCGCGCTTCGCAACGGACGAGGGAGACCCGTAACTCGATCCGGTGGTGGGTGACGCCGTGACGCACCACGCCCGCCTCCTGCCGCCATCCTTCCCCCACGAGATCCTCTAGGACCGTCTCCTCGGCGAGCGGCGCCCGGGGAAACTCCCACATGCCCTCCCACCACTCGCCCGCCGGGATCTGGCGCATGCCATACGAACCTTCGTAAAAGGGCACCCACACTGCCTGCTTAAGGTCGATCGTCTCCCTGCGCTTTGCGGGCGCGGGGCGCAAAGCCTGGGTGCCCCGGGCATAGGCAAGACAGTGGGTCTGCAGGGGGCAGCGATCGCACGCCGGATTCTTCGGCGTGCAGACGGTCGCGCCCAACTCCATGAGCGCTTGATTCCAATCGCCGGGCCGCGGCTCGTGCAAGGCGCGTGTCGCCCAGGCCCAGGCGGCGCGGTGCAAGGCCGCGTCGGCGGAGGCGTCGTCGTTCAGACGCGCGTAGACCCGCTCGACGTTGCCGTCGACGAGCGGCGCGGGATCGCCGAACGCGATGCTGGCGATCGCGCCGGCGGTGTACGCCCCAACCCCCGGCACCGCCTTCCATTCCGCCGCTGTGACGGGCATCCCGTGCTCGGCGACCCAACGCGCGCCCGCGAGAAAGAGCCGCGCCCGTCGGTAGTAGCCCAAGCCCTGCCACTGCGCGAGCACGTCCGCGTCGTCCGCCGCAGCGAGCGCCTCGACCGTCGGGAAGCGCGCGAGCCACCGCTCCCAGTAGGGAATGACGGTACCGACTTGGGTTTGCTGGGCCATGATCTCGCTCGCCCAGATCGCATAGGGATCTTTCGTCCGTCGCCAGGGCAGGTCGCGCCGGTGGACGTCGTACCAGGCGAGAAGCGGAGCGGCGAGGGGCACCGTACCTTCTACGCTTTGGACCGGAAAAGGGAAGGGGCAAGGGGAAAAAAGGAATTCGGAGCCGCCTCTTCCCTCTTCCCCTCTCCTTTTCTCTTTCCCCTCCGATACTCCTACTCGGAGCCCTCCCGATGCTGGACCGCCTGTTTCCAAGCCACCTTTCGGACCTACAGAAAGGTCTCGACGTGACCGCGAAGCGGCAGGGATTGCTGATGGCAAATCTCGCCAACGCGAACGTCCCGGGCTACAAGCGGCGGGACATCGATTTTAACATCACGCTTCAGGACGAGATGGGCAAGGGAACCGGATTCATGGGTGCGCGCATGGACGCGAACGGCGAGAACGAGAACAGTGTCCGGGTGGACGGCTCCTCCGTCGACCCGGAAGCGGAAGCCATGGGCGTCGCGCAGACGGAACTCCGCTTCCAGACGATCTCCGATCTCACGGCAGGGTACTTCTCCGGTCTGAAGAGCGCCATTCGGGAGGGCAAATGAGCCTCTTCGGAGCGATGCGCGCCTCGGCGTCGGGAATGGCGGTCGAGCGTTTCCGCATGGATGTCACGTCGGCAAACCTCGCGAACGCGGATTTGGTGGCGAAGAAAGGCGAGGCTCCGTTTGCCCGACAGCTCGTCGAGGTGGAGGGAGGGCCAGACGGGCCCCGAGTCGTAGGGAAACGCGATGCGGTCGACGGAACACGTCCCGAACACCAGCCGGAGAACCCGAACGCGGACGCCGACGGTTACGTGACCGTCACGAACGTCAATCCGGTGACGGAAATGCTCGACATGATGGGCGCGACTCGCGCCTACGAGGCGAACGTGAAGGCGTTCAACGCCGCGAAGGGCATGGCCCACAGCGCGCTCGACATCGGCAAGGCGTAATGATCAATCCCGCGATCGCTCGACTTCAATCCCTCGGTGGACTCGCCGACCTCGGGGGCGCCGCCAAGCCGTCGGTCGGAGGGAAGGAAGAGGACTTCGGCAAGATGCTCGTCGACGCTCTTCAAGAGGTGAACGGCGCGCAGACCGACGCCAAAGGACTTCAGCAGGACCTTCTCACGGGCCGACGCGACGTGGACATTCACGACGTGATGATCGCCCAGGAGAAAGCGAGCACCGCGATGCAACTGACGATGGCGGTGCGAAACAAGGCGCTCGAGGCGTTCCAAGAGATCAACCGTCTGCCGATCTAAAAGACGACTCGCCTACACGGCCCGCGCAAGGCTTTCGAGCACCTCTTCCGTCGTCTCGAAGCCGATACAGGCGTCGGTGACGCTCTGTCCGTAGACCAGCTCCTTGCCTGGAGCCACGTCTTGGCGTCCCTCGACGAGGAACGACTCGATCATCACCCCGAAGATCGAGGAGCCGGCTTTAAGCTGGCGGGCGACGTCCTCGGCCACCACCACCTGACGGCGATGATCCTTCGAGCTGTTCGCGTGCGAGAGGTCGATCATCAGACGGGAGGGCAGCCCCTCGCGCTCAAGGATAGAGTTGGCGTTGCGCACGCTCGTCTCGTCGTAGTTTGGGCCCGTGCGCGAGCCGCCGCGCAGGACGACGTGGCATGAGGCGTTGCCGGTGGTCTGGACGATCGCGGAGATGCCGTGTTTGGTGGTGCCGGGAAACGAGTGCGGCTCGCGGGCGGCCTTGAGGGCGTCGATGGCGGTCTAAACGTTACGGTGGGTGGCGT
>CAXUKB010000173.1:9434-9699 GCA_964251345.1 uncultured Fimbriimonas sp. | reverse complement strand
GGCCGGAGGATGGACTCAAAAGACAAGGAACGAGCACGGCGACGACAGCGTGGGGGCGGCGATCCTCGTCACCCGCTTCAACAAGGATGGCGTTGAACAACCGCCAATCGGCAAGGCCTTCGCCTTAGGCTCGCGAAACGATCACGGTGGCAGGAATGAGCAGGAGTGGAGAATCCAGGATCTCGCCACCTTCTCCATGGCCCCTGGGGACTTCGCGGTGGCGGTCGTCAGCGTCAACGGACAGTCTAACGGGTGGATTGTCTCG
>CAXUKB010000173.1:0-9424 GCA_964251345.1 uncultured Fimbriimonas sp. | reverse complement strand
GCCGCAGGCGGAGTGAAGGCCGGTGAGATTCTCTCCGGCGCATTGAAGGGGGTCGCCCCTGATGTCTTCATGGGGTCAATCAGACTTGAGATCGAGTGTGGCGAAGACGGATCCCTGCACGTCAGCATGTCACCGGAAGCCAACGCACAAGACATGGCCGTGAACGCGGAAGGGTCCCATACCTTTGGAACCCAGGTCGGCCGAGCTCTTTACTGGCCGAAGATCGACGTCCTATCGAAAGGTAAGAAGTATGCAGGCTAGGTTCGTGCGATCCTAAACCTCTTCTCACGTGCTCTACTACCGAACCGGTTGCACTCAGGCTTGAGACTCATTGCTGTGGCCAATTCCCCCGTGCTGATGAGCGCAGGCTGGAAACGGGGGAGAGCCGCTTTACTAAGGAGTCAACTATGCGCTTTTGAGGAGTGTAATGGCTAGAGCCTGTTCCGTATTTCGACGAGCCAGCGGGCCGAACATGGCCTTGCCTCTGGTGCCCTTCGCCTTCGATCTTTCGGTGCAAGGCCGCTCGGAGCGGGAGAGAGAGCGTTCGCCTCAGGTTCAAGAAAGTGCGTAACAGCCTCTAAACTACAGCCGCTCGGCGCCTTCGACCGCGTTGAGTCGCCCCGTCTTCACGTCGTAGATGAAGCCGCGGACGGGGATCGTCGGCTCGACGAGCGGGTGGCCCGCGATGCGGGCCACGTCCTCGCGCACCGACGTCTCAGCGTTGGCGATGGTCAGCCACTTGACGAACTTGCCCTCGGGCGAGCCGGGTCCCTTGCCCACGTCCCGGAAGCCCTCCGGCGTGAGCGCGGCGGTTTCCAGACTGCTCGCCAGCAAGTCACCCATCGTCGCGTCGTCGAAGTACAGCATCCCACAATCGGTGTGGTGAACGACGAAGAACTCCAAGGTGCCGAGAAGCTTGTGGGAGATCACAAGCGAACGTATCGCGTCGTCGCTTGCACGACCGCCCGCGTTCCGGATCACGTGGGCGTCGCCCTCGCTTAGCCCCGCGTACTTCGCCGGATCGAGCCGCGCATCCATGCAGGTCAGGACGGCGAACCGGCGTCCCGGCGGGAGGGGAAGGTTCGCCTTGTCGCCGAACTCGGCGGCGTATCGTTCGTTCGCGGCGAGGATCTCGGGAAGGACGCTTTCGGCCATAGCGGTCCTACGAGGTTCGGCGGCCGTGCCGAGGGTCGCCGGACGATTATTCCCAGTAAAGACTCGAAAACTCGCTTTCTTCCGAATTCGAAGGGGCTCACCCGCGCGGGGGTACCCTTTTCCCCACAAGAATGAGGATTTACACTTCGGAGAGCGTCAGCGTCGGCCATCCAGACAAGCTGGCCGACCAGATCTCGGACGCCCTTCTCGACGCGTTTTTCGAGAACGAGAAGCCCGACAACAAGGGTTTGACTCGCGTGGCGATCGAGACCCTGCTCACCCGCGGCGTGGCGGTGGTCGCGGGTGAGGTCCGCACCGAGGGGTACGTCGACGTCGCCAAGGTGGTGCGCCAGACGATCGCTTCCGCGGGCTACACCGACACCGCCTACGGCTTCGACGGCAACACCTGCGGCGTGCTCGTCGCCATCCAGGAGCAGAGCGCCGACATCGCTCAGGGCGTCGACGTCGGCACGAAGGGGAAGGTCGGCGCGGGCGACCAGGGCATGATGTTCGGCTACGCCACGCGCGAGACGCCGGAGCTGATGCCGCTCCCGATCTCCATCGCGCACGCCCTCACCGCCCGGTCCGCGCAGGTCCGTGCGGCGCAGTCCGCCGCGGGCAAGACGCTCCTCCTGCCCGACGCGAAAAGCCAAGTCTCCGTCGAGTACGGCGAGGACGGCAAGCCGGTGCGGATCAACACCATCGTGCTCTCGCACCAGCACGTCGAGGCGCTCAACCTGGCGACCGTTCAGGCGATGGTGAAGTCGGAGATCATCGACCCCGTGCTCGCGAAGTACGCCCCGTACGTCGACGGCGATCCCATCCTGCACGTCAACCCGACGGGCAAGTTCGTGATCGGCGGGCCGCAGGGCGACACCGGCGTCACCGGGCGCAAGATCATCGTCGATACCTACGGCGGACTCGCTCCCCACGGTGGCGGCGCGTTCTCCGGCAAAGACCCGACCAAAGTCGACCGTTCCGCCGCCTACGCCGCGCGGCACGTGGCGAAGAACATCGTTGCCGCAGGCCTCGCCGACCGCTGCGAAGTCCAACTCGCCTATGCCATCGGCGTCGCCGAGCCGGTGGCGATCAACATCGACACCTTCGGGACCCACACGATCGACCCCGAGGAGATCGGTCGGCGCGTGCGGGCGAACTACGATCTGACGCCGCAAGGCATCATCGACCACCTGGGGCTGTTGAACGGCTTCAAGTACCTGCCGACCGCGCGAAACGGCCACTTCGGCGATCCCTCCTTCCCCTGGGAAGGCACCGAGGAAGCCGAGCGGTTGAAGTAAGGGGGGCCCTCGCCAAAGCCGGATCGTCAATGGCTGAACGAAGCGTAGGGAGTTCTCGCCAAAGCGCAAAAACGCCAAGGATTTTGGCGTTTTTGCGAGAACTCTACTGTCCTAAGCTTGGAAGTCCGCCGCCGCCCTGGCCACCGAGGTTGCCGAACATCGACAGCGGGCTGCCGCCCGAAACGTCGGCCTTAATGTTGAACCACTTGTTGTGGTCGTACTTGGAGCAGATGTCCGACAGCTTCTGGTCCGCGCGAGCGAAGTAGCGATCGATGTCGCCGTATGAACCGCCCTTGAGCTTGTTCGCTTCCTGGAGGGCTTTCGAGGGATCGTTCGAGACGTTGTTCAGCACGTCGCCGATATCGCCCATCATGCCGGGCACCTCGCTCAGGGCACGATTGAAGTCGGCGGCAAGCGGCTTGCATTCATCGGGAGGCGGCACGGAGTTAAAGAAGTCGACGAGTTGCTGCCAGCGAGGGCGGAAGTCCATCACCTTGCCCTTCGCGTAATCGCCCGGCGACTTGTCCTCATCGCCGCCCTGCGACTGGTCGTAAGGGTCCATCATGCCCATGCCCGCTCCGAGGGCCTGCATCTTCTGCATGAGCACGAGAGCTTCGGCCATCTGATCGCCGGAGATCGTGACTTTCTCCCGCTCGCACTTCTCAAGGTGCTTGAGCCAGGCCTCGACGTCGGCCGGCATCTGTTTCCGCACGGCCGCCTGCTGAAGGGGCGGCGGGTCGGAGCGGCCCGGCAACTGGAGCGGGGGCGGGGCGACGTTGCCCGGCATCTGAAGCGCCGAGGCCGGTCCTTTGCCCGCGATGCGGATTCCTGGGTCGGAAGAAGCCCCGCCCAGACGTAAAATCCCAAGGGCCTTCGCGCCGAAGAGAGCCGCGACGAGCGCCGCCGCCCCGATGCCCGCCGCCGTCCACCGGGTTCGCCGCTTCTGCGCCTCGAAGTCGGCCGCGACCGCGCCGGCCATGCCCATCGCCGGTTGCGGAGCCGCCGGATGCACGCCCGTCGACGTCGGTGCGGCGGGCCGAGACGCGGGACGCTGAGCCGGCTGCGTAGCGGGCGCAACCGAACGCGCGGCCGCGGGCGTGCCCATCGGCGAACCGCAAGCGGGACAAAAAGCCGCGCCGGCCGGGACCGGCTTTCCACAGCGGGGACAGAACATCTGTTTCTCTTGACGCACTTTACACCGTTCAAGGTGCGGATGGAATTTCGATCGGCTTTTTTATGGGCAAGCTTCCCCGTTCTTCCGTCGACTCGGCGCGAATCAAATCGCTTTTGGTAACGTCGCATATAACGTGCGACCGTCGATCCTCGCCTTTATGCTGGCTCTTCCCTGCGTGAGCTTCGCCCAGACGACGGTGACCGTCCATCTGCCGGCGGGCGACTGCGTGGCCTTTGCAAGCAAAGGACCCGCAGGCGTGCCGCCCGCGAACCTTGAGGCCCCCAAGGGCGACGTCGTCTCCGTTCCCGTCGAGGCGGGACAGGACACCCTCTACGTTTGGGCCCGCGCCTTCAACAAAGTCGCGAGCGCGCCCGTGAAAGGGACCGAGTGGTCGCCGCGCACCGTCGACCTCGACCGCCTTGCCGAGGTCGTCGTCGACGTGAAAGGCACGGGCGGGCCGGTCGCCGCGGCGAACGTCGACCTGAACGACGGGAAGCGCACCCAAACCCGGCTCCTCGATCCCAGTGCGAAGGGCGAGTTGACCTTCTTCGACGTAAAGCCCGGTTCGATCAAAGTCACGGTCCACTACCGGGCGGGGGGCAAGGACGCGGACCCCGTGACCCAGATCTTCGAGGCCAAGGCCGATGCCGACACTCCGCCCCACTTCGCCATCGCGCTCCCCGGCGCGGTCGAGACGGTCGGAACGTCCGTTCCGACGACGGACGCGAAGGGCGCTCCGGCCGCTCCCGGAACCGTTCCTGGAGCCGCGCCCGCGGCCAAGCCCGAAAACGCTGGCGGGTTCAATCCGGTCGGCCTCCTCTTCGCGCTGATCGTGGGCGGCGGCGCGGCGGCGGGCATCTGGTACTACCTGAAGAAGAACCCCGACTCGGTCGGCGGCACCCTGGAGCGCCTAGGGGCGCAGATTCCGAAGGCGGGCGACGAGCCGCTGGCCGATCCGCCCATCGCCGCCGCGCCCGCGCCGATCCGACCCGAGCCGCCCCAGAAGATCGTGCTCGACCCCGTCGCCCCGATCAAGCTCGACGCCGTCGCCGCGGCGCCCGGACCGATCTCCGTGGCGACCGCGACTTACGGCGAGCCGTCGCTCGTGAGCGACGCGGGCATCCCGATTCCGCTCGGCGAAGGGGAGACGGTGGTCGGACGTGAAGTCGGCCTCGGTCTCTCGCTTGCGGGCGAGACCACCGTCTCCCGACGCCACGCGCGCCTCGTCCGCGCGGGCGACGCGGTCACGCTCTACGACGAGGGCAGCACGAACGGCACGTTCGTCAACGGCCAGAAGGTGTCGGGAAGCGCGGCGCTGCGGCCGGGCGACGCGGTGCAGTTCGGCTCCGTCCGTTTCCACTACGAAGGCTAGACGCATGGGCTCCGTCATTCTCAAGTTTATCGCGGGGGCGGCCGTCGGCCTCTTCACGGGTGTGGTCACCGAGAGCTTCGCGCCCCAGGCGATCAACGCTCCGGGCTGGGATCGTTGGGAGCAGATCGTCCTGCTGATGTTCGGCGGCCTGCTTGGGGCGGTCGTCGGTGGCCTCGACGGTCTGTCGCGTGGGGGGGCGGTGTGGATCTGGCGCGGCCTCGGGATCGCGGCGCTCCTGGGCGTGATCGGCGCCACCTTCGGCGCGGGACTCGGGGGCGGCATCGCGAACGGGATCTTCGGCCCGACGTGGGAGAACACGGGCGCGCTCCCCATCCGAATGGTCGGCCGCACGCTCGTGTTCGTCGGCATCGGCGCGTTCGTCGGCGCGGGAATCGGCGGCGCGTCGCTCAACGTGCGCAAGCTCGTCCAGGGCGCGACGGGCGGCCTCCTTGGGGGCGCGGCGGCGGGCGTCGTTTTCGATCCGCTCGGCACCGTCCTCGCGCCGACGATCCTGGCAATGCGGGGCCAGACGTCGGGCGAGGTGGGCGGACCGTCCCGGATGATCGCCTGGGTCGTCCTGGGCGCGATGGTCGCCCTGATGATCGGCCTCGTGGAGCGGCTCACCCGCAAGGCGTGGCTCCGGGCCGACTTCGGCCGGAACGAGTTTAAGGAGTGGCCTCTCGACGCGGCGCAGAACTTCGTCGGACGCGGTGAGACCTGCCACGTCATCCTGCGCGGCGATCCGCAGATCGCGCCCGTCCACGCGAGCATCACGAAGCAAGGCTCCCAGTACGTGGTGGCCGACGCCGGCACTCCCGTCGGGACGTTCGTGAACGGCCACCGCATCGCGCAGGCCTCGCTGAACGCCGGTGACGTGGTGCAGATCGGTTCGTTCGCCCTCCGGTTCATGGTGAAGAGCGCCCAAGCGGCGTACGCCCCCCACATGCAGGCCGCTCCGCAACCCGGCCCCGGACCGATGCCCGGCCCAATGCAGCCGCCGATGGGGATTCCGACGCCGGGCATGCCGCCTCCGGGCTACGGAATGCCGGCCCAAGCGATGCCGCCTCCGGGCTACGGCGCGCCCACCCAGGCGATGACGCCGCTCTATGGACCCACCCCCGGCCAGCCCACCGTCGCGTTCCCCGCGGGCGGCGCGATGGGGTCGACCCTCGTCGCTCTCGACGGTCCCCACACGGGCCGGCGCTTCCCCGTGGGCGGCGTCCTCGAGATCGGCCGCGAGGCCTCGGGGATCGCTCTCACCGGTGATGCCAACGCCTCCCGCCGCCACGCGAGCGTCGCGCCCGGCCCCGGCGGTCTGCAGGTCACCGATCTCGGAAGCACCAACGGCACCTACGTCGATGGCGCACGCATCCAGAGCGCCATCGCCCGCCCCGGCTCAACGGTTCGAGTCGGTGGCACCACTTTTCGCGTCGAGTAACTAGAAGTCCATGGACCCCAACAAAACCCAGATCGGCCTGCCACCCGCGACGGACCCCAACCGGACCCGCGCCATGACGGGCAGTCCCCTTCCCGGCGACCCGAACCGCACCCAGGCCATCCCCGGGGGAGCCGGGCCGGGCGCGGGCTACGATCCGCTGAAGACCACCGCGTTTCAGGCCGTGCCGGCGGGCAAGGCGCTGAACGTGGCCGTCGTTCCGGGACGCGACGCGGCGATGGCGAACGGTCCCGCGCGCGAGCAGTTCCTGATCGAACTGACCGCCGCTGGCGTTCAGGAAGGGATCGGAATGGGCGGCGGGGGCAACCGGACGGCGATCAATCTCTGCCTCGTCATCGACCGTTCCGGCTCGATGGAGGGCATGCCTTTGGAGTACGTCAAGCAGGCCTGTTCGCATGTGGTGGACATGCTCACGCCCAACGACGTGCTCAGCATCGTCACTTTCGAGGAGACGGTGGACGTCCTCATGTCGCCCCAGCGGGTCACGAACAAGCAGCCCATTAAGGATGGGCTCGCGCGGCTGATGCCGGGCAACACGACGAACCTCTACGACGGCCTCAGCCTCGCCCTCCAGCAGGTTCTCGCGGGCACCGAGGGCAACCGCGCGACCCGCATGGTGGTCCTCACCGACGGCGATCCAACGGCGGGCATCAAGGACTTTCCTTCCCTCACGAATCTTGCGGGCGAGATCAAGTCGAAGGGCATCAGCACGACGTTCCTCGGATTTGGTCCTGACTACAACGAAGAACTGCTCGCGGGCATGGCGAAGCGCTCCGGCGGCACCTACCGCTACATCGACCGTCCCGAGACGATCCCCGACGTGTTCCGCGGCGAGCTCGACAAGCTCATGACCACCGTCGCGCGGAACATGCACCTCACGCTCAAGCCCTCGCGCTGGGTGACCCTGCGCGCGCCCGCCTCCAGCACCGGTCCCGAGGTCTCCCTGCCTCTCGCCGACCTCGAGCGCGGTGCGACGATCACCCAGGTTCTCGATCTCGAATTCCCGAACCATCCGCAGGGCTGGTACCGCGTCGCCGCCGGCAAGCTCACGTACGACGATCTGCTTCAGGGCAACACGCAGTCGGTCGACGTGGACATCGTGATGGAGTTCACCGGCGATGCCGCGCGTTACTCCGGTCCCCAGAACGCGAAGGTCGGCGGCGCAGCGCAGGTCGCCCTCGCGAGCAAGGCGGTCGAGCGCACGGTGATGGGACTTAAAACAGGCCAGCTCACCGCGATGGGCGCGGTGCAGGAGCTCCAGAAAACGCAAATGCTTCTCGTCAGCGAAGGGCGGACGGCCGAGGCGCAGGAGGTCACCATGGCCCTACGCGCGATCCAATCGGGCGACGCGGGCGCGGCGGAAAAGACCTTGATGGGCACCATGCTTAACCTCGACCAAGGAAAGCACTAAAGGGACCCCAGGCCGATGGTCATGAACGAAGGATCCCGACGTTGGTTTTCTCCGTAGTCGAGTGCTTTAGCGCTCGACTACGGAGCGAGTGCGGGGAAACGGGAGCGAGTTCGGAATGACGGGATCTTTCGTTCATGACCATCGGCCTACTAACCGGGAGGGGGCGTTCGGTTGACGTTTAGCCAGAAATCCAGCGTCGTACGCAGGTCGCGGGTGTATTCCTCGTAATCGACCGGCTTGCGTACGAAGGCGTTGCACCCCAGGGCGTAGCAGGCGGCGAGATCGGTCCGTTCGTCGCTGCTCGTGAGCACCACGACGGGCGTCCGGCCGAGTCGTTCGTCGTCGCGAATCGCGGTAAGGACGTCCACCCCGCTCAGGCGCGGAAGCTTAAGATCGAGGAGCACTAACGTGGGGGGCGTCTCGTCCTTGAGCATCTCGAGCGCCTCCTCACCGTCGTGCGCAACCCGCCACTCTTCGCTCCGGCCCGCCAGCTTAAAGGTGCGCGTGGCCAGACGCTCATCGTCGGCATTGTCCTCGACCACCAGAAGCCAACGCCCCGTCGCTTCGTCCATTCCCCATGGGGGACGTGGGCCTCGGCGGGTATGTTCCCTGAAATGCTCGCGCTTCTCGTCGCGGACGATCCGGTTTGGTACGGTCCCGCCACCGTCACCTTTCCCGTCCAGTTCCCCGGCGATCCTTTCGACCGCACACGCAACGACGTGCGGATCCGCTTTTTGGGCGAACGCAACGAGCGCGAGGAGCGGCCCGCGGTGTTCGACCCCCTACTCGGCGCGTGGCGCGCGACTCTCTATGCCCAGCACGGCGGCCGCTACCGCGCGATCCTCTTCCGGAAAGGCAAAGATGGCAAGGACAAGGACGCGCTCGTCGAGCCGACCGAAGGGATCGTCGAACTCAAGCGTAACGACGGCTTAGGCGTCGTCCGCGCGAGCGTCGCTCGATCCGACCGACTCATGCTCGACACCGGCGGCACGTGGGTCGGCCTCGGGGCGAATCTAGGCGCGAACGCCACGCCCGAGCGAATCGACGCCCTCGCCCGTGCGGGCGCGAGCTGGGTCCGTCTCGCTCCCCCCGACGACTCCCTCTCGCCGGAAAGCTTGGAGACCTTCGGGGATGCGGTCTCCGCGGTCGTGAAGGACAACCTCTACTTCACGCTCGCGCTCCCCGCGAGCGTGTCCGACGCTTGGCGAGACTATGCCGTGACTCGCTTCGGGAATTCGCCTTCGCTCGCCGAGTGGGAAGCGCCCGCCGGTCTTGAGGACCCCTTGCATCGTGCGACGACCCCGACCGCGACGACTTGGAACGGCCTTTTTGAAAACCGCCCCGGCCCCTTCCTCGTGAAGGAAGGCGACCTTGGCCGCATCAAAGCGCTTCGCGCGCTGCTCGACGCGAGCGACTGGGCGAACTGGGCCGCGCCCCGCACGTGGAAGGTCGAAGGCGCAAAGGGCGTGGCCGAGAGTGACCGACTCATTCTCGTCGCCGAGCCGGGTGCGAAACTCATCGGCCTTCCGCTCGCCGAGGGGGTCTACGACCTCAACAC
>CAXUKB010000172.1:0-9739 GCA_964251345.1 uncultured Fimbriimonas sp. | reverse complement strand
AAGAAATCGGCCGGGGCTCCCGCTCGTAGCGTGGTGGACGGCCTGAGGTCGACGCGGGGCGTAGGATCGCGGGTCATGGCTTGGCGAACGGCGTCTTCGGCATCGAGATCGATGGTTCGATCAGATAGGCCGGGACGAGCGCGTAGGGAGAGATCGGAACCATTTCTAGCCGAGCGAAGCCCGAGGCGAGGGGAATGCCGACTTCAGGGGGGATGTCGCGGGTCCGTTCCGGCGGTAAACCGGGAACGCGGACGAACCATTCGCCTTTGCGGCTGGGAAGCGCGACGGTCCGATCCGGCGCGACGAGGTCGAAAGCGTCGGCACCCGCGCAACTCGCCCCTTGCGCCCAAGCGAACGTTTTGGCAAGAACGATCCCCACGCGCACCCCGGTAAACGAACCGGGGCCAAGATCGGCGGCGAACAGATCGATCGCCGACAGTTCGAGTCCGAGCGACGACAGGCCTGCCTTCATGAGACGAAGGCACGCCTCCCCCGCACGACCTTGGGCCTCCTCCTCACCCGAATAGAGGACGATGCCGCCATCGATCAGGGCCACGCTCGCCCGTGGCCCGCTCGTGGAGAAAGCGGCGGTCACGGCGCGGGTTCGAGGCCGACGGCGTCGAGCATGGCCTGAACGGCTTTCCGCTCGTGAGAGAGGTCTTCGCCGGGCGTGGGATGAAGAGCGAACAACATGTAGTAGTCGCCCGCGACGACCAAGGCGTCGAGCGTCGCATACGGCCCTTTCGCGCTCGTACCGCGACGCCATACCGCTAACATCGGATTGCCCGCTCGATTGGGGGCTCCTCCCGAATCCTCGCGGAGGTCGACCGTCTTGTACTCCTCGAGCGTTTTGTTCGCCGCGGCGTTAAGCGCCTCGGTCGGTCGCGGCGCGGTGGCGGCGACGTACAGCTTGACGGCGATGCCTTCCTTCACGAGAGGGCTTCGTAGGACGGCGGAGTCGCCCTCGACCTTCTCCAGGGTCCAACCTTCCGGCACGCGGAGCAACATTTTGCGCCCGCCAACGCCGATCGGCAGGCTCAGTGGAGCGGCCTGGGGGGGCACCTTCGACTTGCCGAAGATCGCGTGCTTTACGTCAGGGCCCGGAACCTCGGGAGCGGTGATCGGCTTGCCCGGCTCTTGGGCGGTAGGGAGCGCGTCCGTGGTGGTTCGCAACGTCTCCATCGCCTGGGTGAACTGATACTGCGCGGTATCGAACCCCGACGTTGGACCGGTGAGACGAAAGAGCAGCTTGTAAGGGGCCGCGTTGTAAAGCAGACCGGTGACCGTCGTCGTGGGGGTGCCGTTTTGGTCGTAGGCGATGCGCGTGAGAAGCAGAGGAACGCTAAGGATCTCCTGCTGCCACTGGCGCTCCACGTCGCGCTTCTGGTTTCGGTTTGTGTCCGCTTGGATCTGCTGCCACTTCTCCGGTGCGTCGGAGAAGCTTGCCCGCACGATCGTCAACTCCGACGACGCGGCTCCGGCGGCACCGGGAATCCGGAAGGTCACCATTCCATCGTCGGGCCGCTTCTCCGGCTTCTTGCCGCCGGGAAGCTTAAACCGATTTCCCTTGCCCTTCGCCACGACCGGCACCGGCGTCGCGACCGTCGTCCACGTCGTCGGGTGCGCGAACGAGAGGCCGAGCGCCGCGTCCGTGAAGGTCGTCGTGCTCGCGTCGGGCGGAGTTTGAGGGGCAGGGGCTTGAGCCTGCGCGATGAGGAGCAGAGTCAGCGCGAATGTCGTCGCCACAGCCTATTCTGACGCATGGGCCACCCGGCGGGTATCGTCCCTTCAATGCGCAAGTTCCCGGAAGGGTTCGTCTGGGGGGCCGCGACGGCCAGCTATCAAATCGAAGGAGCCACTCAGGAGGATGGTCGTGGCGACAGTGTCTGGGACGCATTCTGCCGAACTCCAGGCAAGGTGGCGAACGGCGCGAGCGGCGCCGTCGCGTGCGATCACTACCACCGGTACGTGGATGACGTTCGTCTGATTCGCGAACTCGGCCTGCCAAACTATCGCCTTTCCGTCGCTTGGCCGCGCATCATGCCGGACGGCGTTGGGTCCGTCAACGAAAAGGGGCTCGACTTCTACGATCGGCTCGTCGATCAACTCGTCGAGAACGGCGTCCAGCCTGCGATCACCCTCTTTCATTGGGATTATCCCACGGTGCTTCAGGAGAAAGGGGGCTGGGGCAACCCGGACGCGGGGAAGTGGTTCGGGGATTACGCGGAGGTCGTGTTCAAGCGTCTCGGCGATCGCTGTAAGAGGTGGATCACGCTAAACGAGCCCTGGTGCTTCGCTTATTTGGGTCACGGCGCCGGGATCCACGCCCCTGGCGAGAAGAGTGAAACGAGGCCGTATGACGTCGGCCACGGTCTGCTTCTCGGCCACGGCGAAGCGGTGGGCCGCTACCGCGCGTTGGGACAGGGAGGCGAGATCGGTCTCACCACGAACCACACCTATGGTTTCCCCTACTCCGACTCGCCCGAAGATCAGAAGGCGCTCTGGCAGAGCGACGAGTGGACGGCCGGGTGGTTTTTAGATCCGGTCTACAAGGGCGATTACAACGACTACATGAAGGAACGCTACCGGATGCCCGTCTTCTCCGACGAGGAGAGCAAGCTCGTCGCGCAGCCGACGGATTTCATGGGTCTAAACTTCTACCAAGCCGGACGGATGCGCTGGAAGGCGGGCGCACAGAACGACGCGGAAGAAGTGCCGATTCGCGAGGACAACACGACGCAGATGGGTTGGAACCGGGTGCCGGAGACGCTGACCTACTGCCTCACGGAAAGTCAGAAGCGCTACAACCCGACGAAGATCATCGTCACGGAGAACGGCTGCGCATACGACGATCCCGTTCGGAACGCACGAGTCCAAGACGAGCGACGCGTCGAGTTCTACCGGACGTACCTCGAGGGAGTTCTCGATGCGATTGACCAAGGAGCCAAGGTCGAGGGTTACTTCGCCTGGAGCCTTATGGACAACTTCGAGTGGGCCGAGGGCTACCGGCCTCGTTTCGGAATCGTCCACGTCGACTACGACACTCAGGTTCGCACGCCGAAAGACTCCGCGCTCTTTCTGCGCGACACGATTCAGGCCAATGGCCTCTGAACCTTCCTCTTCTTGGGCGACTCGCCCCGTCTTCCCGGCAAGCGTTGTGGCTCGGCTGGAAGGCGGGGTTTGGCAGCAATCGGACCCAACGAGATTGCGGACTCCTGGGAAAGGCGAGGTGAGCGCGTGAGCGATCCGGAGTCGACGATCGGCATTGTGGGGCTCGGTCTCATCGGCGGGAGTATCGGTCTCGCGTTGCGAGAGCCCGGTCGACGGATCGTGGGATTCGATCCCGATCCTGCCGCCGCCCGCACCGCGCGTGATCGTCTTTGCGTGGATGCCGTTCTCTCTCTGGAGGAGGTGGCGCAAGCGGACGTCGTGTTCGTCGCTGTGCCCCCGGACGTGACCGTCGAGACCGCCGAACGCACGATGGATGCCGCCGGAGCGACGACGGTCGTGACGGACTGCGCGAGCGTGAAGAATGAAGTCGCCGCTTGGGCGAAAGCGGGGAAGCGTTCCCGCTTCGTCCCTGGACATCCGATGGCGGGCCACGAGAAGGGCGGGGCCGCCTACGCGAGCGCCTGGATGTTTCGCGGCGCGCGCTGGGTGCTCACTCCGGTTCGCGCCACGGAAACGGCGGCCGTCCGAAGGGTGGAGGCGCTTGTCAAGGCGATGGGCGCGACGCCGATCCGAATCGAAGCCACCGCGCACGATCGACACGTCGCCACCGTCAGCCATCTTCCACACGCCCTCGCCGCGACGTTGGTCAACCTTGGGGAGTCCCTGGAGTCGGCCGACGTCGCGGGAGGGTCCTGGCGTGACATGACGCGCGTGGGTGGCGTCGACCCCGAACTCTGGACTCAGATCATGATGCGCAACCGCACCGAACTCACCCAAACGATTCGAGATTATGAAAAGGGCCTCTCGGCGATTCGCGAGGCTTTGGAAACCGGCAACCGGGAAGGACTCCGTTCGATTCTCCAACAAGCGGCCAAGATCAAGTCGGCACAGTCGGCTCCGGACGAGTCGCGAACCCTAAAACGGGGTCGGCGTTGAGACTCGAAGTCTCTCCCGTCGCGGGGTTCGACGGAGACATTCGCCCGCCGAGCGACAAATCGCTGACTCATCGGGCTTACATGTTCGCGGCGCTCGCGCGGGGCGAGTCCGTCGTGCGAAATCCCCTGCGCGGGGAAGACTGCGAGTCGACACTTGCCTGCCTTGCCGCCATGGGACTCGACTTCACCCGAGAGGGCGAAGAGGTTCGGCTCCGACCCTTGCGAGACTGGCGTCAACCCCTCGGAGTGCTGGAGTGCGGCAACAGCGGGACCACGATGCGACTCCTAAGCGGCCTGGTGGCTTCACGCCCCTTGGACGTGACCATGGTCGGCGACGCTTCGCTCTCTCGCCGCCCGATGGCCCGCGTCGCGAAGCCGCTCCGACTCATGGGCGCGATGGTCGAGGGCGAACGGCCGCCCCTGCGGATTGTGGGAGGCGAACTCGAGGCCATCACGTACGAGAGTCCCGTTGCGAGCGCCCAAGTGAAGTCGTGCGTCTTGCTGGCGGGCCTTCGGGCAAGAGGGAGAACGACGGTGATCGAACCCGCGCCAAGCCGGGATCACACGGAACGGATGCTGCGCGCCATGGGCGTTTCCATCATGGCGCTTCCGCCCGGCGCCGGACTGGACGGAGGAACGACGCACGCCGTTTCGCTGGAGCCGACCGATCGCCTTGAGCCGTTTGGCTTCACCGTGCCTGCAGACATCAGCTCCGCCGCGTTCTTTGCAGTGGCGGCGGCGATGCTGCCAAACGGTCGCCTGATCCTTCGCGAGCTTAGCGTCAACCCCACCCGAACGGGGCTTTTCGACGTCTTCGATCAGTGCGGCATTCCGTTCGCGATCATGTCCGAAAAGGAAGAGTTGGGAGAGTCGATCGCGGACGTCGAGATCCGCGCGCCACGAAATCTAAAGCCGTTTCGGATCGAAGGCGCCCTCGTTCCCCGTCTCGTGGATGAAATTCCGGTGCTTGCCGTCCTTGCGACGCAGTGTCAAGGCGTGACGACCATCCGCGACGCGGCGGAGTTAAGGGTGAAGGAATCGGATCGGATCGAGAAGATGGCCGACGGATTAAGGCGAATGGGCGCTAAGATCGAGGTTCACGACGACGGCATGATCATTCAAGGTCCGACGCCGCTTACAGGGACGCTCATCGACGCTACGGGAGACCACCGAATTGCGATGGCATTCGCGATCGCTGGACTTGTGGCGCGGAGCGACACCGTTATCGAAGGTGCCGAATCGATCGCGACAAGCTTCCCCGACTTCGAGCGAGAGCTTCTTCGGCTCTCGCTCGTGTGATTTCTACTGGCCGCCCTGCATCTGCTGCCGAAAGCCATCGAGCAGATCGGCGCGTTGCTCGGCGGACATTGCCGCATAACCTCGGGCGAAATCGTCGCGCTGGCTCGTCGGCAGGTTGTTCGTGACGAGGCGATACACGTCGGAATCGCTCATATTGCCCGTTGCCTGACCATAATCGTCGACGGCGACAGTCGTAGCGGACGCCGTCGTCGATGCGTTGGCGACGGCAGGCGGAACGCCGTTCGTCGCGCCCATCGACGAACTGTCGGAGTTCGCTCCGTTTCCATTGTCCGTCACCGGACCATCCGTCGAGTACGCGATCAGATTCGGGTTCCCGAGCGTCAGCAAAGCCGACGGGCTCGGCGATTCGCGCGTCGACACGTTACCGAATCGATCCGAATCGACATTGTCGAGCGGGTCCACGTCGAATAAGTCGTCGTAGGTCTCGTCACCCGAGAAACGTTGGTCTGGATAGACGCCTTGGCGCGCAAGCGCGGCGTTAACTTCAGCTTGGTAGTCGCGGAGCGGCTGATGGAGCGCAAGCCGTCCGGAACCGAACGAATCCTCCTGCCGGCTCGCGAGGTCGATCCGTCCAGCGGCCGAGATCGGGTTTCCCCGCAAGTCGTCGGTGGCGGCGGAATGAACGTAGAAAGTCCCAACGGCGGGAATGGTGACCGCGATGATCGCCAGTCCGACCCAAAAGCGAGTTCGGTTGTGCGGCATGTCGTTTGTCTCCCTTATGTATTGTATGACGCTTCTCACCATTCGGTGTGCCCTTTTTTTTGGGGGAGCGAGGTATTATTTCAATGTCCAATCGGGATGTGGCTCAGCTTGGTAGAGCGCTGTGTTCGGAACGCAGAGGCCGCAGGTTCAAATCCTGTCATCCCGACCATCTTTCTAACGGCATGGGCACTCGGTTGATGCACGCGTTTTTGCGCGGTGGATGGTGGTCTTGATAGGCCCTCGTTCGAAGGACGACGAACTGCCTCTCCTTTCCTGTAAGCGCCTTTCGAGTCGCTCCTTGCGAAAGCTAAACGCCTTGTCGTGATTTTTGGACGGCCCTGCGGGTAACGTCCGGCAGAACATGACGACCGGCGTAACGTTGCGCGACAGAAGGGAAAAATCTTCGGTTCTCGGGCATGGAGGCTCGGAATTCACGATCGGCGACGTTGCGCGGATGGTAGGAGCTTGAGCTGAGGCGTTCGCGGCTGCTGCGGTTCCTCGATTGGTCGGTTCGGGTCGGCCGATTCTTCGAGATCGACGTTTACCTCCACATCACCCTTCTCTTCTTTCTCCTGCCCGCATTTGCGGATCGAAGCTTTGGGGTTGGTCTTGCGTTAGAGTGGGCCGCCGGAATCGGACTCTCCGTTCTGCTTCACGAGTTTGGCCACGCCTTTGCGGCGAAGCACTATGGACTGACGGGACTGTCGATCACCCTTCATGGGTTTGGCGGCTTTGCCGTATCGAACGGGGCGCGCACTCCTCGACAGTCTCTCGTCATATCGCTCGCCGGCCCGGCGGTGACGTTCGCGATCGGCGGCATCGGCCTCGTCGCAGGTAGACTCGGAATCGACCACACCACGAGCAGCGCCGCGTTCGCGCAGTTCGCCCTGCTGAGAGGCCTTGGCTCGGTCAACATCCTCCTCGGATTTCTCAACCTCGTGCCGAGCTTGCCCTGGGATGGAGGGAACGCGTTGCGGGCGATTCTCACCCACCGAATGTCGGAGTTCAAGGCGACCCGAGCGGTTGCTCACCTGGGGCTCATCCTCTGTCCGGCACTCTTCGTGTACGGCTTGGTCGTCGATCGCGCATTCATCGAGATCTTTGCCTTCGTCGGCGTGGTGGCTTCGTACACGACGCTCGCGCAGACCGGCGGCATTCGATTCGGAGAGGTCTTTGCGGACAGACGAAGTCGCAAGGAATTGGAGGAGATCAAACGGCGTGAAGAACAGAAGGCTGAGATCTTCCGAGAGGATGTGCACGCTCGGCAAAGAGAACGCGAAGAGCGGGAGAGACTCCGCCTTCTCTTCGAAAGGTCGGGCATCGACGCCGATGAATCGCCTCGGTAGCCGGTGGACTTAGCCGGGCGACGCTAGTGACAGTTGCGAGGTCTTTGGGAGGTGTCGGCCCACAATGGCGGCAATTCTCTCGCCGTAGGCGTGGTAGTCGACAGGCTTGACCGCGTATTCGGAGGCGCCATAGGCGGAGCATCTCGCCACGTCGATCGGCTCATCCGATGAAGAGAACACGACGAACGGAACGTCGCGTAGGCGCACGTCGGCCCGAGCTTGTCGCAGGATCTCGTCGCCGCTCACCTTCGGGAGTTTGAGATCGCATAGGACGAGATCGGGGCGGCTGCCGCCTTCTTCTCCATCGAGTCCGAGGGCCTGCAGAGCCGCCTGGCCATCTCGAGCCACCGTGACGGTAAGGGTTGGATCGATCCGGCGAAGAATTCGCAATGCAATTCGCTCATCGTCCATCACGTCCTCGATAAGGAGAACGGTAGGGAACTTCGAGGCGAGGTTGGACACGCTGAGATTGACGGTTCAAACGAACCCGGACCTTAGCTTTTCGGCGGTTCTGAGGGATATTGTCGGATGATCGACATAAACCATGGGTTGAGACCTGACTAAGCTGCGAGGCTAAACCAAAACGTCGCTCCCTTACCAGGCTCGCTTTCAGCCCAAACCTTGCCCCCGTGTCGTTCGACGATGCGTCGAACGTTGGCCAAGCCAAGCCCGGTCCCCGGAAAGGTTCTTTGGTCGACCAATCGCTCGAACGCGACGAAAAGCTTCTCCGCGTACGCCATGTCGAAGCCCACCCCCTCATCGCGAACGAAGAACGCCCCTTCTTTCGAGCCGACCGTAACCCTTCCGCCCTGAGGGGAAAATTTGCACGCGTTGTCGAGAAGGTTCGTCAAGACGTAGCCGACGAGGCTGGGGTCGCCTTCCGCCTCCATGCCGTCTAGCACTTCGATGGTCGGTGGGTTCGCCCAGTCTTGCTCTCTCGCTTCGGCCGCTGCCTTCCGCGCGACTTTCGAGAGATCGAATGGCTCCCTATGGAATTCGGCGTTCGCTAGCCGAGCGAACTTCAAAAGGTCGTCGACGATTCCGGCCAGGCGTACGGCGCCCGTCGATTGCCTCTGGAGAAGGCCGCGCTCCTCCTCCGTCAGACGGTCTTCTGCGCTCTCGATGAGGAGCCGGCTCGTGAGCCCGATCGTCCGAAGCGGGGAGCGCAGATCATGCGCCACGCTTGAGGCGAACTCGTTGAGGTCTCGGTTGGCGCGGGTGAGCTCCTGGGTGCGCTTCTCGACCCGACGTTCGAGTTCGGATTCGTGTCGCTGCCTCTCCGAGAGGTCGTAAAAGCTGCACACGACCCCCAGCCTTCCGTCCGGCAGGCAGATTCGTTCGATCTTCCAATCGTAAGATTCTTCTTCGGTCACGTCCTGTCGCCGTTCCACGGTACTCGGCGCATGAAAGGAATTGCCTGTCTCGAGGGTATGCCGGAAGCGATCGATGGCCTCGCTGGCAAAGGGCTCTTCCCAAACGATCCTCATCGCCTCGGAGAAGTCACGGCCGATCAAGGGCTGGACGTTTTCAAAAACCTTTTGGGCGCCTTGGCTGACGAGTGCGATGCGAAAGTCGGCATCGATGGCATACACCCCAAGCGGTGAATTCCGAACGAGGTTCTCGAAAGACTCGCCAGTTCGTCGGAGCGCCTCCTCGGCTTCCTTTTGGCGGGTAATGTCGACCGCCGAGCCCATCCGACGAAGGGGCTGCCCGCTGTCGTCCAGTTCCGACCTCCCGCGCGAGAGCAGCCACCGCGCCCGACCGTCGTTTCCGACAACCCGAAATTCGATTTCGTGGGGTTCGCCCGACCAGGCTGCCTCTTTCAACGCCGCCGTGGCTTGATCGCGGTCGTCGGGGTGCATCAGTTCGTAGGCTCGGGAGAGCGGTCCACCGCGCGCCTCCTCTTCCGTTAGGCCGTACATTCGGGCGAAATTCTCGTCACCCCACATCCTCCGATTCACGAGGTCGATCCACCAAACACCGACTTCCGCGGCGGAGAGGGCTGCCTCCACCCGCTGCCGGGCGAGAGTGAATTCCGTGACGTCCTGAACGGTGATCGCGGTTGCGAGGAAACGTCCACTCTCGAAGAGAGGCGTGGCGCCGCAACGAGCGACGAACTCTCGGCCGCTTGATGCACTGCGAACCGTTTGAAGAACGCCTTCGACGCACTCGCCTCGAAGAGCTTGGAGCGTGACCCAAGATTCTTTGTCGACGGCCGCGTCCAGCCGTCTCACCTCGAGATCTCCCGCGAACGCTGAGTAGTGA
>CAXUKB010000171.1:0-9747 GCA_964251345.1 uncultured Fimbriimonas sp. | reverse complement strand
TCCCAGCACCGCGCCGTGACTCACGACGTTGCGGTCGCCCATCGTGGTCCCGGTGCGAACGGTGGCGTGGCCCGCGATCCGACACTCCGCGCCGACCACGACCCCCGCTTCCACGATCGCGAAGGGACCGACGACGGTGCCTTCGCCGAGCGTGGCGCTCGGGTCGACGAAGGCCAGGGGATGGATGTCGGGCAAAGGCGTCAGACTTCCTTGGGCATGAGCTTGAAGGTCATCTCCATGCTCGCCGCGAGTTCCCCGTCCACGGTTGCGGTGGCTTTGGTGCGGCCGATCGTGCCGCGAAGCCAAAGAATCTCGACATCGATGATCAGTTGGTCGCCCGGCTGCACCATGCGCTTAAACTTCACGCCGTCGATGGCGCCGATGAGCGGCACGAGCCCCTTGAGCGCCGGCGTCATCAGCAGAATCGCCGCGCCCACTTGCGCCATCGACTCGACGATGAGAACGCCCGGCATGATCGGCTTCCCTGGATAGTGGCCCTGGAAGAACGGCTCGTTGACGCTCACGTTCTTGAGGCCTCGACCATGCCTGCCGTCTTCACTCACCTCGAGAATGCGGTCGACGAGGAGCATCGGGTACCGGTGCGGCAGGTGTTCGAGAATCTGTTCGATACGGACCAAGGAGCATTAAGGTTACCGCAGGGGTGCGCGCCGACGATAGGAAGCGTCGCGCAGAACGTCCGTCCGCCTCGGTGAGGCTCAACTCAGGAGAACGAGCGCCACGGCCGGGGCGGCGAACAGCACCGAGTCGATCCGATCCAGGACCCCGCCGTGGCCGGGCAGGAGGGTGCCGCTGTCCTTCACCCTCGCCCGGCGCTTGAGCCAGCTCTCGAAAAGGTCGCCCGCTTGGCCGAGGCTGCCCACCGCCACTCCGGCGCCAAGACTTCGCGCGTCCGGCAAGCCGAGCAGACGCCCCAAGAGCCAAGCGGCGAGAATGGCCGCCAGAAGGCTGGCTACGCTGCCCTCCACCGTTTTTTTCGGGGATATCTTGGGCGCGAGCAGGTGCTTGCCGAACGCCTTGCCCGCGAAGATCGCCGCGATGTCGCCCGCCCAAACGGGCACGAGCGCCATCAGAGCGGGACTGAGGCACCAGAGTCCGGCGCCGGGAGCAGACCGATGAAGAACTAAGATCGCGATGAAGGGTCCGCAAAGGTAGAACACGGGACCGAATAGAGCGAGGATGCGGAGCCGCGACGCGAGGCAGAGCACTCCGATAAGCGCGAAGAGGGCGCCTTCCACTCCCGTCCCCGTGCCGTCTCGGTAGGCGATCCCTTGCCAGCAGCCCAGCGGAACCATGAGGTAGTTCAAACCGATCCGAGCGTCGAACCGCAGAGACGCCTGCGCCGAGTCGGCAGGAGAGGAATCCGTCAACCGTATCGCCTCTCCCACGCCGAGCACTCCCGCCACGCAAGCCAAGGCGAACAACGGCCAAGGCGTTCGCAACGCAAGCGCGAGCAACACCGGAATCGCGAGAAGGAGGGCGGTAACGACGCGTTGGCGCATGGAGGAAGGAAGAGAACGTCCTCTTCCCTCTTTCCTTTTACCCTTTGCCGATTCTCGATCAAGAGAAAGAGGCAAGAGGCTTTCTCCCCTTGCCTCTTCGACGATTGCAAATCGACCGTCGATTACTCGGCGGCGGCGGCGCCGACGCTCTCGGGAATGGAAACGGGCATCGAAATCGAAACGACGGCCTTCATCGGCGCGGGGTTCGTGGCGCTACCGCCGAGACGCAACGCGATCTGAACCCGATTGTCGACCCCGAGCTTTCGCATCGCAAGCGAAACGACGTTCTTCACGCTTTGCTCGCGAAGGCCGGTCATTTCGGCGATCCGCCGGTTGCTCAATCCTCGCGACACGAGCTGGGCGCATTCGTGCTCCCGACGCGTTAGGTCGAAAGGCAAGGGATTCGAGCGAGATCGGGCGGGCGTCCGCGCCAGATCGTCAAGGACCGCGAGAACCTCATCCGCGCTCTCTCGACGGGAGATCACCCGATCGACCGGCAGGTCGAGGTAGGCCCCAGGATGGGCCTCGGCGACGAGAAGCGCCACCGCCGGGCCGTCTTCCGCGTGAAGGGCGACAAGCCGCGAAATCGCTTCCGCTTCGATGCCGAACGTATCGACGAAGAGCGCATCCACGGGCGTGTGGATCATCGCGTCGAGCGCTTCGGCGACGGAGGCGGCGACGAAGCCCACCGACCAGCATCGACGGCTCTCGAGGAGGCAGGCGACCGCCTCGCCCATGAAAGATTCTTTAAAACAAAGACCGATACGCATGAGGTTTCACGTCCATGGAACTATAGCCGTGCTCAAGCAAAGGTCGCACAAATTTGTGACGAAGTACTGGTTTATTGCGCCCGAAAGGGCGTCGCGGCCCTTTCGGACCGCGACGTTAAGCCCTACGGGTTAACGTGGACTTCGATCGAAGTCTTGAACGGCGGCTTGAGGCCGTATTTGTCTCGAACGGTGAGGGTGACCTTCGTCATTTTGCCCTCGGCCGAGGCACGTCGGAACTGATGCACGACCGTTTGGCCGATGGCGTCCACGTCGTCCGTTCCATCGGCGTCGTCGAAGTCCCAAACGTACTCTAGGACGCTCGATCCACCCTCGCCGCGAGCGGAGAGGGTGACTTTGTCCCCCAGCGCGAGGTTGTAGGGCGTTCGTTGTCCGAGAATCTCCCCCCGAATGGCCGTCGGATCGTTCACGACGCGAAGCTCGCCCACGTAGAACGTCGTCGTCGTGTCGCCGGAGAAGGCGATGTCTTTGATCGTCTTGTTCGTGCGATCGAAGCCGCTGATCGCCTGGAGCGGGATCGCGACCGTCTTCCAACCCCGCTCGCCGCTCGAACTCGTCGCGATGGGCAGATAAGCCTCGCTCTTCTTCCCGTCGGTGGTGGTGACGATCATTCGAACGGTGGTGAAGGTCGGAGCGGCCGACGAGCCGCCCATGCCACCCGACATCCCGCCCATGCCGGGGCGCCCGCCCGGGCCGCCCTGGCCGGGGCGGCCGCCTGGACCACCCAGGCCCCCTTGTCCGCCCGCGAAGCCACCGGGGCCGCCCGCGCCCGCTCCGCCACGGCCGCCTCCGAATCCACCGGGGCCGCCCGCGCCGCCGCGACCACCTAGGCCGCCAGGTGCGCCCATACCGCCAGGTCCGCCCATACCCGCGGAACCTCCCATGCCGGCGGGCCCGCCCATGCTTCCGGGACCGCCTTTACCGGGCGCGCCCGAGCCGCCGACGGCCGTTCCGTCGTCCGCCGTCTTCAAGACCACCTTCAGGAGATTGTTCCGGTCGGAGTACCGATCGGACAGGTCCTTCGGATCGCCGAAGTCGATGTTCGCGCCTTGAAAGTAGTTGCGTGTGGAGACGCGGATCGAGTGCGCGCCCTCGTAGACGGCCTCGTCGGTCTCGCCGCCGGAGCCGCTGCCCCAGCCCTTGACGGTGATCTTCTGGTCCAAGGCGCTCCGCACGGGCGTGTAGAGGATTTGGGCCCCGGTTTGCGGCGGGGCCGCCAGGGCGAACAAGGCGGTCAATACAATGCTCATCTTCTGCTCCTTTGCCTTACGGTCCACCGACGGAGACCCGTTCGATGGACTGCGCGCGGCCGGTATCCTTTCCGACGCGCAAGACCACCCCCGAGATTACACCGATTCCCGTCGCAACCTCAAATCTTTCCGAAAGTCCGGTGCGGAAGCGGCGCAAGATGATTCCACGGTCCATTCCCAGCACCCCGTCGCGCGGACCGCACATCCCGACGTCGGTGATGTGGGCGGTGCCTCCAGGCAGGACGCGCTCGTCGGCGGTCGTCACGTGGGTGTGGGTACCCAGCACGGCCGTCGCGCGTCCGTCGGCGTGCCACCCCATTGCGATCTTCTCGCTCGTCGCCTCGGCGTGGAAGTCGAGCAGCAGGTGAGGCGACGGCAGCCCTTCGACGATCCGGTCGAAGGCGGCGAAGGGATCGTCGTACATCGGCTCCATCTCGACCCGTCCGCATAGGTTGGCGACAGTGAGCGCGACGCCGTCCTTTTCCAGGATGAGGCTGCCTCGCCCCGGCGTGGTGGGCGGCAGGTTGAGCGGCCGTACGATAGGTTTGCCCGAGTCGAGATAGGGAAGAATGTCGCGCTTGTGGAAGGCGTGATTGCCCAGGGTCAGCGCGTCCGCGCCCTGCGCGAGCAGGAAGTCGGCCAGCTTGGGGGTGATACCCACGCCCCCCGCCGCGTTCTCGCCGTTCACCACGGTGAAGAGCGGCTGGTGCCGATCCTGAAGGCGCGGCAGCCACTCGCGCACCGCGTCGCGTCCGGGCTCACCGACCACATCGCCGAGAAAGAGAAGGGTGTAGGTCATCAGGGGAAGAGGGAGAAGGAAACGAGGAAAAGGGACGTTTCCTCAAACTCTATCGCCCCTTTTCTTCTTACCTCTTCCCTTTTGCCTGTAACCTCTCTCCATGTTCACCGGCATCGTAGAGTCCTTAGGCGAGGTAGTCGCGCGCGACGGAGGGCGGCTGGAGGTGCGTCCCGAGCCGCACCTTGCGCCGGAGGGATTCGCGGACGGCGAGAGCGTCGCGGTGAACGGCTGCTGCCTGACGGTCCTCCCCGGCGGCGGCCTTCGCTTCGATCTTTCGCCCGAGACGCTCGACCGCACCTCGCTGGGCGACTTAGAGCCGGGGTCGCGGGTGAATCTCGAGCGGGCGATGCTCGCCGGGGGGAGGCTGGGCGGTCACGTCGTTCAGGGCCACGTCGACGCGACGGGCACGTTCGAGGCCTCACGCCCTGAGGGCAACTCCATCGTCATGCGCTTTCGCGCACCGGCAGGATACGGCCGTTACCTTATCGACAAGGGCTCCGTCTCGATCGAGGGCGTGTCGCTCACGGTGGTGCGCCCGGAAGGCGACGCCTTCGAGGTGTGGGTGATTCCCCACACCCTCGAGCGCACGAACCTCGGCGCTCTCAAGCCCGGGGACCGCGTCAACCTGGAGTTCGACGTGCTGGCGAAGTACGTCGAGCGTCTTCTCGAGGCGCGGCTCGCGACCCCTCTCCCCTGCGCGGGAGAGGGGCAGGGGTGATTCGATTCGCCGGATCGGAAGTTGAGGGTGCCACGGGTAGAAGCCGATGGCTCGTGCGGCCGTCACCCGTGACTTTGCCCGCTCCGAGAGGACACCGATCCGGGGACACGAACCATTTCCCTTCACGCGTGGCTCTCATCACGCCTGATGTCGATCGGAGCTTCGTGTTCCTGTGGACTCCGTCTAGACAGGTGTGGGGGTGAGGGAAAATTCGACGATGCTCGAACACCATCCCGGCGTGGCGGGCGCGGACGAGGCCGGGCGTGGGCCGCTTGCGGGGCCGCTCGTCGCCGCGGCGACGATCTTGCCCGACGGGTTCGATCTTACGGGACTAGACGATAGCAAGCGGCTCGACGCCGCGAAGCGCGAGGCGTTGGAGAGGCGAATCAAAGCGGAGGCGCGGTGGGCGGTGGAGGTCGTCTCCGCCTCGGAGGTGGACCGCCTGAACCCCTTGCGCGCGAGCCTGGAGGCGATGGGCCGCGCCCTCGCGCGCCTCTCGCCCAATCGGGCATTCGTGGACGGCAACGTCGTTCCGAAAGGCCTCGCGTTCCACGTGGAAGCGGTGGTGAAGGGCGACGGCAAGCTGGCGTGCGTCGCCGCCGCCTCGATCCTCGCCAAGACCGAGCGCGACCGCCTGCTCACCGCGCTCGCCCTCGAATACCCCGCGTACGGGTTCGATCGCCACTTCGGCTACGGCACGCCCGCGCACCTGGCCGCTCTGCGCGCCCACGGCCCCTGTTCAGAGCACCGCCGTACTTACGCGCCGGTGAAGGCGCTTTTGGATCAGCCGAGCCTGCTTTAGCCTGTATCCTCGTCGCTATGCGCAACCTGCGCGCCGAGGGCGCGGCGGCCGAGGACCGGGCGGCGGAATACCTGCTCGCGAAGGGCTATACCCTTGTGACCCGGAGGCGTAAGGTGGCAGGCGGTGAGATCGATCTCGTGTGCCTCGATGGCGAGACTCTCGTGTTCGTGGAGGTCAAAGCGCGGGTCGCGCCGGGCTTCCGGCCCGAGGAGTCACTCGGGCCGGGAAAGGCGGCCCACCTCCGCGCGGCAGCAAGGAGTTGGGTCGACGCGTGCGGCGACGAGGGGCGCACGTGGCGGTTCGATCTCGTCGCGATCGACGCCGCCGGGCTACGGCACTACGAGGATGTTTTTGGGAATTAAGAAATTGGGAAGTTAGAGAGTTCTCGTTTAGCGATCTCCCTGCCTAGATACCTCACTCTCCTCTGAAGACTTAGAATGTCTAACAAAGCCGTGAGTGCTCGAGCAGGCACCCGTTATCGAGCGCTCGCAGGCTCGCTGGAGAAAGCGGTGGCGGGCCACCGCACCCTACCTCGGAGTTTTGTCAGGGGCTCTTAACTTCGTGACTCCCTAACTTCGCGATTTCCTAACCCTTCACCAGAGCCAGCGCTTGGCGTCGAAGTTGACGGCGGCGGCGGACATGAGCAGCCAGGCTAGGACGAACAAAACGATCCACACGGCGTCCGCGTCGTGGACCCCGCGGAAGGTCGTGAGCCGCGCGCCCGCCGTCGCCAGGGCCGCGATCGCGACCGCGGCAAGGATGCCGCCCTCATGGACCTCTTGCTTCATGTCCTAAAGGTTACGGGACACGAACGCACGATCAAAAGGGGCTTGCGCCCAAAGGCGCAAGCAATTGGGGATCGAAGAATCTTTCGATTCCCAGCGATCTAGGCGGCCGCGAGGAACGCGGCGCCCGCGAGAAGTCCCATCTTCTCGCCCGACTCGTCCGTGTTGAAGAATTCGTCCTCGAGCTCAATGCAGACCGCGCCGTCGTAGCCCGCGTCGCGCAGAATCTGGAACGCCTTCGTCCAGCGCACGACGCCTTGGCCGGGGATCGTGTAGCGCCAATGCATCGCGCCGAAGCCGCGACCCTTGCCGAAGGTAGGCGTCTGCTCGGTGCCGTACTCGTACAGGCCCTCGCTCAGCAGTTCGGTGTCCTTACCGTGGACGTGGTACACCCGGGAGGCGAACTCCTCGACGAACCGAATGGGGTCGATGCCCATGCGAACGAGGTGGGAGGGGTCGTAATTGATTCCGATCGCCTTCGAAGGCACCCGCTCGATCATCGCCCGGTAGCCCTCGGGCGTGCAGGCGAGCGCGCCCGGTCCCGGCCAGCCCTCGACCACGAGTCGTCCGCCGTGCTTCTCGAGCACCGGAGCGAGGAGCGTCAGTCCCTCGACCATGTAGCCAAAGTTCTCCTCGCGCGTTTTGGTCGCATCCTTCGGCAGCATGACCGCGAAGTAGTTGCGGACGCCGAGCGCCGCGCAGGCCTCGATCAGCGGTGCGTTCGCGTCCACCGTCGCCTGCCGCTCCCCCGCATCGTCGCTGATCAGTCCCTTCCACTCCTTGAGGTCCACCGAGCCGATCTTCAGTCCCGCGCCGGTCGCCGCCGCGCCGATTTCCGGCGCGTTCGAACCGAGATCGACGACGCCGAGGCCGTTCTCCGCCGCCCAGGCGACCAATCCGCCCATGTCCTTCTGCCAGTCGGACCAACCCCGTCGAAAGCCGATGGGGAAGCCCCCGGTACGCGTCTTGAGCATGGGTCCGTTTTACCTCTCCTCGCGTCGGGGCTCATCAGAACCCTCCACAATAGGCCGTGGCCCGTCCCGCACGCACTCTGCTCCTTCTCAGCGTGGCGACGTCGATCGCGGTCCTCATTCATCTCTCGCCGCCGCTCGTCTACCTTCGGACGCCGGATGGCCACGAGTCCCGGCTGGCCTATGGCGAACTTCTCGGCGCGATCGCACGGGGTCCGGGACAGTCCGACAACGCGGGCTTTATCGTCTGGAACTTGCGTCTTCCCCGGGCGGCGCTCTGCCTGCTCGCGGGCGCGCTTCTTGGCGCCACGGGCTCCGCGTTCCAGGCCCTCCTTCGAAATCCTCTCGCCGACCCCTTCGTGCTGGGCGTCTCCGGAGGGGCGGCGGTCGGCGGCTCCGTGGCGCTCGCGCTTGGATATGCGAGCGGTCTGGCGACGATCGTGCCAGGCTTTGCGGGCGGCATGCTTGCCCTCGCCCTCGTCTACGGGCTGGCCACTCGCCGCGGGGTGATCGACGTCCAGAGCTTGATTCTCGCGGGGACCGTCGTCGGATCTCTCCTCTCGTCGATTCTCACGCTCGTCCTCCTGGGCGCGGGCAAGGACACGACCGTCGTTCTGCGCTGGCTTCTCGGCGATGCGAGCAACGGCGGTTGGCTTCAAGTCGCCCTCCTGCTCGGAGCGCTCCTCATCGGCCTCCCGATGCTCGTGCTTCAGTCGCGCCGCCTGAATGCCCTCGCCCTCGGGACCGACGCCGCCCGGCGACTGGGTGCGGACCCCGTCGCGCTGACCCGCGTCATTCTCTTTGCGGGTGGCTTGATGACGGCGGCGACGGTCGGCACCGTCGGCATCATCGGCTTCCTCGGCCTCGTCGCACCCCATCTCTCGCGTCGACTTCTCGGCGTCGACTGGCGTTGGTCGTTGCCCGGCGCGGCGCTGGTGGGCGCGCTGCTCCTCGTGCTGGCCGACCTCATCGCCCAACGCCTGCTTCCGGCGTTCGGCAAAGTCGGAATGGAACTCCCCGTCGGCGCGGTCACCAGCGTCCTCGGCGCCCCGACGCTGCTGGTTTTGCTGAAGAAGCGCGGATAGACGAGAGAGTCTTTACTCCTCTTCGGTCATCTCGCGGAGCTTGCGGGCCTGCTCGTCCTGGTTCAGGGCATCGATCATGCCCTGAATGTCTCCGTCCATGAAGGCGGAAACGTTGTGCATCGTCACGCCGATGCGATGATCGGTGATGCGGCTCTCGGGGAAGTGGTAGGTGCGAATCTTGTCGCTGCGGTCGCCCGAGCCGATCTGGCCTTTGCGGAGGCCCGAGCGCTCGGCGTCGACCTCGTCCTGCCGCTGCTGAAGAAGCTTCGAACGAAGAACGGCCATCGCCTTGAGCTTGTTCTGAGCCTGGGACCGCTCGTCCTGACAGGTACTCACGAGCCCCGTGGGGCGGTGAATGATGCGGATGGCGGTTTCGTTCTTCTGCATGTGCTGGCCGCCCGCCGAGGACGAGCAGAAGGTCGAGATTTCCAGTTCCTTGGGGTCGATGTAAAGGTCGATCTCCTCGGCCTCCGGAAGCACGGCGACGGTGGCCATCGAGGTGTGGATCCGGCCCTTCGTCTCCGTCTGCGGGACGCGCTGGACGCGGTGGCCGCCGGATTCGTGCTTGAGCTGGCTGTAGGCGCCATCGGCCTCGACCTTGAAGACGGCGCGGTTGATGCCCCCGATGCCCGACTCTTCGTGCTCCACGATCTCCGTCTTCCAGCCCCGTCGCTCGGCGTAGCGCAGGTACATGCGCATCAGTTCGTTTGCGAAGAGGCCGGCCTCGTCGCCACCGACCGCCGGCCGGATTTCGACGATGACGGGCTTGTCGTCCTGCGGGTCCTTCGGGACGAGCATGACCTTGAGCCGGCCTTCGAGATCCGCGATAAGCGGCTTGCGCCGCTCCAGATCCTCTTGGGCGAGCTCCTTCATCTCGGGATCGCCGAGCATCGCCTCGGCCTCCTCAATCCCTTCTTGGGCTTTGCGGTAGGTGCGGAAGGTGCCGACGACGGGCTCCAGCTCGGCCCGCAGCTTGCCTAGACGCTGAATCTCGCGTGGGTTCGACATGATCGTCGGGTCGTTGAAGTC
>CAXUKB010000170.1:2095-9748 GCA_964251345.1 uncultured Fimbriimonas sp. | reverse complement strand
ACCCACTGGTAGACCGTGCGCGGCGACACCAACACGGGTAGGAAGAGCACGAGCATCGACAACAGCGCCACGGGGCTGGAGCCGGCGTGGAGAAGCTTGATCCAAGGCAGCGACCAAGAACCGCGAACCGTGTGGTGAAGGATCACCACGCCGAGCATTCCCAAGACGATCGTCATGGTGAAGTACCACCCGAAGAGGTAGCCCCCCATCATCGCTTGCCGCGTGACCGGATTGAACATCAGGCCCCACGACACCACAACTCCGATAAGGCCGACGAGAACCCCCGCCGACCCGACGCCCCGAAGCGGAGCCGCGCGCTCTCCAATTCCGATTTCGAGATGGCTTGCGTCGTGCTCCGAGGCCGCGACTTCGGCATCCTGCTTATAAGATTCGCTCATTCGTGCTCCCCTTCGGTGGTCTTAGGGGCGTTTTCTTTCGCCTGTTGGGCGGCGACCGCCGCCGGATCGACGTCTCCCGGTTGAGCGTTCTGGCTCAACTGGAGGGCGCGGATGTAGGCGGCGACGGCCCAGCGGTCCTGCGGCTCGACGCGCGAAGCGTAGGAGTACATCGCGCCGTAGCCATTCGTCATCACGTCGTAGAAATGGCCGAGCGGCATGTTGCGTAAGCGCTCGGTGTGGTAGTTGCCGACCGGTCGGCGCAGCTCGAAGCCACGGTGCGCGATCATGCCCTCCCCGTTGCCGAGCTGGCCGTGGCAGGGTGTGCAGTAGGCGCGGTAACGGTCTTGGCCGCGCCGCAACAAGGCGAGCATGCTCGCCGAGTCCTTCGGCTGAATGCCGTCGGGCAGCGTGGCAAGCCACTTGCCATCGGCGCCGATGCCGCTGAAGTAAGCGCTGTCCTCGCGAAGGTGCCCCTGCGGAATCGTGCCGGGCACCAGCGGGCGCGACATGGCCCCGTCGGTGAACATCTCTTGACTGAGACCGAGAGGCTCGGTCTTGGGCTGGCGCCACATGTCCGTGTGGCAGCCCGCAAGGCCGAGTCCCGCAAAGGCGAGCAGAGCGAGACGGCGGGTCATCGCATGACCTCGGAGACGTTCAAGGAGTTCTGCCGCATCAGGAAGTCTCGCGTGGCTTCGCCGTCGTACAGGTGGTCGCTCGCCTCGATGGCGAGGAAGAACCGGTCCTGCGACGCTCGTTCGAAGCCGGGCGCGTTGAAGATGGAGTGGTAAGGCTTCGGGAGACCATTGAGCGCCCACATCCCAAAGAACGCGCTAAGCGCGGCGAACAGGATGGTGCACTCGTAGGACACCGGAATGAAGGCGGGAATCGAGTCGAACGGCTTGCCGCCCACGTTGAGCGGATAGTCGATCGTCTGCGTCCACCACTGCAACGTAAAGCCGGTGAAGGTGCCGCAGATACCGCCGATAAACACGAGATAGGGCACCGCGACGCTCTTGAAGCCGATCGCATCGCTCAGCCCGTGAATGGGAAACGGCGAGTAGGCGTCCATCTTGCGGTAGCCCTCGAGACGCGCCGCCTCGGCGGCGTCCATGAGCTTCTCCGGCGTGTCGAACTCGGCGGTCATTCCGTAGAGTCCCGCCTCGCCGACGGCGTAGCCGTATCCGGCACTCATTGGCCACCTCCCCGGACGGCGTGCGCCGCCGGTTGCACGTCCGGATCCGGATCCGCCTGGCCCGTCTTGAGGATCTTGAACCACAGATCCTTCACCTCGAAGATGTTAATGACCGGCAGGAAGCGCAGGAACAGCGCCATGAGCATGATGAAGAACCCGATGGTTCCACCGAACATCGCGAAGTCCCAGAAGGTCGGGTAGTACATCTTGTTGCTCGACGGCAGGTAGTTCGCGGTGAGCGACATCGGGATGATGACGAACCGCTCGAGCCACATGCCGATCGAAACGAGTTGGCACTCTAGAAAGACGACCCACATCGTGCGTCGCATTTTGGGGAACCAGAAGATGTTGGGCGAAAGGCCGTTGCAAAAGATCAGTGCCCAGTACGCCCAAGCGTAGGGACCGTTGAATCGACGCTCGACGGTGTTTACGAGATCCTGTGCGCCACCAGAGTAGTACGCAAAGAACACCTCGAGCACGTAACCGTAAAACACGATCAGTCCCGTGGCAAGCGTCACCTTACACATCCAATCGATGTGACGGTCGGTGATGAGGTGGTCGAGCTTGTAAGCCTTTCGCACCGGGATGGCGAAGGTCATGACCATCGCGAAGCCGGCGAACACCGCGCCGGCGACGAAGTAGGGCGGGAAGACCGTGACGTTCCAACCGGGCACGATCGACGCGGCGAAGTCGTACGACACGATCGTGTGGACTGAAAGCACGAGCGGGGTCGAGAGACCCGCCATAAGCAGGTAGGCCTGCTCGTAGCGGTGCCAGTGCTGATTAGAACCGCGCCACCCGAGCGCAGGCAGGGCGAAGGCGACGCGCGCCCACTTGTTCTTCGACTTGTCACGGAGCGTGGCAAAGTCGGGCACCAGGCCCATAAACCAGAACAGGAGGGAAACGGTGAAGTACGTCGAGACGGCGAACACGTCCCACTCGAGCGGCGAGCGGAACTGCGGCCACATCCCCATGATGTTCGTGTAGGGGAAGAGCCAGGTGATCGCGACCCAGGGGCGTCCGGTATGCAGAAGCGGGAAGAGGCCCGCGCACATGACGGCGAAGATCGTCATCGCCTCCGCAAAGCGGTTGATCGAGTTTCGCCAACTCTGCCTCAGCAGCAGGAGAATCGCCGAGATCAGCGTTCCCGCGTGGCCGATGCCGATCCACCAGACGAAGTTGACGATGTCGAAGGCCCAGGCGACGGGCTGGTTGTTGCCCCAGATTCCGACGCCCTGATAGAGCAGCCAGGTGATGGCGATGCCCAGCAGGCCCGTGCCCATGATGCCGATGGCAAAGAGCACGAACCACGCCTTCTTATGGCGCCGCTGGTTCAGGATAAGCGAACCGACGGAGTCGTCGATCGATCCGTAGGTGTTCTGTCCCGTGATGAGGACGTCGTTCAGGGGTGCGTTCTTGGCCACTAGGCGTTCACCTCGATCTCGGGGTTCGGATTGCGGAGCTTGGCGAGGTGCGACGTCCTCGGCCGAGTCTGGAGCTCCTCCAGGAGCCGGTAGGCGCGCGGGTCTTGGCGGAGCCGCGTCGTTGATGTTGCCGAACACGATGGTCTGCGTGGGGCACGCCTGCTGGCACGCCGTCACGATCTCGCCGTCGCGAATCGGCCGCCCCGCCTTCTTCGCTTCGATGCGCGCCTCGTCGATCCGCTGCACGCAATACGTGCACTTCTCCATGATGCCGCGCCCGCGGACGGTGACCTCAGGATTGTTCACCATCTTCAGAAGCTCCATGCCCTTCGCCTTCGGCGTGTTGATAGGACCGGGGATCTCCTTGCTGGCGACGATCATCCGCGACTGCTCGCTAAACATCGGCTGGTTGTCCGAGTAATTCAGGTAGTTGAAGCGGCGCACCTTGTAGGGGCAGTTGTTCGAGCAGTACCGAGTGCCGACGCAGCGGTTATACACCATCTGGTTCAGCCCCTCGTGCGAGTGGACGGTGGCCGCGACCGGACAGACCGGCTCGCAGGGCGCCTTCTCGCAGTGGACGCACATAACCGGCTGCCAGGTGGCCTGCGGATTCTCGCTCTCGCCGCTCCAGTAACGGTCGATGCGGATCCAGTGCATCTCGCGGTGACGCGCAACCTGACGCTTGCCCACGACCGACACATTGTTCTCCGCCGTGCAGGCGGCGACGCAGGCGTTGCAGCCGATGCAGGTGTTGAGGTCGATCGTCATTCCCCACTGGTTGCCCTCGAAGGGGAACACGTCGTCAGGGAAAAGGTTGTCGGCCGCCTGCTCTTTTCGTTCCTCCGCGTCGGGCGCGAAGCTGGGGCGGGCCGCGTCGGAGTCCTTGAGGAAGTCGGCGAGGGTGGTCTCGCGAACCACGTCGCGCTCGTCGGTAATCCGCTCGGAGCCGATCGGCTGGTGACCCTGCGTCGTCGCGAGGCTCATCTCGCCCCCGAGCGCCGCGAGGGTCGCCCCCGAAGCGATCGCGCCCGACCGGCTCGTCATCAAGGCGTAGCCGTTAAAGCCGCCGCCGTCGTCGCCCGTCACCGTGGCGACGGTGCCGCCGGAGGTTCGGCCGTAGCCCAGATAGACGAGCACCGAGTCGTCGGGCTGCCCAGGTTGGATGAACAACGCGCCTTCGACGGTACGGCCGCCGACCTCGAGTCGGATCCGCAGGTCGTCGTCCATGCCGGAGCCCAGCGCCTTCGCGGTGTTCGCGCTGACGATGATCGCATTGTCCCAGGTGAGCTTGTTGACGGGCTTCGGCAACTCCTGTAGCCAGCCGTTGTTCGCGAACCGGCCGTCATGGATCGACGGATCGGGACGGAACACCACCTCGATGCCGCTCGCGATGGGCGCGGGCGGAAGCGTGGGCGGGGTCGGCACCGGGACGATCGCCGCGAGGGCACTGCCCTTGATCACGCCATCGTGAACCGCCTGCCGCCAGTTCTTCTCGAAGTTCGCGCCGCCGAGGCTCGAAGACTGCCACTGAGAGCGGACGAGGTCGTAGCCGTTGCGCGGGTCGCCCACCAGGTTCGCGACGAGCTCGACCGTCGAACGGCCGTCGAATAACGGCGAAATGAGCGGCTGGACGAGGGACACGGTGCCGTCGTAGGCCCGGGCGTCTCCCCACTCCTCAAGCGCGTGGGTCGCCGGAACGTGCCAGTCGCAGACGGCACTCGTCTCATCCGGCACGAGACTGTGATGGACTTTGAGCTTCGCTTTCTTTAGCGCCTCGCCAAAGTTCAGGTCGGCCGGAGCGGTGTAGACGGGGTTCGCACCAAGAATGATCACGGTCGAAACCGCCCCCGCGTTGAGATCCTTCGTAAGGTCGGCCAGACCCTGGACTCGATCCGCGACCGTCGCCTCGACGGGCGCGGTGTACCGCACGGTCGATCCGATCGCGCCGTGCGTCGCGTTCAACTGATGCGCGATCGCGTGGACCGCCGCCGGCTGGTGCGGTCCGGCGACGAACAGCACCGCGCCCTGATGCGCCTGGACATCGCTCAGGATCTTGGCGATCGGGATGTTGCCCGCGTCCGTGCCGCCCAGCATCGCTTCCGCGATCCCGCGCACCGCGGAAGCCTTCACAGGCCAACGGTGATCCGCCATCATGCCCGCGAGCGTCGGCGTGCTGTCAAAGGCGTACAGCCGGTTCATCGTGCCGGTCGTGCCCTGCACCCTCCGTCCGTTCGCGAAGTCGCGAGCGTAGCGAAGCGCGCCTGGGAACTCGGCAGAAGAAAGGAAGTCGCCGTCCAGCGAGACGACGACCTGAGCCTTCGTGAAGTCATAGACAGGGTTCAGAGGTCGTCCGAACGCAAGCCGCGTGCCCTCGTGAACGTTGTCTTGGCCGCAAGGCTCGTGAGCGATCCAGCGCGTGCCGGGATACTTGACCAGAAGACGGTTGAGAAGGCCGACGAGCGTCGGCGAGGTGACCGCGCCAGTCACGATTCGAACGCCCGTTCCATCGCCCGAAGCCTTCAGCGCGGTCCCAACCGCCTGGAAGAACGCGGGCCAGGTCGCGAGATCGCCGTACACCGTCGGCGAGTCGGCCCGGTCCGGATCGTACAGCGACAGCACCGAGGCCTGACTAAACGCGTCGATCGAGCCGAGCGACGCCGGATGTGCCGGATTACCCTCGAGTTTCGTGGGGCGACCTTCGTGCTGCTCGACAAGCACGCCCGTCGCGTACCCACCTAGGGACACCGACGAGGAGTAGTACAGCGGCGTCCCGGGAACCAGCTCCTCAGGCTGCCGCACGTAAGGCACCAGCTTGTCCTCAGGCAAAAACACGCTGCGGCACCCAGACAGGCCCGCCAGCGCGAGGGACGCACCCATGAACTTCAGGAGCGAGCGGCGATCGATCTGCAGAAGGGTCGAGCGGTTGGGGAACTCGTCGTCGAGGAACTTCTGGAACTGCTCGGTTCCGGACGGCTCGTCGAGCGTGCGCCAGTAAGCCTTCCCGCGCTTACCCGCGAGCGCCTCTTTCATCTGCTCCAAACCAGGATCTTGCATAGGGGAATCGTTCATCAGTAGTGGCACACCGAGCAGTCGGCGAGCTGCTGGACCTTGACGCCGTACTCGTTTACGAGCTTCTGACCTTCCGCGACTTCGGTCTTATCGAGGGTTCCGTTCGCATCGCCGGTAATCATGTCCTGATCGCGCGGCGAGAGCCCCTTCACACCCTTCTCCTGGTACTTCCAGTAGAGATTGAACACCTGCTCGCGCGGGCTAAGATTCGGGGTTGCCGGGTCCTTGTAGAGGTAACGCGCAGGATTACGGTGGCACTGCAGACACCACTGCATCTGGAAAGAGTTACCCTTCCACGTGATGTGCATGTTGTTTACCGGTCCGTGGCAGAAGTTGCAGTTGATTCCGCGATTGACGTGGATCGAGTGATTGAAGTGGGCGAACGCCGGGAGCTTATTCACCTGGTTCCACTTGATCGGCTGGTTCGTCTCGTACGACTCGCGGATGGGCTCGAGGAGCGGCGAGTTCGTCCAGATCTGCGAGTGGCAGCTCATGCACGTTTCCGTCGCCGGAAGGCCCGGGTACCACGACTTCTCGACGCTCGTGTGACAGTAGCGGCAGTCGATACCCAACTCATATGAGTGGTGCTGGTGAGAGAACGGAACCGGCTGGTTCTTTGGAACGTTCACCTTAGTGTTCGCGGGGGAGCGCGACAGGGCGGCTACGCCCACGCCTAGGGTGAGCGGCACGGTGGCGACTCCGATTAGGGTCACCCTCGCGACGGAGTTCGCGCTCGGCTTAAAGATCTGTGCCATCGACTATCGTTGCTCCGGGTAAGTCATCGTCGAAAACGATCGATCCTCCGGCCCCCGGAAGGATACCGAAAGGATTTTTGGGCTCGCTGAGCCCGCGCGGACCACCACACGGTCGACCGCAAGTCCAAGGAACAAAAGCGCTAAGTACAGCATGGAATAGTGGAACAGACCGCTTGCGCGAGGCCGGTCCACGGTCTTAAAGAGTCGCAGTGCGTATCGGATGAGCAGCGCGTTGAGCACCACCGCGACACCCGCATAAATCCAGCCGACTTGCGGCATCAGGAAGGGCACGAGCGTCGCGACCACCGTCACAACGGTGTACAGGGCGATCTGAACCACGGTGAACCGCTCGCTCCGCACGACGGGCAGCATGGGTACGCCCGCCGCCGCATAGTCGTCCTTGAGCAGAATCGCCAGGGCCCAGAAGTGGACCGGGGTCCACACGAAGATGATCGCAAACAGATAGAGCGCCAGCGGCGGCAGATCGCCCGTGACGGCAGCCCAGCCGACGAGGGGCGGGAAGGCGCCCGCCGCACCCCCGATCACGATGTTGTGCCAGGTCCGACGCTTCAGGAGCATCGTGTACACCACGACGTAGAACACCAGACCGGAGAAGGCGAGGATCGCGGACAGCAGGTTTGCCGCCGCCCAGAGAAGACCGAACGATCCAGCCGCGAGGCCGAACGCGAACGCGAGAACGTGCGGACTGGAGATCGACTGCGTCACCGTGGGACGGGACGCGGTGCGCTTCATCGAGAGATCGATGTCGCGGTCGATGACCATATTGATCGCGTTCGCCGCCCCGGCTGCCGCGT
>CAXUKB010000170.1:0-2085 GCA_964251345.1 uncultured Fimbriimonas sp. | reverse complement strand
TAACCGCCCAGCGCCACGGCCAGGAACAGCCCAATTCCGGGCCACTCCCCTTTCGCAGCGATCATCGAAGTCAGCGTCGTGAAGAGCAGAAGCGAGATGACGCGCGGCTTGGTCAACGCCACGTACGCCTTGATGAGATCGCGGCCTCGAAGTGGCCCTGCGACCTCGGCTTCCGCAGGGGGTGGCCGGTTCTCGACATGCTCCACACCGTCGGCGAAGCAGTAAACGGCTAGGGCGATGAACGCGATCCAATTCACGTCCGCCATCGCCAGGTGCGCCATCTGCATCGGGATGGGAGCCTTAAGGAAGATGTTGAGCAGACCTAGCCCCATCTGAGCAAAGTAGAGCCCGAGGGTCCATCGCGCAGCCTTGATCACCCGCGCGTCCGGACGGAGATGAGGAAGAAGGCCCGTCGCAAGGGTCAAGTAGAGACCGATTGAAGCCGCGAAGTAGGGATGCCAGGGCTGAAGCCGCACCATCCAGAAGGTCGCCGGATTCTGCGCCGCCCGAAGCACGTCGGCAACGGGATGAAGCTGGTGCCCCAGGGCCGAGATGGCGCCCGAGACACCGAGGAGGACGATGCTCACCGCACCGATGGCAAGCATCCATCCGACCGCGCCCTGCCCCTTGAGCCGGATTCTCGCGAGCCCCGCGCCGCCCAGGAACATCACCGCGATCGCGCCGATCAGGAAGAACGTGGAAACGGCGTGGACCGCCATCGCTGCCGCACGGATCGCTGAGTCGTTGTTGGTGACCCACTTGTGACGGACCAACTCTTCACCGACGAAACCCTCGACGGCCACGGCAATGAAACTCGCCACCGCACCCTTCCGGGCAAGATGCCCTTTCGGAAAGATCCGGAACGCCCACACCAACATCCCAAGGATGATCGGACCGTCCAAAGTCGTCGAGATTCGGTGCGACGCCTCGATGTACCGACTAATGTCCCCGTTCAAGGGCGTCGTACTTCCGTCACACATTGGCCAGTGACTGCCGCAACCGTCGCCGTACTGCCCTGCGCGGACAAGAACACCCCACGCGACGGCGGCGAGATTGTAGAGCAGCACGAGCCAGGTGAACTTGGCGAATCGGTTTTGAAGCACCGCACCCTTATTCAACCCCGCTTTCGCTTCCCACGCCAAGGGGTTTTCTTACTTTCAGAAAAAATTAAAAGTTCAAGCATCACCGTCATTTCTGTCAAGTCGCGCGCAAGGAGAGAAGTGGGCAAAGTTGCCCGCGAAAACGTGACCTTCTGCACCCTAGGAAGCACAATTCAACGAGTTTGCCGCAGGAGAACCTATCGCAATGGGCTTGTTTCGGCACGTTTGGGCCACTCGGTTTACCTTCTCTTAATAGAAGAACCGTCCTCACCAGAGAGTAGATCCTGGCGCAACGAAGCAAGAGTCGCGGAGAGCCTTCCGCGGCGACGACGGTGCGCCGTAGCCGTCCGCACGCGATAGAGATCTTGTGGAGACTCCAAGGGTGGAATGGCGCTCGTCACTCATCATTCCGACGCTTTTTGTGCAGGTTTAGAGGGCAAGAATGCCTCAATCCAAAAACTTCGACGGACGATAACGATCACGAAGAAGGCCTGACGTTCCTCTCGGAACGTCAGGCCTTCTTCGCTGATTGCGGGATGTCCTACTCGTCAGCGAAAGGATCGTACTCGTCGGCCGACGGCGCAGACGAAGGACGTGCCGGTTGAGCCGGCGGACGGGAGCCGCCACCCCCCTGGCTGGCCCCAGAAGAGTAACCGCCACCTTCGCTTCCACCGCCGCCACCACCCGCACCGTCGTCACGGCGGTCGAGAAGGTTAACGTTATCCGCAACGACCTCGATAATCTCGCGATTGTTGCCGTCCTTATCGACGTACTTTCGGGACTGCAGCCGTCCGTCGACGGCCGTAAGTCGCCCCTTTCCGCCGTAGTTGCTCACGTAGTCGGCGGTTTGATTCCAGGCGGTAATTCGGAAGAAATCCGCATCCGGCTGGTTGGGATCGGTCGGCTTGATCCGTTTGGTCACCGCGATCGAGAACTCGACGACGTTCTTGCCAGTGTTCGTGGTCCGCAACTCGGGGTCACGCAC
>CAXUKB010000169.1:7016-9832 GCA_964251345.1 uncultured Fimbriimonas sp. | reverse complement strand
GTGCCTCGACGTCGAGGCGTTCTACAACCTGGCGGACGCGAGGGTCAAGCTCGCGGAGTACCGCCGCTACTACAACGAAGAGCGGCCCCATTCGTCCCTCGGCTACGCGGCTCCCGCCACGTTCGCCGCCCTTCTTCCGGACGTCGGTCGGGCTTCGCCCTCCCTCCGCCCGGAAGAAGGGTCACAATCGTCACCGAGTCTCTAGTTTCGAATGGGGCAGACCATATCGGCGATCCCACTTGCATCATTCCGTCCTGCAATTTTCCGTACTTCTTCCCAGGTCAGCACTCTGGGGCGGTCTGCTTCTCCTAGGCGTTCAATCAAGGCCCTAGCCTCTTTTCTATCGCTTTTGAAATCCATCTCTCGAAAGCTAGTCCAAAGTTGTCTTAATGCATCTTCATCAAGTTCCGCCACTCCGAGGCCGCTTTGGGTGGCGAGCGCGATTAGGCTATCCTGCGTTACTCCACTTGCGGCTCCGAAGAGATATTTGCCAAGAAACATCAAGAAGGCTCTTACGAAGACAGGGCCGTGACCCGTAATAGGAGTGACCATCGATATCTTCTCGGGGTCATATCCGAGCGAAAAGGCACTCATCAGCCAATAGTGCGTGAACTCGTGGATGTAATGGAACATCGGCCATTCGCATCCATCGGCACTCGACTCATAGCGGTTGTGGAGACCGTGATATCGAAGCACGGCGGTACCTTCGCTGGTCGGCAGAAACATGTGCTTGATCGTCGGAAGCCCCTCAGACGATGCCCAGGCTCCCATGCGGTGCTCCACGGCTGCGATCTGCTCGCGGCGGAGTGCATCATACGTTTTGCAGAACGGCCAAAGACAATCGTCCTGCCATTCGTAGAGCAATGTCGCTTGGGGATCAGCGAGAACGTTCTTATTGAACTCGCTATAGGTGAAATCAATTAGCTCTTGAGGAGGTAGCAATGTCGATTACATCATGCTTCAAGCTGCTCAGACCCGCAAGCTCGGTAGCATCGGGCAATTCAGCATCGCTCCCACAATCTAGGCGATATCCTAGGTGCTGACTGTTCTTGATTCTCGCAGTAATATGATGTTCAGATGTTGAAGAGGTTGCTGAAATCGTTCGGCATTGAATCGCAGAGGAGTCCAAAAACAATGTCCGACTCCGCACACTGCGAGGCGTTAAGTGCCGCCATACCGCCGACAACTGTCGTCACTTCGCCTTCTCATTCGCCATGGACTGAGGATGAACAAGAGCTATGGGACAAGCTACTTGCCTATCCAGTCTCATCTTGGCGGATGGTCTCGTCAAGCTGTTTTCGTACGATGACGCCTTCAGGAGTTCACGTCAAGGTTGAACAACAGTGGGAAGACCATGGTGGAGGCATAGTTCACTATGGCAAGAGGCTGATCGCTGTTGGGAATGATGAGATCGAAACCAGCCGTGTTTTCTTCGAGAAATTGCTGAAGGAGCTAGGCTCCAGGTATCAGCGATGGGAAAGAGAGGAGATGACACGCCAGATGGCGGTCCCCGAGTACCTAAAGTCTCTCCAACACAAGGAACTAGAGCAAAAGAAACGAGAAGATGAATCGGCTCGTTTGAAGCGTTCAATTATTGATAAGTTGTAGGGAACTATGGCCGATTCCGTGAAGCTTTAAGTCGACCGCTGGCGATTATGGCACGGACTCGCCTATCTAAAACCGCTAGCTCAATTGCAATATCAGCGACTGAGAGCCAGCACGAAGGCACACGAATATGTACCGCAGGCGGAATAGTTTTTGCCCTCGCCCGAACCTCTGACCCTGATTACAACTTGGCGACTCTCAAACTACTTTGGTTTTCTGAACTTGCCCCCGTCAGGATCAAGAGGCTCATCTTCAATGGAGTTCCACAATGCATCTGGCCTCGAAATCTTATAGAAGGAATTCTGATCCGACGCTGTTTGAATGAGAGGGCGAGACATTGGCTGAAATCTTCCAATGGCACCCTTCAGATAGTCTTCGACTAGCTCGCTGCAAACCCAGCTTCGAGCAAGGCGTTCGCAGACTTCACCCGTCACGCACGAACCACCGAAGGGATCGTAAACCATGTCTCCCTCGTCGGTTAGCATTCGGATGAAGTACTCAGGCAAGGTCGCAGGAAACCGCGCTGGGTGAGCAGTAATACCGTTTTGTTCACAATATTTCATGTACACGCTACTGCTCTCGGTATTCGCCACGGCGATCAGGTTAGGAGGAATGGAAGCTCCATTGTTGCGAGAGAACTTCTCGCTGATGTCATGCCCTGAAGGTCGCAGCCGCGCCTTGTAACCGTTTTTCAGCAGGTTTTTCATGCTGTCGCTGTAAGGTTGCAGAACTCGCCTGTTACTCGCCTTCGGGAAGGGTGTTTTACTCAGCCACCAGACCGTATTAACCGCATCCTTGACACGGATTCTGCGGATGTTGACCCACTCTGCGGGGGTCGGCAATTTGCTAGGGTTCCACCAGAAGTAATCCTGCGCAAGATGAAACCCATACTCTTCGCAGAGCATGATAAGAAGCTTGTAGTGGTACAAGCTCCGCGTCGGCTGGCCTGGAATCCAGGCACCTCCGATGTCGATCACTAAGCTGCCGTTGTCCGCAAGAATCCGATGGAACTGTTCAGCGAACGGGCGGAACCAATCGAGATAGAGATGGGCGTCGGCATTGCCATAATCCTTCTTTCTCACGAGACCGAAAGGAGGGCTGGTCACGACCAAGTTCACGCTTCCGTCCTCGAATTCTCCCTTCATTACGTCGAGAGAATCAGCGAGAAATATTCTTCCTCTTTCGGTCGAATGATATGGTTCAGGACGCAT
>CAXUKB010000169.1:0-7006 GCA_964251345.1 uncultured Fimbriimonas sp. | reverse complement strand
CTTTCAGGTCTTCGCCTTCCAACATCACGATGCAAAGATTTGAATCACGCATGACGTGAGCCGCATACTTCTTGGCCTGCCGCCCAATCTTTCCTGTGCTCAAGATAACAATCACATTGGACTTGAGCATATGAGTCAGCCCTACTTCCTTTGCGACATCTTCGAGAGAAACACTTGAGTTGGGCTTATGCTTGCACTGAATCTGCCAGCGAGAGTAGACGAGCCTGTCGGAGTGGAAAAGTAAGTCCACTTCGGCCCCACCTGTAAAGTCTCTTCGGACCCGAGTCCCAACGTATTTCAGATCGATCAGCCGCAGAAGCTTGAATGCCAACGCTTCAAGTGCCAGCCCTCTCTCGTACTTCGATGGGTTCTCCAGATTAACTAGAATCTCTTGGAGCGGAAGCCGAAGAAGAGGGCGGATTTCTGGTTTGACAATCTTATCGGCCTGAGCTAGCAAAGGCTCCACGACCTCGTTCTTGAGCTTATTCGTAATGGTGATGAACGGACTTCGCGCCCCCCGACCAGCCTCCACGGTGCCACGCTCAAGCGTAATGAATCCAAGTTTCTCAAGAGGCTTGAGAACATCTTTCGAGAGACTTTTCTCGTTGTAGCGCATTCCGTAAGTGGTTGTGGCACGCCGCTCAACTTGATTGCCACGAAGCTTGACCCCTTCCCCAACACTGGCGAGTGCTCGGACGAAATACCTTAGCTCAGGCTGAAGGCTTGTTAGGGCCTCGATATCTTCAGAATCAAGCCCAAGCAGATCGTTAAGCAAACGCTCATTGATCCGCCAGCTTTCATCAAGAACAATTCCCGCCTTTTCTAGCCAAAGCCTGTACGAACTAAGGTGGCGACCGCCACGAGGAACGTGAATTCCTCGCTCGTCAAGGGCTTCTCTGAGGCTAGGAAGATCGACACCCTGCCCCGATGCTTGCATATCCTGAACGCACTGGATGACGCTCACTCCATGAAGGTGAGTCAGGATGTGGATCGCAAGCTCACGATAGAGTGCTTGCTCATCGGCTCGAACATTGAATAGGACAGTTCCGACCTCTGTAAGACTGGCGTTGTCGTCAATCAAGCCGTATTTCTGCATTCCCAGCTTTGAGTTGTTCGCCTTCTTGCGCTTGTCAACCTCACGGGCACTACCTTCTCGGAAGTAGCGACCATAAACCGCATCCTCAAAAGCTCGCCAGTCGCCACCTTGCTGATCTGCAAATTCGAGAAGCAGTTTTAGGCTGATCTGGTTAGGGGAAAACTCGCTTCCGAAGGGGATGTCGCTGTTCTGCATGAGACGCGGGCTTCCAGCATACCGAGCAGGTTACGGAAAGTATGCGCCGTCCTCATTATGTAAACGTTATGTGAAAAACGACAAAACCCCTCCACTTGGGAGAGGTTTTGAACCTAACAAGGTGGCTGCCGCAATAGGACTCGAACCTATGACCCGCTGATTAACAGTCAGCTGCTCTACCAACTGAGCTATGCGGCAAGACAGGGAAGAAGTTACCCCAACGCGCGGCGGGATGCAAGGGGGGTCCTAAAGACGCGGGGCGAGCGCGCGGAGCGAGGCGGCGTGGCGGTCGGCGGCGTTCCGCGACGCGGCATCGCGGAACGCCGCGGGCGTGCCGCCGAAGGGACGGGGCGAGGCGTTCAGGTGGGCGGCGATCCGCGCCAGGTCGCCGTCGCACACCCACACGCCGCCGCAGCCGTCGCAGCCGCTCAGCCGGATGTCCGAGGAGTAGCGATAGGCATACTCGTGCATCAACCCATGGCAGCCGGGGCAGCGCCGGGGGGCCGCGTCGTCCACGATCTGGAGGTCCGAGGGGACCGCCGCCGCCTCGACCTCGTGCAGCGCCGCGGGGCCGCCCGCCTGGACGGCGGCGATCTCGCCCTCGTCGAAGAAGAGGCCCGCGCAAACGGGGCACGCGTCGAGCGTCACCGCGCGAAACGCTCGGGGCTCGAGGGTCGCCGCGTCGTCCGGGCAGTGGCGGCTCACGGCCGCGCCTTGCCCAACTCGTCGTCGAGGAGGCCGAACTCCCGGTGGAGACCGGCGAAGGCGAAGCCGCCCAGGGGCCGGCCGTCCTGAACGACCACGAGCCGGTCGTGGGCGGGGTCGACCATCACGTCCACGCGATGGGCGTCGCGCACGAAGCGCACGACCCAGGCGGGTTCGGCCCGCTCGGCGCGGGGGTCGGCCACGGTGCGGGCGTCCTTCAGGAGGGCTCGCAGCCGCGCCACCGTCTCCGCGGACGGCGTGATCGCCGTTCCGGCGCCGACGCGGCCCGCCCACTGGGCGGCGCCCGTCGGGACGTTCGCCGCCGTCTCCATCCGTTGCGACCGAACCCGCTCGGGACCGTCGAGCACCGCCGTCGCCGCGCCGAACTTTTCGGCGGTCGGCGCCGGGCGCTTTCCGGGAAGCGAGGGAAGGTGGGAATGCGGCATCAGCGGCGCGCCCACGGCCACCACGACGAGCAGCAGGGCGGCCGTGGCGAGCGTGAGGGCGGTTCGCGCGGAGATCCACATCGGCAGGGCAAAGGTACCGGACATTGAGGACTAAGAAATACCGGGGGTCGGTTTTTTGCGCCGTCCTCCGCAGAGGGGGTCTCTAAGGAGTGGGGAGTTTGGAATGGGGAGTGGGGAGTTTCCGGCCCACTCGACGCTCACCACTCCCCGGACTCCCCGTCCCCTTCCACCTGAGGGGCGCCCTACTTGAGGGTCGAGACCATGTGCTGACGCATCGCGGTCATCCCAGGCATCGAGGTGACGGAGTCCATCGTCGTGGACGTGCTTCGCGTGAGCCCCGTCGCCGTGTCGATCAGGCTGGTGCTCTTCAGGTCCATCGTGAAGTTGAGGGTGCGGCCGCCGACGTTCATCCCGACGCTTCCCTTCGCCGTCATCGAGACGGTCGCCTCGCCCCCCTTGACCGCGAGCAGACGAAAGACGAGGGGAATCGTGCCGTTCGCTTTCAGTCCGGCTCCCGCCGCGCCGATCATCTTGCCGATGTCGAGGCTCGACTTCCAGGTGTCGCCGACCTTGACCGGGGCTTTCGGAAAGGTCACGCCCTGGCCACCCTGGCCCATCGCGGAGCCCATCGCGTTGACGACCGCCGCCGACGCTCCCCCGCCGCTCGCCCCCTTGGGGGTCCCGAACTCGTCGATCGTCATGCGGACGACGTTGACCTTGGCCAGATTCGGGTTCTTCGCCCCGGCGGCCATGGGGCTCCCGGCGGGAGCGTCGAACTTCATGGGTCCCGAGCGAGTCTCGATGGTCGTCGCGCCTCCCGCGTGAGCGAGGACGCGAAGCGACATCGGCGTCGTTTGGGTGAAGCTCATCGGCTTCCCGGAGACCGACGCGCCCTGCGGCAGGGTCGTCGACATCGACATGCGCATCGTGTACGACGCCGTCTTCCCGACGGGCGGATTGTAGCGGAGGAGGACGGTCTGAGCCGAGCCGGAAGCGACGGTGGCGAGGACGAGCGAAACGAGAGCGACGCGCACGGTCCTCAGGATAGCGCGGTCGCGAACTCGGGTCCTAGGACGTCGAGCGCGCGGGCGACGGTGAGCCAGGCCCCGCCGAAGGCGGTCGCGGCCTGCCAGACGCAGAGGGCGGTCCGGACGAAAGCCCATCCCCAAATCCTTTCGGCGGGCTCGCCAAGGCCATCCGCGAGGCGAACGATCCGCCGCCGAAGCAGCCCGGGCAGGTCGGGTTCGGCGGCCAGGGCGGGCACGGGGTTGCGCAGGAAGGCGGCGCACTCGTAGGCCGGATCGCCCGCGAGGCCCTCGGGATCGATCGCGACCCAATCCTCGCCGCTTCGAAGGACGTTGAAGTGGTGGAGGTCGCCGTGAAGGAGTTTAGGAGGCGGGGAGGTCTCGATCAGCCGCCGCGCCAGGGCCGGAGCATCGTTCGCGAACCGGAGCGTCGTGGGTTTCGCCCAGAGCGATCCTAGCTCGGTGGCGATGCTCGGCGCGTCCCCGCTCGCCCCTCTCAGGCGAAGAACGAGGCCGATCCACCTCGCCACCGCCTCGTCTTCCGGCAGCGTATCGAGCGGCGTTCCGGGCCGCAGGCGCGGCAGCAGGGTCGCGCCGCTCGCCGGATCTTCCCGGAGCACGGCGATGCCGCCGTGAGACTCGAAAAGCCGCGCGTTGCCGCGGTGTTCTTCTGTAAAGGGCACTCGAAGGACGACCTCGCCCGACGCGAACACGAGCGAGCCCGTCGCTCCCGGTAACGCGCCTTCAAGGGTGAGGTCCCACTCCCGCGCGAGCCGCTCGGCGGTGGCGTAGGCTTCTCCGGCAACGGGAGAAGGGGGTCGGGAGAAGAGGGGAGCGTTCGACATCGAAAGTGGTGGGGCCGGACGGGGCGTCCAGAGACCAACTGGACGGGGCGTCCGCGCTCCGTACTAGGGATCAGGCGAGAGGGGACGTCATGGATGGCGTCGGTGGGAAGAGGCTTGCGGCTTAACCTTTACGGCTTGGATCTTAAGCTTAAAGAATTGGCGTCCTTGCGGGTGCTTGGTCATGCTCTCGATCAGGTTCCGTTTGCCCTTCGGCAGTCCGATTGGTAAATCGGTGGCTTTCACCGGGCCGATGCCACTCGGTCCCCTTTCGACCTTACGCTTCGACGTCGATCGTCGTCGTCGCGTTGTGGGAATCAAGAATGTCTTGGAGATCGTCGATCCGAGCCTCCAATGCGGCGATTTCGATTTGCGCGGCCGGAGCCGTGATCTGGGCCTCGTACTGCGCGGGTTCGCCCATCATGTAGCCGACGACCGCCTTTCCCCGTTGGGTGTTCAGTCCTTTGAGGAAGGTAATCAGCCCCTTCGTCTCCGCCATCTCGTAAATCGCACGGTGAATGGGGACGTTCGCGGTGTTGATCGCGACCTTCAGTCGCCAGAGCCGTTCCGTTTCGGCCTTGAGTTCTTCATACAGAATCCGCGTGTCGAAATCCGGTTCCGACCCGGCCAGATAGCTATTGCTGGACTCGATTCGGGATTGAAGATCTTTAACCTTTTGAACTTGACGATTCTTGAGCTTGAGCGCTTTGGCGAGAGTGACGTTGGACATCCGGCTATTGTGCTGGGAATCAGAGTGAGGACCTAGGACTCCCGAGCCTCCGCTTCCCGGTTTGGGAGACGGAGACTCTCGACCGGACGAGGCGCCCGGCAGGCAAGTGGGCGAGGCGTCTGCGCTCCGTCGGGGGCTCTTAGGCCGCGACCATCAGGCGGTCGCGGACGCGTTTGAACGCGCCGAGGGCGTACTCCAGGTCCTCGCGCGTGTGCGCAGCCGACGGCATGGTGCGGATTCGGGCCTTGCCCTTGGCCACCGTGGGGTAAGCGATCGAAAGGGCGTACACGCCCTCGTCGAAAAGCATCCGCTCCATGCGTTGCGCCGCCCTCTCGTCACCGACGTAGACGGGCGTGATCGGCGTCTCGCTGCCCATCGTGTCGAACCCCGCATCCTGAAGGGCGGACTTCCACCAGCGCGTGTTGTCCCAAAGCCGGCGCATGGGCTCGGGGTCGTTCTCCATCACGTCCAGCGCGGCGATAAGGGCGGCGGCGACCATCGGCGGGTGACCCGTCGAGAACAGATAGGGACGGCCCCGATTGACAAGGTAGTCCTTGAGCACGGCGGAGCCCGCGATGTAGCCCCCCATGACGCCAAGCGCTTTGCTCAGAGTTCCGAGTTGGATGTCGACCCTTCCGTAGAGCCCAAAGTGCGAGGCCGTCCCCGCCCCCTTCTCGCCCAAGACGCCGCTGGCGTGGGCGTCGTCGACATACACGATCGCGTCGTATCGCTCCGCCAGATCGACGATGTCGGGAAGGGGCGCGATGTCGCCGTCCATCGAGAAAACGCCATCCGTGATGATGATTCTCTTCTCGAAACTCCCCGCGCCCTTAAGAATGTTCTCAAGGGCTTCCATGTCTTTGTGCGGATAGACGTAGCCCTCGCTCTTCTTGTACTTCGCGGCCGAGAGGCGAACGCCGTCGATGATCGACGCATGGTTCAGCTCGTCCGAGATGATGACGTCCTTCGCCGTCGAGATCGCGGGGATCGTTCCCGCGTTCGCGGTAAAGCCGCCGGTAAACACCAACACCGCCTCGGTGTGCTTGAAGCTCGCGAGCCGCTCTTCCAGTTCCTGGTGGACGCTCATGGTGCCCCCGATCCAGCGCACCGCGCCCGCGCCGACGCCCCAGCGGTCGATCGCCGCGTGCGCCGCCTCGACCACCTTCGGGTGATTCGCGAGGCCCAGGTAGTTGTTGCTGGAGAGGTTCACGACCTCCTTTCCGTCCATCGTCACTCGCCCGCCCGCGGGCGTCTCCAAGATGCGCGGCTGCTTGTGCAAATGCGCCCCTTTGATCTCGTCGATCTGCGTGCCGAGCCAGGATTGGAACGGAGAGTTCATGCCTCTCATTGTGGCGCGGTCTTCCCGACTTCCGCCGAAAAGGCTAGGATTCGCCGGCTTCGTTTGGGTCGATCCATGTGAAGCCAAAGCGCTCCTTCAAGGTCCGGGCGCGCCTGATTACCGCTTCGCTTACCTCGCCAAGCTGCGTTTCGTCGACGTCGGGTCCGAGCGTTCGAAAGGCCGCGAGATTCTGCTCGGCGTCGTCGGCCAGGGCGGAGAGGATCGCTCGCCGTCGTGGATCCTGCACCGAAGCGTTGCGCATCTGCGAGATCATGGATTCGATCTTGCGCTGGCTCGCCTCCATAGTCGCTCGAAACAGATCGGCCTCCGTGGGAACCGCGTCCTCTTTAAACGTCTCGCGCAAGATGGTCAGCGCCTCCTCGGCTCGATGCTCGATAAGTCCTTCGATCGCCTTCGTGTCGAGTCGAGGACTGCGACCGATCATCGGCGTGAGCTCCTCGCGAAAGTGATCGTACACGGCCTTTTCAAGCGAACTCTTCACGCAAGGAGTACGGCGAGGTCCGACGACGGTTGCATCTTCCTGCCGAAGCCGGCGTTCATTCCTCCCGGCCATACTCAAACCGTGCTCCTGCCGATCGTCGTGAGC
>CAXUKB010000168.1:0-9868 GCA_964251345.1 uncultured Fimbriimonas sp. | reverse complement strand
GCTCGCGGTAGAGCCGCGCGTACAAGCCTCCTTGCTCGACCAGTTCGGCGTGGGTGCCCCGTTCGGTCAGGACGCCGTTCTCAAGAACGACGATTTGGTCCGCCCTGACGATCGTCGAGAGCCGATGCGCCACCACGAACGAGGTGCGGCCTCGCATCAGGTTGTCGAGCGCCTGCTGAAGCAACGCTTCCGTCGCGGAATCGAGCGACGAGGTCGCCTCGTCGAGAATGAGGATTCGAGGGTCGGCAAGCAGGGCCCGGGCGATCGCCAAGCGTTGCTTCTCGCCAACGGACAGCTTCACGCCCTCCTCTCCGATGCGGGTGTCGTAGCCTTCGGGAAGCGCGAGGATCGAATCGTGGATCGCCGCCGCGGTGCAGGCGTCCTCGATCTCCGCGTCGGTCGCCCCGATGCGCCCGTAACGCACGTTCTCCCGCACCGTCGTGTTGAACAGCACGCTTTCCTGCGCCACCACGCCGACCTGTCGCCGGTACGAATCGAGCTGAACGTCCCGAAGGTCGCGTCCGTCGACGGTAAGCCGACCCGCGGTTGGGTCGTAATTGCGCAGCAGCAGCGAGGTCATCGTCGTCTTGCCGCTTCCCGAAAAGCCGACGAGCGCCACCGTCTGTCCCGGAAGCACGTCCAGTTCGATGCCCTTGAGCACGGGCTGCCCGGGCTCGTATTCGAACCAAACCCCTTCGAACCGCACCCGCCCCTCGATCGGTGGCATCTCGGCCGCTCCCGGCTTGTCTTTGATCGGGTTCTCCGTGTCGAGCGTTCGGAAGATTCTCGTCATCGCCGACTGCGCCCGCGCGATGGGATCGATGACGGTCAGAAACCGCACGATCGGCGCGTAAAGGTAGCCGACGCTGTACGTGAGGAACGTCACCAGCGTCCCGGTCTGCAGCCTTCCCTGGAGGCACAGGTAACCGCCGTACCCAAGCACCAGTCCCGTCGCGACGCCACAGAGCGCATCCGCCAACGTCCAGAGTCCGCCGCCGAGCTGCCCTTGCCGCACGTTGAGGCCCATCAGCTCACGGGTCGTGCTCATAAACGACCGGGCTTCCCATCGTTCCTGTCCAAAGCCCTTGACCGTTTGGATGCCGACGAGCTTCTCCTGCATCCCGCCGTACATCGCGTCCCGCTTTCCCCGGATCTCGTCGCTCGTACTCTGAAGCGGCCGCCAAAAGTAGCGGAAGTTCCACACGTAGAGCGGCGTGACGGAGAGCGCCATGAGGGTGAGGGTCGGACTCGTGTGCAGCAGATAACCGAGCACGAAAACGAGCTGCGCCCCGTCGGAGAGAAGCTGCGAACCGTTCGTGGTGATCAGGTTGTTCACCGTCGCGGCATCGTTGATCACGTTGCTCACGAGCTTGCCGGTTTGGTTTTTCTCGAAGTAGGCGAGCGGCAGGTGCTGCATATGGCCCAGCATCCGGTCGCGTGTCGCGATCAGGAAACGCTGGCCCAAGGTCGAGATCGCCACGCCCTGCGCGTAAGTGGCGACTCCCTGAAGGCTCGCGACGCCGATCACCACGAGGAGGTAGCCGACCGTGTTCACCGGCTGACCCTTCGTGAGCCGGTTCACGATATCGCCCAGGATGTAGGGCGGCAAGACGATGAGGCCGCCGACGAGCAGGGTCAACCCCGCGCAGATCGCCGCCAGTCCGTAGAACGGCCGCAGTTCGCGGACGAGCCGCCGTGCTTGTCCCTCCATCCTTAGAGTATAGGCCCTCATCGGGCCTGCTACCGCCCGGTTAGAACCGGTCTTGGATGAACTTCCGGGCTTTACTCGGCTTCGAGACGAACGCCGAGGAGAACGTCGCCGAATCGAAGCCCGTCGGCGGTACGCCCGTCGTCGCGTAAACGTAAAGCGCGGTTCGGTAGACGCCCGCCACGCTCGACGAGAGAATCGAAAGGGCCACCCAGAAAAGCACCGCGAACACGGCCGCCGCCGCGATCAGCGCGGTCACTCCCGACACGATCGCGAGGATGAATGGCACGACGGGAATCAGCATCGCGAGGCCGAACACAAGGCCCACGCCGCCCGTCCCGATCAGCTGTTCGCCCCACGTTCGCTTGAGAAGCTCCGCCGAGCCCTTCACCGCATCGACCGGCCCCCGGCCCTCGACGGCCATGACCGGCACCGCGAGGTAGGTTACGATGTTCCAGGCGGCGCCCAATAGGCCGACCACCAGTCGGCCCAGCAGTCCCGTCCGTTCGCCGATGAAGCGCAACGCCACGCCCACGGTGGCCGAGAGCACCGTCCAGCCAAGAATCGCGGGCATCCGCGAGGCGGCGAAGCGAACGCCGTCGCCGAACGTCGGCCGCTCGCCCCGTAGGGAGGCGTAGGTGCAATTTGCGAGCCCCACATTGAAGAAGATGACGACGAAGTAGCTGACCAGGTAGTAAGCCGCCATCACTGCGTACCCACCCGGTCCCACCTTCTGCGGGGGATGACCCCAGTATAGAAAGAGGAACGGCAGGAAGAACGAGGCGGTGACGGCGAGCGACACGATGCCCGAGACGATCGGGAACGCCATCAGCGCCGGATTGCCGCGTAGAACCTCGACGCTCCGCCGCGCGAGCGCAAGACTGCTGGACCAACGATTGCCCATTTCGCCTTACACTCTACAACGGAAACCTTCTTCATGTTGGCTTCCTTGGGCCCTTCGCTCCATCCCTCCGCTTCGGCGGCCCTCGCCTGGGCCGACCGGCTGTATCACGCGGTCGCCCCGCTCCCTGAAGACGTGCCCGAAATCGCGATTCCCACGGCGCTTCGAGCCTACCAACGCGTCGAGCGGCGTTACGGAGTTTCGCCACGCACAAGGAAGGGCATTGGGGATTGCCTCATGTTGATGGGGCGCTACGGCGAGGCATCGAGGACTTATCGTAAGGGACGATGGACGGCGCAAGCGCAGAGCAGGGCCGATCTAGCGCAATGGTGCAAGTCGGTCTCGGGTGGGCGCACGGTTCAGCAGATCGAGCCCGTGCTGGGATCGCGCGGTCGCTGGATCGTCCTCTTCACCGAGAATAAGCCGCTCCTATGGCCGCAGCGTCAGCCTTGGTACGGCTTGCGCCTTCGGGAGGTCCGCCGATTTCGAGGCGTTCCTCGCTTCATTGGAGGCGAGATCGCTCTTCCAGACGGCGACGCGAAGTTCGGCGGCAGCCTTCATGGGGCACTGTACACGATGCGAGCGAACCGAAGGTCGGATCCACAGGTACTCCTTTATCAAGGATACAGCGCGGCGGATTGCTCTCCCTCAACTCAGAGTTTCTATAGAGTACGTGCCGACGGGATCCACTTCGTTCACCGATTCAGATCGGTAGGGGACGTTCGTATCGTTCCTGCGGACTTGTCCCATGGAGTCCGGATTCTCGTGCAACGGACCTACAAGGTCTGGTGGACCGATGTGTACGAGTGGGATGGAACGCGCTTCGCGTTCGATAATCGGCGCAGCCCGGAGTTGTGCCCAAGCGTTCCGTGGAGTCTGGCCGATCACGACGGCCGCGACTACTACCCAGGTTGGCTCAAGTACGCCGCGTGGCTCATGATCCATGGCCGACGTCTTGCCGCTACCGTGGCGTACCGCGAGGCGGAACGTCGATGCGCGTACTTCGAGCGTCACGGTCAGACCATGGGCGGCTGGAATTCCGATCCCGAGTACATCGGCACTCGGCGCGTGGTGCTGAAAGAGATCCGGCAGCGGCTCCGATGGCTGCAACGCGGAGATTACAGCCATGCGCTTCTCTACCGCCCCTACGACTTCGACATCCAAGTGCCTCCGTATAAGCTTGGAACCGCGCTTGACGCCTTAGGGGCGGAAAGGTGATCACGATTTCCCAACCCACCGGCCAGACCTGGGCCGATCGTCTTTACGCGGACGTTCCGGCGCTTCCGCGCTCCGGTCCGAGTGTCGAGAACGCGCTCGATGCATACCGCCAAGTCCAACGTCGTTTCGGCTCCTCCGCGCGGACTCGGATGGGCTTCGGCGATTGCCTCATGCGCCTTGGTCTCTACGGCCAGGCGGCCCGGGCCTACGGCGATTCACCTCTCGTCGAGTTCGCGCGCCGACGGGTGGAAATCGCGGAGGGATGCCAACGTTGGGCAGACGGGCGGAGAGTGCTGCAGGTTGAGCCGGTGCCGGGGCGGCCGCGTCGCTGAGTCTCGCTTTTTGCGAAGGTCGCGCCTTCCCAGCATTGGATTCAAAGGCCTTGCTCGGAGTACACCGAGATCGAGATTGCCCCGGTCGCCGCGAGCGGAAGGCACGTGGTGAGGATCGGCCGCGAGCGCGTCGTGCCCTTCCAACAGGGCGATCCCGCCCAAAGAGTCTCGCTTTACGTCACCACCCTCCGCGCGCATCGGGACCCTGTCGCCTTTGCGTACGTGTCCGACTTTGGGGCGGACAACAGCCACAACGACCAGCGCCTCTATGCGATCCAGCCGCGCTCGCTCGCGGCCGTCCAGACCTTTCGGAGCGCCGAGGACGCGGAGTTCTACTCCGCGATGAGGAACCATGGGATGCGCGTCGTGACCTTGACGACATGGCACGTCTGGTGGCCCGACGTGTACGAGTGGAACGGCCGCCGATTCGTCCTCGCGAATCGTCGCTCTCCCAACTTCTACCGCAAGCACCTGAAGGATCGGAACGCGTGGGCGGGCGGGGACGACGATTACGGCACGGGAACGCACCGCGCCGCCATCCAGACCATCGTCGGTTCGCGGTCGGCGGCCCTTGCCGCTTGTCAGAAATCGGCGCTCGCCTTCGCACAGCTGATACGAAAGGGAGGCTCGGACCCTCCGTTCGCCGGAGACGACCGCATCAACCTAAAGGAGATCCGCCAACGCATCCGATGCCTAAGGGACAGCGATCTCGATCACGCGCTCCTCTATCGTCCCTACGATTTCGACCTGCAGGTCCCGCCCTACCGGCTGGTAACCGCAAGCAGACGCCAATCGCGGTGAACGGCGCGGGATTCGGCCCTAGAATAGAAGAGCCATGGTGCTCCCCGCCGTTCGACTCTTGACGCTTTATCAAGCCGCGCCCGATTCCGCCTACGCGGTCGAGAGCCGTCTCGCGTTGACGGTTGGCCGAGACCGATGGCTGTTCCTCTGTCGCTCTCTGAAGAATCCGAGCGCCTGGGGCGCGAACATCCTCGATCGTCACGTCTCCGTCCTGAAGAACGGTCACGACGTCGTCGCGCCAGTGCGGCCGAACGGAACGCGCTTTCCCTCTGGCAACTTCTGGAAGTTCTCGCGCCTTCGAATGGTGGGCGCCGACCCCGTGATCGCCATTCGGGGCCATTATGGCCTCGGCTGGCACTGGGACACGACGTTCTGTCGGGTCCACGGCGGTCGCCTGCAGACGATGGGACGCGCGCCCGCCGCCAACTCGAACGGACCTGTGAACTGGAGAGGACGCCAAGACCGGTGGCTGTTCGACGACTACGACCGCTACCGGGCTCGCGACGAACGACCCTTCCGGGCTTCTCTGCTCCTCTACGAAGTCGATCCCCGAAGCGGGCGCCTGCGCCTCCTTCGTTCTTGGCCATCTCCAAAAGGTGAGATCCTTCGCGACACCGTACGACTCAACGATTGGTAGCGCCCAAGACCTTTTTTGTTATGTAGCGCGCCGACAGGCTTCGCCTGCTCTTAGTTGCGGTGCCACACGCTGATTTGCTTTTACAATAGAACATGCAGGCGTACGGTGTTGCCGAGCGACTTCAGAGCACCATCAGACCGGTGGATTGTACATCGCCGGTGGCAACGTCACGTACGCGGAAATTGCACATCGCCCGACTCCGAAGGACTACTGGCTTTGCGAAGCGCAAACAGCCGTCTTAACGTGAAATCGAGACCAATCACCTTGAGAACTCGCGGACGACTTCGGCCCAGTGGCCCGCGAGAGAGCGCGCCTCGCGGGTGTTGGCCGCCTCCGCGTGGATGTGGACCTGCGGCTCGAGGGCGTCCGGACGGACCAACACCCAACCGTCGCCCTCGCGCACCTTGAGGCCGTCCGGTGTCTCGATCGCCTCGCCGCCCGCCCGCTCGATGAGCCGCCGCATCAGCGCGCCGCGCGTCTCCCAATCCACGCCGACCAGTTCCCGCGCAAGGTGGAAAGGCGGGAGCGCCGCCACCCGATCCTTCAGGCTCACACGGCCAGAGGAGAGCATCTTCACCAGCCGCGCGAAGGCGAACGCCGCGTCGAAGCCCGGGTGAAACTCGGGAAACGCGAAGCCCCCCTGTTCGTCCGCCGCTAGGGCCGCCCCGCCGTCGATTCCCGCCTCGAGGAGGGAGCGCACGTCCGTCCGCGTCCGAACGATCGTCGCCCCCGCCGCTTCGAGCAACGAGACGAGCCGATCCGGCGCGACGATCGAGAGCGCCAGGTGAGGTTGGGACGTCGTCTCCGCGACGAGGCTCGCCACCACGCCCAGGAGAGCGTGTCCGGAGAGCGTCTTCCCTGCCCCATCCACCACCGTCATCCGCTCGCCTTCCTGCGTGAAGAGCACCCCGAGGTCGTAGCCGAGCGTCCCCACGATGTGCCCGAGGTTGGCCGCGTGCGCGTCCACTTCGTCGCCGCGCGGCGCTCGTTTGGCGTCGTTAAAGGCGTTGAGGGCGATCGACTGAACGTTCAGCCGCTCAAGGATCGCGGGGTAGTAGGCCCCCACGCTGGAGTAGCCGTAGTCGCAGACCACCCGGAGTCGACGTCCGGGCGGCGAGTTGCCCAACAGGCGGAAGAAGTCCGCCTGGTACTCCTCCACCGCCCGCGTCGCGTCCTCAATCTGCCCCAGATCGTCGGGATCGGTTCGCGGAAAGTCTTCCCGGAAGAAGGCGCTTTCCACCTTTCGTTCCGACTTGCGCGGCAGGTACGCTCCCCGCGCGTCGAACATCTCGACCAACGTCACCCGCGCGTTGCCCGGCAGCTTGCGAACCGTCATCGCCCCTGCGGCGCCGCTCGTCTTAATGAAGTGGCGCGCCACCGGCGCGGCCATGCTGTGCAGGTCCAACACGTCGCAACCGACGCTCAAAAGCGACGCGATAAGCGCCCGCTTCACCATGCGGGAGGATCGCGTCGAGTCGCGGCTCGTTACCACCCGGCAAGGAGCGGCCATCGTTGAGCCGAACGCCGCTCCTAGGCGGACGGCGAAGTCGGGCGTCAGTTCGAGGTTGGAGAGTCCCGCCACGCCGAGGTCCCGGAAGAGGTTGCCCCGCCACTTCGCCCCCGAGACGACGTGCATCGTGACCCGCGCGCCCCGCTCCACCGTTTTGTCGGGAAACACCTTGACCCGCGCCGAGACCGTGGCGCCGGCGTCGATCGTCGAGCGATCGCCCACCACCGCGTCCTCGTGCAGCACCACGTCGCGCTTGAGCATCGCCCGCGCGCACACGATCGCCCCGTGAACCTGGGCGTGGTAGCCGATGTACGCGCCCTCCCACACCGTCGCGCGATCGAGATTTGCGCCCTCTTCGACCATCGCGTTGTCGCCGACGATGGCCACCGGCCCCAAGCGCGCGTTCGCCTTGACCCGCACCCCCCGCCCCAGGCAAACCGGCGGCACCAGCTCTGCGCCGGGGTCGATCGTGGTGTTCGGGCCGACCCACACCCCGGGCCAGCGCTCTTCGCCGGGTATCGGAAGGTTGACCCGTCCGCTCAGCAGGTCCTCCTGGGCTTCGCGATACTGCCCAAGCGAGCCGACGTCCGCCCAGTAGCCGTCCATGACGTAGCCGAAGATCGGCTGTCCCTCCGCGAGCAGGCGCGGAAAGATGTCCGAGCTCCAATCGTAGGCCCGGTCCGGCTCCATGAGCCCCAGCACCGAAGGCTCGACGAGATACATTCCCGTGTTCACGGTGTCGCTGAACACCTCGGACCACGTGGGCTTCTCCAGAAAGCGCTGCACCCGCCCCTCGTCGTCCGTCACCACAACGCCAAACTCGAGGGGATTCGGAACTCGGGCGAGCACGAGCGTCGCTACCGCGCCTTTCTCGCGGTGGAAGGCGAGCGCCGCACCCACGTCGAGATCGGTCAAGGCGTCGCCGGACACGATGAGGAACGTTCCGTCGCCGAGTCGGCCCTCCGCGTTTTTGACCGCGCCGGCGGTTCCGAGGGGCACCGTTTCGCGCACATAACTTAGGCGCACCCCCATGTCCTCGCCGTCGCCAAACTGTTCGACGATCTCGTCCGCGAGATAATACACCGTGGCGACGATGTCCTCGACGCCGTGCCGCGCGAGGTGGCGCACGATATGCTCCATAATGGGCCGGTTCGCCACCGGAACGAGGGGCTTGGGCCGCCCCGAAGTGAGGGGCCTCAGCCTTGAGCCCTCGCCGCCCGCCATAACCACCGCGCGCATCGTTCTCTACTCTACGCGCGCCGCCCTACCGCCTCTCAAGATCTCCGAGAGGCGCGCTCGTAGCCGGACGACGAGCCCGCCCTACATGGGCGGGACGAGGCCGTTCTTGCCGACCAGCGTCCGGTCGGCGAGCGTCTTGCCGCCCTCAAGGTGGGCGAAGACGACCACGTGCGCGCCGGGCTTAAGCTGCGACGTCGTGCCGGGCTCGAACGTGACGACCGGAATTCCCGGCGTAAGCCGGATCGTCTGCGTGCCCGTTCCCGCGCCCGATTTGTAGCGAAGCGTGAGGACCGTTCCGGCCGCGCCGCCATGCACCGTGCCGTTCGTCATCTTCGAGTGGGACGCGGTCCCGTTCGTCATCCGAGACGAGCCCGCGGTGCCATCCGTCATTCGGGACATGCCGACGGTGCCGTTCGTCATCTTCGAGGCGGTCTTCGCGCCGCCCGCGCCCGGCAAGTCCCAAGGGTAACTTCCCTCTCCCGAGCCCCGCGCCGCCTCGGGGAACACGACGACCTCACGGGCGATCTGGCTTCCGGACGTGCCCGGAACCGAAGCGATCCCGAGGAAGCTGCCTTCCTTGATCCGAGAACGGTCCGTGGGGATCACGCTGACCACCGGCGCCTTTGCCAGTTGAATCCGGACGATTCCGGTCGCCGTTCGCACTGTGAGCAGGCCGCCTTGAAGGCTCTCGACGGTACCGCGCACATGCAGGCTTCCCGGCGAGGAGGCCGGACCCGCGAGCACGGACGAGGCAAGGACGAAAGCGAGGCTGGTGAGGGAGGCTGTGGAGAAATTCATGAGGCTCCGCCCGACACTTGGAGCGTCGGGCAAACCTAAGACGACGACGAGAGCCTTTGGGTTGAACTCGGACGCGGCAGACGCACCCCTAAGGCGTCGTCGTGATCCTTACCGGCACGACCCGCAGTCCGGCCAGGGAACCCGCCCCTCCGGAGTTCGAGACGATCCGAATGAATCGGATCCGCTGGGTCGGCGAACGGTAAGGAATCCAGCCGTTCGTCCCCCGGTTTTGAAGCGTCCAACCTTCGTCGAGTTCGCCCGCCCATAGCGCTGCCTCTTCCGGCTTGCCGCCCGTCTCGTACGTCCGGATCTCGTACCTGCCCGGGAACGCGGATCCCGGCCTCAGCGCGATCTCTCCGATCGTGCGGTCACGGCCGAGGTCCATTTCGATCCAGGCGCCCGGCTTCTCCGGCAGGGGACCGCCGAGAACGTACGGCTTTCCGTCCGAATCGACGAACGTCTTGCCCTCGGCAAGGTCGGTCCCCGATTCTAGGGGGAGCATGGGAAGGTCGAGCCGCACGTCCGCGATCACCACGGGCGACGCGGAGCGGCGGAAGGCGTCGCTCAACCTCCAGGCTTTAACGGTGGCCGTTTCCGTGACGCCCTGCTGGGTGGCCCGAACCGTGAGGACGCCGTTCGAAAGATCGGACTTGAAAGGGACGTTCGGCAACAGGACGGTGCCTTCGCCGCTCGTCGTCAGCTTTGCGGCGGATATGCCCTGCCC
>CAXUKB010000167.1:0-9952 GCA_964251345.1 uncultured Fimbriimonas sp. | reverse complement strand
GTTCTGCTCGTCAGCCATGACCGCGCGTTTCTGGAGAACACCGACGAGCGGGTGTTGGAACTGCGCGAGGGCACGGTGTTCAACTATCCCCACGCGTTCGCAAAGTACCTCCAAATCCGTGAGGAGGAGAATGCCCGACTCGCGGAGGTCGCCAAGCGCCAAGAGCAGGACATCGCGAAGATGGACGAGTTCGTCCGTCGCTTCATGAACTCCCAGCGCACGGCCCAGGCGCGGGGACGTCAAAAGCTGATGAACCGACTGATCGAGAGTAAGGTTCAAGCGCCTAAGAACGAGCGGCAGATGCGGGGCGGTTTCGGCGAGGCGCAACGCTCGGGCGACGACGTGCTCAGTGCCGAAAAACTCACCGTGGGTTTTCCCGACGAGACTCTTTTCAAGGATCTCGACTGGAGCGTTCGGATCGGTGAGCGGTGGGGCGTGATTGGGGAGAACGGGGCAGGGAAGTCGACTCTCCTACGAGTGTTTATGGGCGAGATGGAGCCACTCAAAGGGCGAGCCCGTCTGGGATCGAACGTGGTCGCGGGCTACTTCACTCAGGACGCGCGCGACCTCGACCCCGACATTTCGCCGCTCGACACGATGGTGTACGAGATGGACCTTAAGCCCGGCGAGGCGCGCGACCTTCTCGCGCGCTTCCTCATCACCGGCGACGACGTCTACCGCTCGATCAAGACGATGTCCGGTGGCGAGAAGAACAAACTCTCGCTGGCGAAGCTCACCCACCTCAATCCCAACCTCCTCGTGCTCGACGAGCCGACGAACCATCTCGACATGGCCTCGCGCGAGGCGCTGGCGGAGGTTCTGCGACAGTACAAAGGCACGCTGATCCTGATCAGCCACGACCGGTGGCTCTTGAGTCAGGTGACGGATCACACCCTTGACGTCAAACGGTCGGGGCCGATCTCCTATCCCGGCGGCTACACCGAGTATCGGCAGAAAGGAGGGACCCCAAAGGGAAAAGCGGTGGCCAACGGGCCTACTCACCCCAAAACGCCCGCCGTAGCCGTTAAGCCCGAGGAGCCGGCGCTCTCGCCGCGCGAGCTCAGCAAGGAGATCTCTCGCCTTGAGCGGGTGGTCAACGAAACGGAGACCCGCGTGAGCAGCGAAGAGAAGGCGCTCAAGGAAATGGAAGTCCGGCTCTCCAACCTTCCCGCCTCCGCGGACGTGTACGCCCTCAGCCGGGAGTACCAGGCGATGCAAGAGCGTCTAGAAGGCACGATGGCGGCTTGGGAACAAAACTCCACCCAACTCGAACGGCTCGTCGCGATGCGCGGCTAGCATTCCTCTCTGTGGGCACGGAGGCAAGGGTCGCCTCGTAGGCTTGTCGTATGGAAAAACGCACTTTTGGCCACACCGGCCTTGAGGTCTCCGTTCTCGGGTTCGGTGGCGCGGAGATCGGCTTCGAGGGAGCCTCGGACGCCGACGTGGAGCGTCTTCTCCACGCCGCGCTCGACGCGGGACTCAACGTGATCGACACGGCCGAGTGCTACGCGGACAGCGAGGAGAAGATCGGACGGGCGGTCGCGGGACGTCGGGACGACTTTCACCTCTTCACCAAATGTGGTCACAGCAGCGGCTTCGAGGCGCCCGATTGGGATCTAAAGATGCTCGCCGAGACAATCGACCGCTCGCTCGAGCGGCTCCAGACCGATCGAATCGATTTGGTTCAACTCCACTCCTGCGATCTTGAGACCCTGAAGAAGGGCGACGTGATCAGAGTTCTCCAGCAGGCTCGGGACGCAGGGAAGACCCGCCTTGTCGGTTACAGCGGCGACAACGAGGCTTCGGCCTACGCCGTCGACTGCGGCGCGTTCGACACGCTCCAGACGAGCCTCAACGTCGCGGACCAGGCGGCGTTGCCGACGGTCGAACGGGCCGTCGAGCGGGGGATGGGCATCATCGCGAAGCGGCCCATCGCCAACGCCGCCTGGAACGAGCCTGCGCCCGACGCTTACGGCCGCCCCTACTGGGAGCGTCTCCAGAAGCTGCGTTACCCCGGCCTCGACGCGGCGCTCGCGTTGCGCTGGACCCTCGCCCAACCGGTTCACGTCGCGATCGTGGGCACCAAGAACCCCGACCGATGGGCGCAGAACGCGGCTTTGCTCGAAGGCGGCGCCTTGCCGTTCGAGGCGCTTGAGGCGATCGAAGCCCGCTGGCGAGAGACCGCGGAACCGGACTGGATTGGGCTGACTTAAGACCTAAAATTAAAATCGCGCGTCGTTCTGGCCAAGTTCTGCGTTATTATCCATGACGATGGATCGACCCTTCATCCACTCGACCGGGGGATGCCAACCCTTATGCTGGTGCGACGCGCTCATACGCGTCGCACCGGCCGGTCGTGGATAGAAGGGCTCGGACGCTGGTGCGTCCGAGCCCTTCTGCGTTGGACCGAGCCGTTTTGAGAAGAACGCCATGTCGGATGTCTTAGTCCTGAACGCCAATTACGAGCCCCTCAACGTCTGTACGATGCGTCGGGCGATCGGCCTGATGCTTGTGGGCAAGGCGGACGTTCTCGTCCACCGGGGGACCGGCCTGCCCACGGCGGGCGGCGAGTATCTTGCCCCGAGCGTGCTTCGCATGAAGTACGTCGTTCGTCGGCCCATGCCCCAGCTTCGCCTCTCGCGCCATTCCGTGCTGGCCCGCGACAAGTTCACCTGTCAGTACTGCGGCGTCAAGGGAAAGGACATGACGATCGACCATGTCGTGCCGAAGTGGGCCGGCGGTCCGCACACTTGGGACAACCTCGTGTGCTGCTGCCGACGTTGTAACCTGAAGAAGGCGGATAAGACGCCGGCGCAGGCCCACATGAAGCTGGCCCGGCGACCGAAGCGTCCTCACTTCGTCCCTTATCTCTCGTTGCCGACCTACCTGAAGGCGCAGACCCGGACGGAGTGGCGGGACTTCCTGCCGATCTACGAAGAGTTCGCCTTGGCGACGATCTCGGACGCGGCCTAGCGCAGTCGGAGGGCCTTCCGTCCGAAGGTCCTCCTGTGTTACCCTGTCCTCGATGCAGTACATGGTCACCGGCGCGGACGGTAAGGAGTACGGGCCGACCGACGTCACGACGTTGAAGTCCTGGGTCTCCGAGAACCGTCTCGCCCCCCACACTCAGCTTCGAGACTTCAACACCGGGCAGACGCTTGTCGCTTCGGCCGTGCCCGGGCTTTTTCCGGAAGCCTCTGCGAACGTGCCGCCCGTAGGGGCGGATTATCCCAGAGGAGGGATGGGTTTGCCCTCAAACGGCCGCCCGGGCGATCACGGGAAGGACGTCCTTACCGGCGTCATCTTCCGCTCGGCGATCGCGCTCGTTCTCGCGTTCGTCATCGGAGGCATCGGACTGATTTCCGCGGCCTACGCCATGTATTACGCGGTGCAATGTCAGCGAAGTGGAAGTCGGTATGGGATCGCCGCTCTGGTGATCGCAGGCGTCACCTTGGCCACGGTCGGCATCTTGTGGGCGGTCCGTCTCTCCCATCGGGTCTAGATGAACCTTGCTCTTCGTACGTTGGTCGGGTTAGGGACGGCTTTCGGGGTGGGGGTGGCCGGCGTGCCGGATGCCATGCCCTATCGATGGCGGCGGATCGTCGATCGCGAGAACGTCTCGGCGCTCGCCCTGCCCACAAAGGGCGTTCAGGCCCTCGTAGCGACGGGGGGCGAGGGCGATATCCTGCGCGACTCTAGTCGGCGCGGGCGGATTCCCATGGAGCGGGTGACCGGGGTTGCGGTCGGCGACTACGCGCCCGACTCGCTCGTCGCGGTCGGCGAATCGACGAGCGGAGGGAACTTGAGATTCTCCATCGACGGTGGCGACAGTTGGCGGCCATGCCCGAACCCCCCGTCGTTCAAGGATGGCCAGATCGTCGTTTCGTCGGATGGGAAGATTTGGGTTTGGAGCGGAGCCGACGGCGCCCGTCGAACGAACGATTTCGGCTTTACTTGGATCGCTTGCGACGGCCTGAGCGAACACGCTCACATCGTCGCCGACCGGACGTCGTCGCGACGCTTCTACGCTCTCGATGGCGGGCGGCTCTTCATCAGCGACGACGGGGGAGGCAATTTCGAGGAGCGTCCATTCGAACTTCCAGGCGGTCTCGCTTCCGACGACGAGGTCAAGTCCATCGTGCCTACACCCGGCCGGGTCGGCGATCTTTGGCTCTTGACCCACCGCGTTCTCTACCGATCCGCGCCCGGAAAGCCGTTCCTGCGCGTCCCCGGAGTCACCGATCCGGTCGCGCTTGGAACGGGGCTCGCCTCACGCGAGACCGCCGCTCCTGGCCCGCTCAGGACGATGCTGTACCTGGCCGGAACCGTTGAAGGTCGCACGGGTCTTTTTCGTTCGGACGACGAGGGCTTGCATTGGACGCTTCTCGCCGGCGCGCCGCCGAATTCGAGCATTTCTTCGCTGTCCGGCGATCCACGACGAGCCGGAAGGGTCTTCGTCACCCTCTCGAGCGGAGGCCTCCTCGCCGGCGAACTGCGTCGATGATCGAGGTTTTGACAACGCATTCGCATTGCGGAAAGGGCGGTGAATCGGTCAAAGTGCAGATGACTTTGGTCCTGTGAAAATTATGAAACAGACCGCTTCCCTTCGCCTCTCGGCCTTTGCCGTCGTTCTCGCCTGTGGATGCCTCGCACATGCGCAAACCCACCCGGTTGCTCCGGCTTACAGCAGCGACCCCGGCGCGACTTACACCCTGTACCTCGATTTCTCGGGATTCAGCTACCCGGGAAACTGGGACACAAAGACTCCGGGCACCGTTCCTGCCTTCAGCACCGACGGCGACTCCACGACCTTCTCGGCCGCCGATAACACCGCGATCGCAAACGCATGGGCGGCCGTGGCGCAAAAGTACGTCGGATTTAACATCAATGTGACCACGGTCGATCCGTACGTGTCGATGCCCGGCGTCTCGACGACCGACGCAAGCCGAAAGTCGTACTACGATTCGCAGGCGCACATGATGCACACGATCATCGGTGGCAGCAATACGTGGTACAGCTCAAGCGCGGGGGGCGTTTCGTACGTGGGCACGACCCAGGCGGTCGCTTTTAATCCTGAGTACCACACGAACTGGGATTTTCCGATTAACGAGGGCCCGAACAATCCGAAGGACATCGCGGAAGCCGTGGCCCACGAAAACGGCCATGGGCTTGGTTTGGAGCACCAGACGGATCCGGGTGCGCCGGGGGGATACAGCACGAATCACGGCAATGCGGCATACGCCCCGACGATGGGCACCGCGTACACCTCGCTAAGGGGGACATGGCGGGCAGGAACATCGACGAACGGCGCCGCGTCGCCGTCTCAGGTCTTTCAGAACGACGTCAAGGTCATTCTTCAGCAGGATGCCATGGGCTCTCTGCTCAACGACGGAATCGGGCACTCTCTCGTCACCGCGACATCGCTTGCGATCGACGCGAACGGCTCGGTAAACGTCAACCTCGCCAACGCTAAAGGCTTTATCGTGCCGACGGACTCGACCAATCCGAATCCGATCGGAGTCGACAACTACACCAAGGATTACTTCAGGTTCAGCACCGCGGGTGGGATGGTGAGTCTCGTCGAGCACGACGGAACTTCGTTCCTTCGAGCGGGGGTTGCCGATCTCGGCGCGACCTTCGAGGGAACGCTTCGCATCTTCACTTCGACGGGAGCACTTGTGGGATTAGGCCAGGAAGACACCTCGACCCTGTTCACGACCTACACCGGTCTTCTCGGGGCAGGCGACTACTACGCCGAGATCGCGAGCATCGGGGGCGTCGCTTCGAGTTACGATGCGAACTCGAGCTATTACACCATGGGCGGCTACTTCCTGACGGGGTCCGGTTTCTCCGTTCAGGCGACGCCTGAGCCTGCGACGTGGGCGGCGGTCGCCATCGGCATCGGGGCATACCTACGCCGTCGGCGGAAAGCGTAAAAAGAGGGGTGAGTCTCCTCAGGAAACCCACCCCTCTTGACGCAACGATCTGATCAAGAAAGCTAGCGCTGGTCGTTCTTGTCTTTCTCGCCTTCGTGCTCTTCGTGGCCATGGGCTTTCGCCTTCTCGCCCATCGGGTTCTTCGACTTGCCCGCATCGACGGCCTTGGTCTTCGCGGTCTTTGGGGGCATCGGGTCGCCCGCCTTCTCGGCGGCGGCTCGGGAGTTTGCTTTCTTGCTTTCCGACATGGGTCTACGACCCTTCTGCGAGAGCCGAGGTTCGCCCTTTCGCGCTTCGTGGCATTCTAAGGGCGTGCTCCTCACCCGACACGCTCTTTCGGAGTCCACCCGGTGGGCAGTCGACGGGCGATTCCTGCCTCCAAACATCGCCCTAACCGATTTGCTCCGATTACCGCGAGACAAGATAACCGGTCTCGTCGAGGGTGTGAGGGAGGAGGCTCAGGGGGATCTGCTCCCGCCGATCGAATCGACGCAGGAGGTTTGGGCAAGCGGCGTAACCTACCGACGCAGCCTTGTCGAGCGGGAGGCCGAGTCGACGGTCGCAGATGTCTACGCGCGGGTGTACGAAGCCGAGCGTCCCGAGCTCTTCTTCAAGTCGACCGGGACAAGGGTGGTGGGCCACGGTGGAACGATCCGGATCCGCAAGGACAGTGCGTGGAACGTTCCGGAGCCCGAACTAACGCTCGTCATCAACGCTTGGGGAGAGATCGTCGGATACACCGCCGGCGACGACGTCTCCTCGCGGAGTATCGAAGGCGAAAATCCGCTGTACTTGCCGCAAGCCAAGTGCTATGACGGTGCTTGCGCCTTGGGACCCGGCATCGTGCTCACCGCCGATCCCGGTGAGGTGCCCGTCTCTCTGTCGATCGTTCGGAACGGAACGGAAGCGTTCGCCGGTCAGGCGAACACATCGCAGATGAAGCGAGCGTACGGAGAGCTCGTCGAGTATCTCTGCCGCGAAATGACCTTCCCTGAGGGCGTGTTCCTGATGACTGGCACGGGGATCGTTCCGACCCAAGATTTCACCTTGCGATCAAAGGACACCGTCGAGATCAACGTTGGCGAACTGACGCTACGGAACGATGTCGCCTGATCTCTACGACGTCGCCACGACCGCGCCCGGCCCCAAAGGCGAGCTGCCGCTTACGGCGGAGATGCTCCTCGACCGGCCCTCGGGCGACCTCTTCGGCCTTTCGCAAAACGCGGGAATGGGCTGGGATCCTGCGCACGTCGGGGGCGACGAGGTTCTTATCCTCTCCACGCTGGGCGGCTTGCGAGGGGAAAACGGCAAGCCGATTGCGCTGGGCTATCACACCGGCCACTGGGAGGTGGGGCTCCAGGTACGACAGTGTGCCGAAAGACTGACTTGCGCCGGCGCGATTCCATTCGCTGGCTTCGTTTCGGACCCGTGCGATGGTCGCACTCAGGGCACGACGGGAATGTTCGACTCCTTGCCTTACCGCAACGACGCTGCGATCGTTCTACGGCGCCTCATCCGATCTCTCCCCACCCGCAAGGCGGTCATCGGGGTGGCAACCTGCGACAAGGGGCTACCCGCCATGCTGATGGCGCTCGCGGCGATGCACGATCTCCCCGTCGCCCTCGTGCCCGGTGGAGTGACGCTTCCGCCTGAGCGCGGCGAAGACGCGGGCAAGGTTCAGACGATTGGGGCGCGATTCGCCCATGGCATGATCTCTCTTAAGGAGGCGGCCGAGGCCGGTTGCCGGGCTTGCGCCACCCCGGGCGGAGGTTGCCAATTCTTTGGCACCGCCGCGACGGCCCAAACGGTCGCGGAGGCGTTGGGCTTGACGGTTCCGCACGCCGCGCTCGCTCCAAGCGGGCAGCCCATCTGGCTCGATGTGGCGACCCGAACGGCTTCGACGGTCCTCACCGCGCCGACGGCGGGCCAGGTTCTTACCGATGCCGCGATCGAGAACGCGATGCTCGTTCACGCCGCTTGCGGCGGCTCGACCAACCTCCTCATCCACATTCCGGCGATCGCGCATGCCGCAAAGCTGAGGCGACCGACGACCGACGACTGGATCCGGGTGAATCGAGCGGTTCCGCGCATCGTGGATGTGCTGCCGAACGGCCCCGCAGACCACCCGACGGTCCGGCTCTACCTTGCCGGCGGCGTTCCCGAGGTCATGCTTCACCTGCGAAAGATGGGTTTGCTGAACCTCGGTGCGACGACGATCAATGGCCGTACCGTTGGAGAGAACCTTGATGAATGGGAGGGTTCCGAGCGGCGTCTTCGGCTGCGTCAAGCGCTTCGCGACAAGGACGGGGTCGATCCCGACGACGTCGTTTGTCCCCCCGACCGTGCCCGGGCGAAAGGCATGACGAGCACCCTAGCATTTCCGGTGGGCAATCTCGCGCCGGAAGGCAGCGTGGTAAAGGCCACCGCCATCCACCCCTCAGCCGTCCCCGCGGACGGTGTGTATCGGAAGCGCGGTCCGGCGCGGGTCTTTACGACCGAGGCGGGGGCGATCGAAGCGATCAAGGCGGGCGTCATTGTGGCGGGCGACGTCATCGTGCTGATCGGTCGCGGGCCGTTGGGGACGGGAATGGAGGAGACCTATCAACTCACGAGCGCCCTCAAGTTCTTGCCTCACGGTCGGGAGGTCGCTCTGATCACCGATGCGCGTTTTTCTGGGGTGAGTACCGGAGCTTGCATCGGTCACATTGGTCCAGAGGCGCTTGCCGGCGGTCCGATCGGGCGCGTTCGCGACGGCGACACGATCGAGATCGTCATCGACCGAAACGCGCTTGTGGCCTCCATCAATGTCGTCGACGCGCCTGACTTCGCGGCACGTCCGGTTCATCCGGAACTCCGTCCGGATCCGCGTCTCCCCGACGACACTCGACTCTGGGCGGCATTGGTCACCGCGAGTGGGGGGCTGTGGGGCGGATGCGTCTACGACGTCGATGCGATCGTGGCTCGCCTCAACCCCTGAACGCCGCTTCGACCTCGTCCTTTCGGATCGCCCGTCCGCCCGGTCCAACGACGTAGAACGCCGCTGCCGCGTTGCCCGCCCACTGACCGACCCGCGCCGAAACCACGTTCCATCCGAAAGCGGCGAGTCGGCGAGCCATTCGGTAGGGCATTCCGCGGCCACGGGCCGCTCGGACCTCGAGGATGCCGGGAACGCCCTCGACGTAGTTCCAACGAAACAGCTCCTGGAGGCGAAGCGGATCGAGCCCTCGGGATCGGAGGACGTCGTCGGCATCGCGTTCGCCTCGGACGACGGCCCGCAGCGATTCGGACAACGCCCGTAGGGTAGCCGCGGGAATCGGTCCGCCGCCGAAGGTCGCGACGAAGGAGTCGAGCGCGATCGGCGGCTGCGACTCGGCGGTACGTGCGCGCAGGGACACAATACCAAGATCGTTCGCATAGAGCACGGCGAGCAGTCGGCTCAGGAGCCCCGGCGCGTCGGGACAAACGATGGTGAGTTCCGTGGCGTTAAGGTCGGGACGCGGGTGCGCCTCGACGGTGGGCTCGCCTTCGAGGGCTCGGCGCGCGTAGCTAAGATGGACCGCGACGAGTTCGGCAGGCGTGCTCGCAAGGTAATCGGCGGGCATCGCCCGGACGAATCGTTCGACCGCTTCCGGGTCCGAAGGTCCCTCGTTGAGGCGGCGGACGAGACGGCGGCGGTATCCCTCAAGGTCGCCACTCGTCGCCTGGAGAGACGCTTCGCCGAGCCGCGCCATCGTACGCTCGTAGAGCTGCCGAAGAAAGGTGCCCGTCGCCGCCGTCCAAACCTCCGGGGCGACGGCCCGGATGTCGGCGTAGGTCAGCAAGGTCAGAAGGGCGAGTCGGTTCGGCGATCCGACGAGGCGGGCAAATTCCTCGATCGTCTCCGACCGTTCGAGGTCGCGAACGCGCACGAAGCGAGACATGGTGAGGTGCTCGCGGACGAGCCATGCGACGTCCGCCACGATGGGGGCGGCGAGGTGCCATCGTTGCGCAACCGTCGTCGCGATAGCCTCTCCCCG
>CAXUKB010000166.1:0-10062 GCA_964251345.1 uncultured Fimbriimonas sp. | reverse complement strand
GAGTGATATCGACGGTCGAAGGGGCCTCGATCGACGGGAGGGGCTGTTCGGTGAGTGCCATGGCTCTATCGTGTCTACGCTTCCGGGCCACAATCTGATGCGGTGGTGGCATTCGACACGGTCATTATGGTCCACGGAGCCGGCGGTGGAGGGTGGGAGTATCGGTTTTGGGCTCCGATCTTCCAACAAGCCGGTTGGAATGTGGTCGCGCGTGACCTTCTGCCCGTTCGTGGCGGGCTCGCGCGCACGACGGTCGACGACTACCTTCGTCAGATCGTGGCTTGGACGCCGCGGCGGCACGGCCGACTCGTGCTCGTGGGCGCGAGCATGGGCGGACCGCTAGCCCTCGCCGCCGCCCGTCGACTCCATCCCGACGCGGTCGTGCTGGTCAATCCCGTGCCTCCTTTCGGAATGAAGCGCAAGGCTTCGCCCGCCATCGTGCGTTGGGCCCATGGCCCTTACCAGGACACCGTGGACTCGATGCCGGACAGCGACGAGGCGGCTCGGCGCGACGCTTGGCCTCGCTGGCGGGACGAATCGGGTGCCGTCCTCAATCGACTTGCTCAGGGCTTGCGACCCCCGCGTCCACGCTGTCCTATCTTGCTGATCGTCTCGGGACGGGATACCGACGTTCCTTCCGTACTCTCGCGAACGACGGCGCGGCGCCTCAGAGCGGATGTCTTGACCCTTCCGAAGGCGAGCCACGTCGGCCCGCTTCTGGGGCGCGATGCGGCGTCCGTGGCCGCTTCGGTTCTGAAGTGGCTGCGTTAACGCCTCGCGTCGCCGTCTCCGCCCTATTTGCGCTGGACGGCGCGTTGCTCGGCGGCTGGGTCGCGCATCTGCCCGACGTTCAGCGGGAGCTTCACCTCACGACAGGCAGGCTGGGATTGATTTTGCTCGCTTCGAGCGTCGGCACCATCGGCGCGATCGTCCCGCTCGCCGGGCCGCTCATCCATCGATTTGGAAGCCGCCGCGTGGCGCTGGTCGCCGCAATGCTTGCGCTGGCGATCGTACCCTGGCATCTTCGCGTGCCAACCCCAGCGCTGCTCGCCGTAACGTTGTTCCTCATGGGCGCGACCAACGGAACGCTCGACGTCGCCATGAACGCCCACTCGGTCGTTGTCCAATCGCGATTAGAGCGTCCAATCCTGTCTTCGGTCCACGGTTGGTTCTGCATCGGAGGTTTTATCGGCGGCGCGGGCACGGCCCTCGCCAACGTTCTGGATGTCTCGCCCGCCACGCATCTCGTCATCGCCTCGATCGCGTTGGCGGCCCTCCTCGTCTTGCTCGCGCCCGGTCTGTTGCCGAACGATGCCGACCAAGGGCAAGAGGGAGCCAAGTTCGTGCCGCCGCACGGCCGTCTCCTTGCGCTGGGTCTTCTTTGCCTGGTCGCTTTCTTCGCGGAGGGAGCGATATGGGATTGGTCGGCGGTCTACCTGCGCAACGAGTTAGCCGCCTCGCCCGCGTTCGCGGCGCTAGGTTTTGGAGTTGGATCGGGGGCGATGGCGATCGGTCGGCTTCGGGGCGACGCCTGGGTGGCGCGCCGCGGCCCGTCAAGGGTGATGCGGATCTCAGGAGTTGTGTCGGCGGGAGGACTGTTGCTCGCAACCGTTTGGCCATCGCCGGTCGTCGCTTGTCTTGGCTTCGCTCTGGCCGGAATCGGTCTGGCGAACACGGTCCCGATTCTGTTTGGAGCGGCGGCCCGGGTGCCGGGCGTCGCGGCGGGCGCCGGGCTGGCGTCGGTGGTCTCCCTTGGCTACGCGGCCTTCCTGGGCGGTCCGCCGCTCGTGGGCAACGTCGCGCAGGCGACCTCGCTTCGCGTCGGACTCGCGTTGGTGGGGGCTTTCGCCGCCTTGCTCGCCGTGTTCGGTCCACGCGTCGTCGAGTAACGAACGGCATTCGTGGATTCTTCGATATCGCGACTCGCAGCGAAACATATACTACGCGCACGTAGTATATTAAAGACGTGAGTGCCGAGACCGCGCCCCAAGAAACAAAGCCTGCCGCGCCGGACAATCCGGACGGAAGGCCCCAGAATAGTGCTCCCGATACGACCCAAGCCCCTGCGGGCGACGTGGGCGGCGCCCCCGCGAAGAAGAAGCGTCCCGTTTGGCTTCTACCCGTCTTGGTTATCGCGGTCGTCGTCGGCGCGTTTTACGGCATCCATGCCTATCTTTACGGTCAGACGCACGCCTCGACCGACGACGCTCAGGTCGCTTCGCGCCTCGCGTCCGTCGCTCCCCGCGTCGGCGGTACGGTCACCAAGGTTTACGTCGACGACAACGTCTTCGTGAAGAAGGGAACGGTCCTCGTCGAAATCGATCCGTCCAACTACAACACCACCCTCGATCAGGCCCGCGCAAACCTCGCGCTTGCTCAGGCGCAGGAGCGGCAAGCCGAAGTCAACATCAATCTGACGAGCCAAACGGGAAACGCCCAGATTACGCAGGCGGAGGGCGGCATCGGTCAGAGTGAGAGCGCGGTCGGCGCTTCGGAAGCCGAGGTCGAGCGCACGCAGGCCGCCGTTTCCACGGCGCAGTCTCAGGCGGCGGGCGCGCTGGCGAACGTTCGGGGCGCCCAGGCGACCTACAGCATCGCCCAGGCGAATATCCGAAAGGCTCAGGATGGCGTCCGCGAGGCGCAGGCCAACGCGGCCAACGCAAAGGCGGCGGTGAGTTCCGCCCAAGCGGCGGTGGTTTCGGCGCAGGCGACGGAAGAGAAGGCGCGGAAGGACAACGAGCGATTCCAACAGCTCTTCGCGCAGGGCGCGGTTTCGGCACAGACGGTCGACCAAACGGTTTCGGCGGCTCGCGTCGCGACGGCCCAACGAGAGGCCGCGCAGGAGAACGTAAACGCCGCCCAAGCGGCCTATCAGCAGCGTCTCGCCGCGATCGCCACCGCGCGGAGCAACGTGGCGGCGTCCCAGTCGCAGGCGGACCAGTCGCTCTCGCAAGTGCAGGTCAACCGTGTGGCCGTGCAGGGTGCGCAGGATGCGGTTCGTCAAGCTCAGGCGGCGGTCGGCACGGCGCGCGCGAACGTTTCTTCGGCGCAGGGCAAAGTCAAGCAATCGCAGGGAACGCTTCAGCAGGCGAACACGGCGGGCACCCAACTCGAGGTGAGCCGCGTGGCGCTCCTGCAGGCGAAGGCGCGGGTTAAGCAAGCCCAAGCGGCGCTCGAGGATGCGCAATTGAACTTCGGCTACACGAAGATCGTCGCGCCGATCGACGGCAAGGTGAGCCGTCGAACCGCGACCGTCGGCCAGCAGGTCGCGGCGGGCACTCCGCTCATGCAGATCGTGCCGGACAACGACATCTGGGTGACCGCGAACTTCAAGGAGACTCAGCTTAAGGACGTGCGAGTCGGACAGCCGGTCGAGGTCGAGGTCGATGCGCTCGGCGGCGAGAAGATTCGCGGCCGGGTCGCGTCGCTTTCGCCGAACACCGGCGCCGCCGTCGCTCTCCTTCCCCCGGACAACTCGACGGGCAACTTTACGAAGGTCGTCCAGCGCGTTCCGGTGAAGATCACCTTCGAGCAGGGGCAGGACGATGTGGTGAAGCGGCTTGCGGTCGGTATGTCCGTCGTGACCATGATCGATACGGAGCGACATTGAGACCGGGTCTCCTTGCCGCCTTCGTCCTCATCGCCCCGTTCGCCGGGGCCCAAGCCTCCCCGGTCGGCAACCAGACGCCTGCCGGAAATCAGACGACTGTCGGCCCGCTGTCGCCGCCCATCAATTTACCGGCGACCACCTCGACGAAGCCGCTCTTGAAGTCGCCCGGTGCGGCCGAACTGGCGGCATTGGTCAAGGATCGATCGATTACGCTCGACGATGCGATTGTCGTCTCCTTGATGACGAACCGCGATTTCGCCCGGGCGCAGGCGAATTACGAAGCCGCGCGAGCAAGGACGAGCGAGCAGCGGACGAACCTCAATCTTCAGATTGGGATCAACGGCACGGCCACCGAGTACGACCGCCCGCTGAACGCGAACTTTGCGGGTACCACGATTCCGATTCAGAAGCAGTTCGTCATCGTGATCAACAATGGCGTGACGCTTCCCATCGACCTCTTTGGCTCGATCCGAAGCGCGATCAGTCAGGCGCAGTTCAGCGAGATCGCGTCCCGTATCGATGTCAACCGCTCGCGAAACGACCTCGTTTTCAACGTGCGAAACGCCTTCTACAATGCGCTTCGCGCTCAAGGAACCCTTGTGGTCGCGCAGGACGACCTGGCGAACACGCAGGCCCGATTAAAGGATGCCCAGACGAGCCTCGCCGCGGGTACGGGAACCCAGTTCGATGTCCTTACCGCTCAGCGCGACGTCGCGAATGCCCAAGGTGGCCTTGTGAACGCGCGCGGCGGTGTGACCGTTGCCCTTGGGCAGCTTAAGCAGGCGATGGGAATCGACGTGTCCACGCCGATCTCCGTTGTAGACACCGGTGCGGTCGACGATCCCGGCAACTCGGCCGGCGAACCGGCCCCGCCCCGCGCCGAAGATTTGCACACCGTCCGCAACGAGGTCGATCTCGGAACGGACTATCAGACGGCGGTGACCGAGGCCGTTCAGAATCGTCCCGAAATCTTGGAAGGAAACGCCTCGGTCGCGGCGGCGGAGAAGGGTGTGACCTACGCTCGTCGAAGCGTCCTTCCTCAGTTCTCCGTTGGCGTCGTGTACAACGTTCAGCCGTATTACGCAGGATTTACGCCCGCAAATCTGACCGGCCTTACGCTTAACTTCAGCATTCCGATCTTCGACGGGGGATTGGCTAAGGCACGCGTTCGCGAAGCGCGGGCAGCGGTGGCACAGGCCGAGATCGACCGGCGCACGACGGTCGATCAGGTCACGCTCGACGTCCAGCAGGCGTACGTGAATCAGGTGCAAGCGCGCGAGCGGGTGAGGGTGTCGAATCTCGGGGTCGGACAAGCGCGTGAAGCGTTCCGGCTTGCGCAGCTTCGCGCCCAAGCTGGAGTCAGCGCGATCCCCCAACAATCGCCGCAGATCGAGCTGAGCAATGCTCAGATCTCGCTGACCCAGGCGGAAAACAACCGCGTGAGCGCGCTCTACGACTACAACGTCGCCCGCGCCGCGCTCGATCGGGCGCGTGGACGCTACTCTTACGGACGCGAGGGCGGCGGCTTTGCCCAAACGCCGACGACTAAGGAGACCGGAAAGGCGACCCCGACCACCGTCACGACGCCATGACGACGCCCCTGCCGGACGAACTGCGGGAGAATCCGGGATATCAGCTTTGGCTGGTGACCAACGCTTGGCAGCGGGCGCTCCGAAAGGTTCTCCACCCGCTTGGCCTGACTCACGTTCAGTTCGCCGTGCTCGCCTCGGTCGCCCGTCTCCAAGGCGGCACGTCCCTCGTCACCCAAGCGGACGTGTGTCGCGTGGGATCGCTCGATCCCAACATGGCGTCGGACGTCGTCGGTTCACTGGAGGCGCGGGGCTTGATCGTCCGGCTCAAGCATCCAAGCGACGGGCGTGCCCGTCGCTTGGAACTGACCGAGGAGGGCGAGCGCGTCTTCCACGAAGGCCGAGCGGCGGTCACTCCGGTTAAAGACGACTTCTTCGCGCCCTTGGGAGAAGACAGCAAGCGTCTCGCCTCGATGCTGGAAAAGCTCGTTCACGCCGCGGACTCAGAAGGTCGTTAAGCCCTTTCGCGTCCGTCCTCCATGCCTTCGCACGAAAGCGCGAGGGTGCCGAGGAGTTCGAGAACTGACTCCGCCATCCGATCGGGACGGCCGCATAGGGCCGCGGCTCCCGCTTCGTCGAGCTCTTCCGCGGTGCCGTAGCCGTAGGTCACCCCGAGACACGGAATGCCGTTTGCCCGCGCGGCGAGCACGTCGTGCTCTCGGTCGCCGACCATCACCGTTCCTCCGGGGCGCAGCTCCTGCTCTGCGAGAAGGTGAGCGATCAGTTCTCCTTTGGCGGAAAGTCGGCCGTCCAACTCACTGCCGTAGATCCCGTCGAAATGGCGCGCAAGGTCGAAGTGATCCAAAATCTGCCGCGCGAAAACTTCTGGCTTCGAGGTGGCGACAAAAAGGGCTAAACCCTCGTTTCGAAGTCGCTCCAGGCTCTGGATGATCCCCGGGTAAACGGCGTTTTCTAAGAGACCGATCTGCCCGTACCGAGTTCGATACAGCCGAACCGCCTCCGTAGGATCCCGGCCGAGGAGCCGGGCGAACGAGTCTTGAATCGGCGGTCCAATCCAGCCATCCATCTCATCGTCCCGAGGAGCGGCAACGCCGAGCCGGTCCAAGGCATAGTGGACCGAAGCGACGATCCCAGCCTTCGGGTCGGTCAAGGTGCCGTCAAGATCGAAGAGGACGGCCATGCTATGCCGTTTGGGAAACTTCCCGGGGCGCGTGCATCGCGATCACGCTTTCGGTCGAAACCCGCGCCAGCCGGGTGGCTTCCAGTCCGTCTTCGGCAGAGGGCATTTCGCTCCAGTCGCCGGTCGCGAGCGCCTGCGCGAAAGCGGCGTGCATGCCGGCAAAGTCCTTTTCGCTCGCGCCGGGAACGCGAAGGGTGCCTTCACCGTTGCGCCGCTCGAGAAGCCATCCATCACGGTCGTACCGAATCATGCCCCCGGTGCCGATGAGGTCGTAGGTGAAGCGGGGAAGAGGTTCCTTGGCCGTGTGGCCATAGGAGAAGCTCACCTCGACGACGGTGTGCGCCCCGCCCGTGTGGTCCATATGCAGCCACATGTGATCGGGAGCGTCGTACCCATCGGCGACCCAGGCGCCCTCGCCGTGCGCGCGCAAGACGTCCTGTCCGAGCCACCAACGCGCGAGATCGATCTGGTGAACGCCGCAGTCGACCATCGGTCCGCCCTCCAGCATCCGACCACGCCAACGCGGGTTCTCGCGCCAGGTTCCGTCGGTTGCCTGGTCGAAGCGTCCGTGAAGCTCCCAAATGTAGCTCAGGCGGAGCGCCCGGACCTCGCCCACGGCGCCCTCTCGAACCCACCGACGAATCTGTTGGGATACCGGCGAGAATCGGTAGACGAAGCCCGCGGCGAAGCCGACCTTTGCGGCGCGGCACGCCTCGATCATCTCTTCGACCTCCGCGTCATTCATGCCGAGCGGTTTTTCACAGAGGATGTGAAGCCCCTTAGCGGCGGCCGCAAGCACGTTTTTTCGGTGGAAAGGTACGGGAGAACAGACCACGACACCATCGAGACCCGCGTCAAGGAAGGCATCCTGCTCGGTGAAGGCCTCTGTTCCAAACCGCGACGCGGCACGTTGGGCGCTTTCCGGAACGGGATCGAAGACTCCGACCAACTCAAGCCCCGGCGTCTTTACGATCGCCGGCAGATGGCCATAGTCGGCCACCACGCCACACCCCATTACTCCAATCCTTGCCATCCTTCCTCTTCTTTCCATACGCCAAGCCCCCGCTCCCGCTTGACAGTATGGTCGGCAGAATGCCAAACTGCTAAGGTTCGGCGAAGTAGCTCAGTTGGTTAGAGCAAACGGTTCATACCCGTTAGGTCAGCGGTTCGAGTCCGCTCTTCGCTACCAAGGTTTGAAGCCGAAATCGGAAGCGCAAACGCCGAAGAGTTTGGGATCAGAAGCAGAAACGGAAGCGGAAACGATTTCGACTTTTTCTGCGAGGGGAAGCGCAGATCCGCGATCTGCGCAGCATCACTTGACCATGGACACAACCATGGCTCGACCTCAGAACCCCGAACCCACCTTCTCCGTCAAGGCTCTCCCCACCGAGGGCACGCCGACCGCCTACTCCTGGGCGGTCTACTTCGTCCAGAACGGCGTGCCCACCCGCAAGCAGGGCAAGGTCTCCGTTGCGCGCAACGCCAAGGAGCGGCAGTTGCGGGGCTCGCAGAAGTTCCTCGCGAGCAAGGCCATGGAGGCCGCGACCGACGCCGCTAAGGAGTACGTTCGGAAGCTCAAGGACGGGGGCACGGCGATTTGCTCGTGGACGGTCGAGTCTTGGTGCAGGTACTGCTGTCGGACCTTGCTGAGCAAGCGCGCCTCCGTCGACTACGCCAAGATGGCGCTCGGGGCGCTCGAGCTGCACGTCTTCCCGACGCTGGGGTACCTGCCCCTCCCCGCCCTCACCGCCGAGCAGGTCGACGCCTGGCTGGAGTGGCGCACCAAAACGCCGAGCGCGCCGCCGATCCGCAACAGGGAGGGCGAGATCGTGGGCGCCAAGAAGGCCAAGGTGCTCGGATGGAAGACGATCGACACCCTGCTCGGGTACTTCAGGACCTGCATGGCCATCGCGGCAGAACGCCGACACGTCCAGAACAATCCCGTAGCGAGCGTCGCGCGCAGCAAGGAGGAAGGCAAGCGATACCGCACGGAGCTCAAGGCTCAGAAGCGGTGGTTCGCTCCCGACGAGCTTCGCAGGCTGCGAAGCGAGTCGCGGGGCACGATCCGCGCGGTCGTGCTGGTCGCGACCGACCTCGCAGTAAGGGTCGGCGAAGCCTGCGGCGTCCGCCTGGACCAGGTCGACGACGATTCGGGTTGGGTCAGGCTCGAGACTCAGCTCAGGCGTCGGAGCGCGGACTTCGACACGCCCTCGCGGCTCGCGGAGGCGTCGCCGAAGGGCGACGGCGCGCGACTTCTCCACGTTTCGGCCGAGCTCGTCGAGTTCGTGAAGATGCGGCGGGCGGAAGAGATGCTCAAGCCCGAGTCGCAGCGGTGCCCCTACGTCGTCGTGTCGCCCGAGGGCACCGAGCTGGACCCCAACCGAGCGGGGAAGATGTTCCGCGTGCTTTGCGACACCTTGGAGATCTCGCTGCCGCCAGGAAACGCGACGCACGCCCTGCGACGTTCGGTCCTGAACCTTGCTCGCTTCGTCCCCGTCAAGGAATCGAGCAGGGCCTTTTTCGCGGGTCACGACCGAATCGAGCACAGCGATCCTTACTTCAACCTCACGGACGAGGACAAGCGCGACCTCGCGCTGATTGCGAGGCAGGTTCAGGCTCGCATGGCCTGATCGGGTGTGGATCGTCCTCGAGGCCAGATCGCCTCGGGATCGCTCGTGTCAAAGAACGTGTCACGTGGGCGGGCGAAGGTCCGAGTATAGGTGTGCCCAACGAGGCTTCCGACGGGAGAAGTACGACTTCTCGCGCAGTATTGGCTGGCAGTAGTTGCCCGAGAAGTCGGCCGCTCTCATGTCGCGGAACGTGTCTGGACCGCCCCCAAGCGTGGCCTTCAAGCGCAGACTCGTTTCATTGAACGTGGTGCAGTGGACTTCGGCGAGTCACGAGTGGCTTGCCTATAGCCGTCGCGCGTGTCAGGGATCGCGCAAAGGAGGACAGCCGCGGGACGCGCCAGGGCAGGCACTTCCGTAACTGTCAGGAGAAGAAAAAGCCTAGGTCCTAAGCCCGCCTCAATTCAGGGAACGCGTTTTCGTTCAAGGAAGTGCCTCACACCCGAGTCCCTCGCCCGATTTCTAGCATCGACACCCTCGTCCATCGGGAGCCATCCCGAGGCGACAGCTCGGGCTCGGTGGTGTGTACGGGAACCAGCAACTCGGGCCGAGACCTATCGGAAGGCGGCAGCTCCCGCGCAACTCGCCACCTTCGGGGTGTATCGCACAGAGAGGTCAACCCGCCGCTTTCAGGGGTTGAAAGCCTGTCAAGGGTCGAGCATGGGTGAGCCTTGGAGTGGCTTGGAACGCCCCCGCACGTCCGCGGGCAGACGTCCCTTGCGCGGCGTCTATCCCGTCCCCACCCGTGAAAACGGCAGCTCGGAACGGGCTCACAGCCAGATGGATCGCCCGTTCTGGGGCAGGACCAACCGAGTGCCCTTCGGCACGAACTCTCTGAACAGCTCGGGCTCGGCGCAGTGCACTGGGATCAGCAGTTCTGGGCGTGTCCTATCGACGATCTCCCTGATGTCCTTCTCATGGAGGTGGCCCGACGGGTTCATGCGCGGGTCGTACGCACATCGCCTTCCCTGGAACCCGATACCTTCGACGCTCATCCCGTACATTGAGGCCCAGAGTCCGAGCGCCGAGTGCTCGTTCCTGGTCGTGTCGCTGTAGGCCGCGCTGGCCGAGAAAACGAAGAGCGCGTTGTGAGGC
>CAXUKB010000165.1:0-10066 GCA_964251345.1 uncultured Fimbriimonas sp. | reverse complement strand
CTCTAAGGGTATGAGCGTCGTTTCGCCTTCGCCCGTCGCGCCCACGCCGCCGCTTCCGCCGTCGACGCCAAAGCCCGAAAAATCAAGCAGCCTTTTCCAGCCCGCCCTCGTGCGGCGGGCGGTGACGGATGCGTTCGTCAAGCTCGATCCTCGCCAGGTCGCCAAGAACCCCGTCATGTTCGTCGTGCTCGTGGGAAGCGTCGTTACGACGTTCTTCGCCGTGCCCGACGCGATCCAGGGCAAGGCCGACGTGGGCTTTACCCTTCAGGTCACCCTCTGGCTCTGGTTCACCGTCCTTTTCGCGAACTTCGCGGAGGCGATGGCCGAAGGGCGCGGTAAGGCGCAGGCCGACGCGCTTCGCAAGGCGAAGACCACGACGAATGCCCGGCGGCTGCTTCCCGATGGCCGCGAAGAGATCGTGGCCGCGCCGCAGCTTGTGAAGGGCGATCGTTTCGTGTGCGAGGCGGGCGATGCGATCGCCGCCGACGGCGAGGTGGTCGACGGCATCGCGAGCGTCGACGAGTCGGCGATCACCGGCGAGTCCGCGCCCGTTATCCGCGAGTCGGGCGGCGACCGCAGCGCCGTCACCGGCGGCACGCGCGTCCTCTCCGACCGCATCGTCGTGCAGGTCACGCAGAACCCGGGCGAGTCGTTCCTCGACCGCATGATCGCCCTCGTGGAAGGCGCTCAACGCCAGAAGACGCCGAACGAAATCGCGCTCTCGATTCTCCTGAGCGGCCTCACGATCATCTTCCTTTTCGCCACCGTCACGCTCCTGCCGTACGCCCACTTCGCGGTGGACCAGGCGGGCAAAGGAGCCGTTCCGTCGATCACCGTCATGGTGGCGCTCCTTGTGTGTCTCATCCCCACGACGATCGGCGGCCTGCTCAGCGCCATCGGCATCGCGGGCATGGACCGCGTCATGCAGCACAACGTGCTCGCCATGAGCGGGAAGGCGGTCGAGGCGGCGGGCGACGTCTCCACCCTCCTCCTCGACAAGACGGGCACGATCACCCTCGGCAACCGCCAGGCCACCGCGTTCCACCCCGCCCCGGGCGTGGACGAGACCGATCTCGCCGACGCCGCCCAGCTTTCGTCGCTCGCCGACGAGACGCCCGAGGGCCGCTCCGTGGTCGTGCTGGCGAAAGAGAAGTACGGTATCCGCGAGCGGGAGGCGACGGGCATGACGTTCGTGCCCTTCACCGCGCAGACCCGGATGTCCGGCGTCGACGTGGGGAATCGCGAGATCCGCAAGGGCGCGCAGGACTCGATCCGCCGCTACGTGGAGGAAAAGGGCGGCCGCTTCGCCCCCGAGCTCCAGGCCAAGGTCGAGGAGATTTCGCGGGCGGGCGGCACGCCGCTGGTGGTGGCGGAAGGCAACCGCGCCCTCGGCGTCATCCAGCTCAAGGACATCGTCAAGGGCGGCATGAAGGCCCGGTTCGCCCAACTCCGCGAGATGGGCATCAAGACGGTGATGATCACCGGCGACAATCCCCTCACCGCCGCCGCGATCGCCGCCGAGGCGGGCGTCGACGACTTCCTCGCGGAGGCGACTCCGGAACAGAAGCTCGCCTATATCCGGAACGAGCAGAACGGCGGCCGTCTGGTCGCGATGACCGGCGACGGCACGAACGACGCGCCCGCGCTCGCCCAAGCCGACGTGGGCGTGGCGATGAACTCCGGCACGCAGGCGGCGAAGGAGGCGGGCAACATGGTCGACCTCGACTCGAACCCGACGAAGCTCATCGAAGTGGTCGAGATCGGCAAGCAGCTGCTGATGACCCGCGGCGCGCTGACGACGTTCTCCATCGCGAACGACGTGGCGAAGTACTTCGCGATCATCCCCGCCATCTTCGTCGCGACCTATCCGCAGCTTTCGGCCCTAAACATTTTGGGCCTGAGCAATCCGCGGAGCGCCATCCTCGCCGCGGTCGTGTTCAACGCACTCATCATCATCGCCCTGATTCCGCTCGCCCTTCGCGGTGTGGGCTACAAGCCCATGGGCGCCGCGCAGGTCCTCCGCCGCAACCTCCTCATCTACGGCGTCGGCGGCATCCTCGCCCCCTTCCCCGGAATTTGGATCCTCGACAAGATCGTGGCGGTGTGGACGAAGTGAAAACGCCAACCTTGGCAAACATCGCCGACGATCGCCCGGAGTGCGGGCAATCGTCGGCGACCGTCCGCAACCGTAAGCAATCGAAATGAAACTACTCCGCCCCGCCCTCGTCCTTAACCTCTTCTTCCTGATCGTCACCGGCCTCGCCTTTCCGGCGGCCGTCACCGGCATCGCCCAGCCCGTCTTTCCGCACCAGGCCAACGGAAGCCTCATCGTGCAGAACGGCAAGGTCGTCGGCTCGGACCTCATTGGCCAGGGCTTCGCAAAGCCTGAATATTTCCACTCTCGCCCTTCGGCGGCGGGCAACGGCTACGACGCCGCCAACTCGAGCGGCACGAACCTCGGGCCGACGAGCGACAAGCTGATCAACGGGGTCGCTGCCGATCCGAAGACGAAGACCGACGCCTTCGACGGCATCAAGCAGCTCGCCGTGAACTACCGAAAGGAGAACGGGCTCCCGCCCGACGCGATCCTGCCCGCCGACGCGGTCACCCGCTCCGCGAGTGGCCTCGATCCGCACATCTCGCCGCGCAATGCCGAACTCCAAGCGCCTCGCGTCGCCCGGGCAAGAAAACTCGACGTCGATAAGGTTAAGAGCCTTATCGCCGAGAACACGGACAAGGCGTTCGCGGGCGTCTTCGGCGACCCGGGCGTGAACGTCCTGCACCTGAACCGCGCGCTCGATGGAACGAAATGATCACCCTCCTCATTCCGGTCGCGCTCGTCACGTCTCTCTTTATCCTTGTCTTTCATTTAGTTCGCCCGCTCCTGGAGGCGTTCGCCTACCGAAAGATGGGGGAGGAGTTTGAGCGACAGGCGGCTCGGCGGCGTGAGTGGAGAGAAGTGGGTGGATTGCACCGTCCGGGCGGAGATCGGCGGCGATAGCCGTGGAAGGAAGCGTTTTATGAATCCCCAAGGGTTGTTCGAGTCCAACGGAGCGTCACGAACGAGCGAAAGGTGGTCCAGACCGGAGGCGCCGAGGAATGAGTCCGGAGAGCTTTTCTTCCGGCGATTGCTCGACTGGGCCAAGCACGAGGACCGCGTCCGCGCCGCCGTTCTCCATGGTTCCCGAGCGCAGTCCGGCGTCGTGGTGGACCGGTTCTCGGATTACGACGTCTTTCTAGAAGCTCAAGACGCCCGGTCCTTCGTGTCGGACGACCATTGGCTCCGTGAGGTCGGCGCTCCCCTCGTCGTTCTTCATCGGTCCGTGACCGATTACGCGGGCTTCGCGGCCTCCGCCCTGATCGCCCATTTCGAGAACGGGACAAAGCTCGACCTAACCTTCGTCGAGAGGGGATTTCTTGGACGGCTTTCGGCGCAGGCGAGGATCGCGGACGAACTCGACCACGGCTATCGCGTTCTGGTGGATAAAGACGAAGAAGCCTTGACGCTCCCGCCGCCGACCTGCGCCGCGTTCCGCCTCGCTCCCCCGGACGAGCGTGCCTACCGCGAGCTCATCGCGAAGTTCTACGATGCGTTGATCGTCGCCGCCCAAGCGATGTGGCGTGGCAATTTGCCCGCCGCCAAACAAGGTCTCGACCGTGTCGCGGTTGGGGAAGGTCTCGTTCCCCTTTTGCAGTGGAAGCTGGGCACGGAGTCGGCTTGGTCGGAGGCGCCAAGGGCGAACGGCCGGGATTTTTGGCAAAGGCTCGACGCCGAGACCTTCGCCGCCTTTGAGTTGACGTACGCGGGGGGAGGACGTCGAGCGAATTGGGAAGCGCTTTGGGCGGCCCGGCGCCTCTTTCGCCGCGTGGCGAAGGAGGTCGGAGAGGCGTTGGGATACGCCGACCAAGCCGATCTGCACCGGCGCATCGTCGTCGAGCTTCGGATCCTCGAAAGCCAAACCCTGTGAGGCGTCGCCGCCTAGGGCGCCCGCGGCCATGTTTACGCTCGCTTGCTCGATCACCTCGGCATGGAACCACTCCGTTGTCGTGGCAGGGCTTGCCCCATTGCTCCGTCGTTCTTGAGAGCGTTCGATCCCTCAGGCGACGCGGGTGGGACGTCACCCCTTCCTTTTGCGGAGGGTTCGTGCCGGGAGAGGTAAGGGGCCGGGAATAGAGAGGAAGTGGAGAGCTACGAACGGGGAGTGGAGAGTTTCCGGTTCGGTATTCACTCCGCACTCCGAACTCGCCGCTGGGTTCGGCTCTCGATCCCCTCCACCTGGGGCACGACGCCAACCGATTCATTGGACACCTTTGCGCCCGCCCTTCGGCGGTAGGCCTTCCGTCTCACCGGAGTGAAGGGAAGGGGTGGCGCTCCACTACCCTCCCGACCTCTGACCCGGGTCAAGGCTCTTCAGCCCCTTAAGCGCGCCGTCCACCATTCCGCCGAGGTCGATCGTCTCGACCGAAGCGTCCTTTGGGATCGACGACTCGAGCAGGCGAGGATCGACGCGGTCGCCGAACCGCATCTCCATAGTCACGGAGTCTTGCCAACCGCGGTCGCCTTCGCGGGTCTCGACCCGCAGGCGTTGCGGCAAGTCGCTCGCCGCGTCGACCGTCATCTCCACGCGCTCCGGCTGATCGGGTGTCGCGAGGGTCACGTGGTACACGCTTCGCCCGTCCTCCGTCGTCACCGGAGAGACCCGAATCCCGTTCGGGCCGTACTTCGCGCCGTACTCTGAGAGCGTCTTCTTGAGGTCCATCTCCTTGAGCCCTGCGGAGAGGCTTGAAGCCACCTCTTTCGCGACGCCCTGCACTTCCGTCAGGCTTCCAAACTTGAACCGCATCACCCGTTTGTCCTGGGGGTCGTAGAGGCTCATCGCGCCGGCGTCGATCTCGATGACCGTGCGGTCGTCCGTGCGCATCACGACGTGCCCCTGCCGCCCCGCCACCGTAAGCGTCTCGTGCTTCGCGTCCTCGTTCGAGACGATCGAGAATTGAAACGCGTCGATCCGTTGCGCGGCGGCCACGATCAGGCCGAACGACTTGGCGCTCGCCCTCGCCGGCAATAACGTCGTCGCGATCACCGCCGCCACGGCGACGCCGGCCATCGCGGCGGGGATCGAGAGCCGCGCGCGCCACCGAGGTTTGGGCGCGGACTCCCGTGCGAGAAGCCGAAGCCGGCGCATGAGCTCGGGCGAGGGCTCGCGTAAGGTCGCCGAGGGCGCGAGGGCCTTCTGGATGTCGTGGTCGAGTCGGTCGTTCATCGTGTCTGTCCTAAGTCGTCCGTTTCTCCGTTCCAGCCGATCGCTTCCCGCAGGCTCTGGCGGCCGCGCTGCAGCAGGCTGTTCGTCGCCGCCGTCGATCGACGCATTACGCGGCCGATCTCCTCGATGCTCAAGCCGTTCACGTACTTGAGGGTGAGCACCTCGCGCTGGCCATCGGGCAGCGACGCGAGCGCGCCCCGCGCCGCCGACTCCGTTGGGCTGGGCGTCGGATCGACGGTCAGGCGGGCCTCCTGAAGGGGCCGCTCGGCGCGGCGGTAGCGTCGGCGCAGCGTGTCAGCGACCTTCTTTCGCGCCACGGCGAAAAGCCAGCTCCGCTGGTCGGCCGCCCGCTCCAACCGTCCGAAGTGGCGGAACGCGGCGGCGAACGTCTCCATGACGACGTCCTCCGCGTCCTCGCGATTGCGGATCTGGGCGGAGGCGAACCGCCAAATCTCGTCGGAGAACCGCGTCACCAGTTCGTCGGGCGTGCGGGCACGGTCGGCAGAGGCAAGTTCGGGTTCGGCAAGGGCGATGGTCGGCCTCCGGGGGCGCGTCTTCGAAGCGCGGAGTAAGGGGGTCATGCGGTCGGCGCGGTCTCGTCTCGGGCATTTTCCCGATCCGGTCGACCTCTCCGGCCATGGTGTCGCGCGGTGGGCCTCAAATCTATCGCGGGCCTTCGAAGGACGGCCATTTTCCGCCAAAGGTCCCAGGCATCCTTCGGTGAATCACATCCCCTCTTCCCTTCGGGGGAGAGGGAGGGGCCGCCGAGGGAAGAGGCGCAACGGCGTCACGTTCCCGTTCCACGAGCGTCTCGCCCCGGGTGGAAAAGGGGGTGAGGGGCTGGGAATCCCGCGAGGGGCGAAAAGACGCGGCTTCTAGCATCGGCACGAGCGCATCCGACGTCTACCGGGATTCACCGGACACGGCCTCGTCCTCACCCGGTGCGTCGCATCCCTGATCGGCGCTATTGCCCCGCGAGCGAGATGGCGGCCGTTCGACGCCATGATCATCCGATGGAGACCGCCACCGACCTCGACCTTTTGCGGCTGGAGATGGACACGCTCTGGGGGCCGGACGTCTACGGACGTCCGTTGCGGAAGCATCCCCTCGTCGCAATCGCCATCGCCACGGAAGGCATGGCCGTTCGCTGGGGGCCGACCGTCCCCAACGATCTTCGGGAGATGGACACGCTCGAAATCGGCTCGCCGATCCAGGCGCATCTCGATCGATTCCGAGAGCGGCTAGGGCCGACGCGGGAGAGCGGCGGGCCAAGCTACGTCTTCGGCGGTGAGGAACCGTCGTCGTCCTCGCACCGGGTCGTCACTTCGGAAAGCGAGTCGGCATCGATGCTCGCGACCCTCCGTCCGGAAGTGTGGGGAGATCCTCAAGAGTGGGCCGATCTCCTCGTGGGAGATTTCGGGCCGTGGGCGATCGGCGTTGCCGAGAACCGCGTGACGGCCGTGTGCTACACGCCGGTCGGCTCCCGCTCGGCCGCGGAGGCGGGGGTCTGGACGCACCCCGAGGCGCGCGGGCGCGGCTGGGCGACCTCCGTGACCGCCGCCTGGGCCCGGGCCGCCGGGCCGCGTTTCGACACCCTCTTTTACAGCACCGGGTTTGAGAACGCCGCGTCTCAGGGCGTCGCCCGCAAGCTCCGGCTGCGCCCGATCGGGACGATCGCGCATCTGTACGGCGAGGAGTCTTAGGGCCAATCTTTACGAATTCCTTACGCCGATCCTGGGGATCCCGGCGACATCCTTAGAAGGCGGTACGCTTCGCGCGGACCGACCTTATGACCCAGCCTCCCGCGTCCGTCGGCCGCCGTATCCGCCGCAAGCTTCTCGGCGCTCCCATTCCCACCTCCGAGGCGCACCACGAACGGCTTTCGCCGTTTCTCGGCCTGCCCGTGTTCTCGTCGGACGCCCTCTCGTCGGTGGCCTACGCCACCGAGGCGATCCTCCTGGTGCTCGCCTACCTGGGCACGACCGCGCTGCACCTTCAGGTCTGGATCTCTCTCGCCATCGTGGCGCTCATCGTGTTCGTCAGCATCAGCTATCGGCAGACGATCAACGCCTATCCGAGCGGCGGCGGCTCGTACATCGTCGCCTCGGAAAACCTCGGCGTCGGTCCGGGACTCGTCGCTGCCGCCGCGCTGCTCATCGACTACGTCCTCACGGTCTCGGTGTCGGTCGCGGCGGGCATCGCGGCGATCCTCTCCGCCTTTCCGCACATCCGGCATGTCGTGCCGGACGCGACGGTCACGCTCTCGATTCTGTGCATCGCAATCATCGCCTTTGCGAACCTGCGGGGTCTGCGCGAGTCGGGCAGCCTGTTCGCCGTTCCCACCTACGGCTTCGTGCTCGCGATGTTCGCCGTCATCATCGCGGGCATTTGGGCGATCGGGCACACGCCGGTCTTGCCGTTCCACGTCGAGAGCGACGTGGTGGGCAAGGAGGCGAGCGTCATTCCCTGGTTTATCGTCCTGCGCGCCTTCGCCGCGGGCTGCACCGCGCTCACCGGCATTGAGGCGGTGAGCAACGGCGTCCAGGCGTTCAAGGCGCCGGAGAGCAAGAACGCGGGCAAGACGCTGGTGATGATGTCCAGCCTGCTCACGTTCCTGTTCCTCGGGCTGGGCTACGTGGCGCTGCACCTTCCCGAGCACTACGCCCACTTCAACATCTACGAAGGCGACAGCCCGCACTACCTGACTCTCACCGCGCAGGTCGCGGCCTTCGCCTTCGGCAAGGGAAGCGTCGGCTTCTACGGCGTCCAGATCTTCGTCGCCCTGATCCTCATCCTCGCCGCAAACACCGCCTTCGCCGACTTTCCCCGCCTCGCGAGCCTCATCTCGCGCGACGGCTACCTGCCGCGCTACCTGGCCCGCCTCGGCGACAAGCTGGTGTTCCACAACGGCATCGTCGTGCTCGCGATCGCGGCGGCGGCGCTCATCGTGGCGTTCAAGGGGCAGCTCGACGCCCTGCTTCCCCTCTACGCGGTCGGCGTGTTCACCGCCTTCACCCTGTCGCAGATCGGCATGGTGCGCCATTGGCAGAAGGAACGCAGCCCCGGCTGGGTGAAGAGCGCGATCATCAACGGCATCGGCGCGTTTCTGTGCGGCGTCGTCACCGTGATCATCGGGGTCACGAAATTTAAAGAGGGCGCGTGGATCGTCATCCTCCTGATCCCGATCATCGTGGCCGGCTTCGTCGCGATCCACAAGCGGTACGCCATCGTCTCGCGCCAACTCGATCTCGCGCCGGGCGAGGAGGTCCATCGTTACGCGGGCCAGATCTCGGTGCTCCTCGTGCCGCGCGTCCACCGCGGCATCCTCGTGGCCCTGGAGTACGCCCGCCAAATGAAGGGCGAGTGCCAGGCCGTTCACATCACCCTGAGCGACCGCGGCCTCTTCGAGGTCCAGCGGGCCTGGCAGGCGCACGCCCCCGACGTGCCGCTCCACGTTCTCGCCTCGCCCTACCGCTCGCTCATCGATCCCATGCGGGACTACGTGGACGGACTGCGCGAAACCTATCCCGACCACCTCATCACCGTGATCGTGGCAGAGGCGGTGAGTAAGAGTTGGGCCCACCGCCTCCTCGTCGAGAACGTCGCCTCGCAGATGAAGGACGCCATGGCGAACCGCCCCGGCGTCGTCGTCGCGAATCCCCGCTACTTCCTTCGGTAATCGCGCCCTCGATGCCCCCTCTTTTACGCCGTAGGCGTGGTGTCGGAGGCGAAGCCTTCGTCCGGAAGTCCCCACGAAGGCTTTGCCTCCGACACCACGCTCCGCGTTTCCGGCCCCGGTCTGGGACGAACGATCCGACCGGATTCCTCTCTCGCTAAGTAGACTCCCAGGGCGTGACCCTCCCGATCTTTCTCGTCGATGCCTTCGCGGAGGGCCCGTTCACCGGGAATCCGGCGGGCGTCGTGCCCCTGGCGGAGCCGCTCGACGAGGCGACGATGGCGCGGATCGCCATGGAGATGAACCAGGCGGAGACCGCCTTCGTCTGGCCCCTGCCGAGGGGCGGCTACGGGCTCCGGTGGTTCACCCCGACCGTCGAAGTCGACCTCTGCGGCCACGCGACGCTCGCCGGCGCGCACGCGCTCTGGGAGCGTGGCGCGGAGGGCACGCTCCGCTTTCACACGAAGAGCGGCCTGCTTACCGCCGAGCGGACGGCGGACGGGATCGCTCTCGACTTTCCCGCCGAGCCGCCCGTCGCCGGGCCCCTGCCGCACGCGTTGCCAGGGTTCGGCGAACCGCTCTGGACGGGACGGAACCGGATGGATTGGTTTGTCCAAGTCGCCGACGAGGCTGAATTGCGCCGCGCCGCGCCCGATCTTGCCGCAATCGCCGCGCTGGGAATGCGCGGCCTGGTCGTCACCGCCGCCGCCCGCGACACGGACTTCGTCTCCCGCTGTTTCTATCCCCAGTCGGGCGTCGCCGAGGACCCGGTGACCGGATCGGCGCACTGCGCGCTCGCCCCCTTTTGGGCCGAACGGCTGGGGAAAGGGGAAATGGTCGGCTACCAAGCCTCCCGGCGCGGCGGTTCGGTCCGCGTCGCCGTCGCCGGCGACCGAGTTCGTCTGGAAGGTCGCGCGGTGACGACGCTGAGTGGCGAGTTGCGATGCTGAAGGCGACGAGTTCGTCGCCCTCCATCGAGTGAGAGTGTGCTGCGTCGGGGGCTCCTCTTCGAAGAAAGCCTAGTGATCGGTCAAGGTTCATTCGCAGGGTATCGGCGACGCCTCGTCGCCGATACGATCGCCAAGAGACCCGTAGCCGCGGGAGGGTTCTTGCCCGCGTCGCGAAG
>CAXUKB010000164.1:3779-10075 GCA_964251345.1 uncultured Fimbriimonas sp. | reverse complement strand
GGCCACACGTTCCCGGGCACGGTCAAGACGGTAGGCAATCTGGGCTCGTCGGTGGGGCGTCTCTTCTCCGCGAGGATTGTGTTCGACGGCGTTCCCGGCGACGTGCGGCCGGGAATGTTCGCCCGCGGACTGATCGTCCTAAGAACCGTGAACGACGCCGCGACGGTGCCTTCGACGGCGATTCTCACGGACGACCAAGGAAGCTACGTCATGCTGATGCAGGGTGGGGCGGCTCACAAGACGCGGGTGACGCCCGGTCTCGTGCAGGGCGCCGTCACGCAGGTGACGGGTCTGCCGTCGGGAGCGCAGGTGATCGTGAAGGGCGCGAACAATCTCGTCGAAGGCGCGAAGGTCAAGGCGGTGACCGCTTGAACGGGCGTCGACTCTCCTCCCTTTCCCGGATGAATCGTGCCGTGAGAGGAAGGGGCCGGGGGATGGAGAATTCGTTTTCTTCCGTCCTTCGGCCTTCTCCCCCCCCTCCGCTCTCTCAAAATCGAGAGAGTGGGAGCATTCTTCAAGCAGAGGCGAACCCATGAACCTGACTCGGACCGCGATAACGCGCCCCGTCTTCATCCTGATGCTCATCCTGGCCGCCTTTCTGGGTGGCTTCATCTCGTACCGCTCGATGCGCGTGGAGCAGAACCCCGAGGTCAGCTTCGGTACGATTACCGTGGTCACGAGCTACGATGGCGCGAGCCCCGACGACATCAATGAGCTGATCACCCGGCCCATTGAGGACTCGATCTCGGGCGTGAACGGCATCCGCGACATCACCTCGACGTCGCAGGAGGGCTCTTCGGTCGTCGTCGTTCAGTTCGAATTGGGGATCGATGAGAACGTCGCGCTGAACGACGTGCGCTCCAAAGTCGACTCGATCGTCAATACGCTGCCGAAAGACGCGGATAAGCCCACCGTCACGAAGCAGGACACTTCGGCCCAACCCGTCCTCTATCTCGCGTTCGCGAGTAAGACGCTGAGTAGCCGCGACCTGCGCACGCTCATGGACGACAAACTCGTCGATCGCTTCGCCCAAATCCCGGGCGTCGCGAGCGCGACCGTCCAAGGTGGCGACATCCGCGAGATCGAGGTCCAACTCCAACGGGACAAGCTCCTGCAGTACAACTTGGGCATCAACGACGTGCGGAACGCCGTCGCCAACGCTTCGCTCAACGCGCCTGCCGGAAAACTCGTCAACGGGCCGACGGAGTACACCGTCCGCGTCGACGCTCAATACACCAACGCCCAGCAGGTGGCGGACACCGTTCTTGCGATCAGCGATCCCAAGGCGTTCCTCTCTAAGCCCCGTACGGTGCGTCTCGGGGACATCGCCAAGGTCACCGACACCATTCAGGAGCGCACGAGCTACGCACGACTGAACGGTAAGGATGCGATTATCCTCGCGATCCAGAAAACGCGCGAGGGCAACGCGGTCGACATCACCAAGGCGGCCGACGCCCAGATCGCGGCCATCCAGAAGGAGTACGGCGACGCGGGGCTCAGCGCAATCAAGACGCTGGACACCGCCAAGGACATTACCAACTCCCTGGACGACCTGAACTCGACGCTTCTCTTCAGCATCGTGCTCGTCGGCGCGATCGTCTATCTGTTCCTCCACGACTTCCGCGGCACGATGATCGTGGCGCTCGCGATTCCGTCGTGCCTCTTCGTCACGTTCATCGCGCTGAAGCTCCTCGGCTTTACGATCAATAACATGACTATGCTCTCGCTGACCCTCAGCGTCGGCGTGCTCGTGGACGACGCGATCGTGGTGCTGGAGAACGTTTACCGGCACCTTAAGCTCGGCGAGGATCCGCGTGAGGCAGCGCTCAACGGTCGTGGCGAGATCGGTCTCGCCGCGCTCGCGATCACCTTCGCCGACGTCGTCGTGTTCCTTCCCATCGCGTTCATGGGCGGCATCGTGGGCCAGTTCTTCAAGCCGCTGGCCCTCGGCTACGTCTCGGCGGTGCTTGCTTCGCTCTTCATCTCGTTCACCCTCACGCCGCTCCTCGCGGCGCGCTGGTACAAGGCGGGGGAGGACATCGAGCATCCCAAAGGCCGTTTCGCGCAGTGGTTCGAGCGCGGGTTCGCGCGATTGGAGCACGCCTACCGGCGCGCGCTCGAGTGGGCTCTCAATCATCGCTGGTTCGTGTTCACCGCGGGCAACACGACCCTGCTCGCGATCATCTCGTTTATCGCAGGCTCGTTCGTCCCGGCGGTCGCTCCGAAGGGAACGCCCGTCGTGCCGGGCTCCTTCGGTATTCCGGCAGCGATCCAAGGCGGCGTGCCGCTCTTCGGGATGGCGATCTTCGTGGGAATGATCGTCTTCGTGTGCAACCACCTGCGGGCGCAGAACAATCCCCGGCTCGCCCGGATTCAGATCGCGGTTTGCGCGCTGATCGCGGCCGTCCTCGTGGTCCCCAAGATCGCCGCCTCGCCTGTACCGCCGATCCTGCAGCTCCTGATCGTCGGCCCGTTGGCGACGATGCTGGTGTCGTTCGTGCCCCTGTTCTTCTTCACTTTTGTGAAGAACCTCGTTCGACCGATTTCGAAGAGCCGCTATCTCTTGGCGGCGGTCGCCTTCGGTATCGTGTTCCCCATCTCCTCGGTCATCGGCCTCCAGTACGCGACGTGGAAGGCGGGACCGGTGTTCAAGTTCGGCTTCCTGCCGGACACCGATCCAACCCAAGTTCAGGCCGCGATCGAATTGCCCCCGGGAAGCAGCCTTGAGGAGACGCAAAAGATCGTGACCCGGGTCGAAGGAATCTTCGGCAAGGATCCCGACGTGAAGTACGTTCAGTCGAACGTGGGCAGTCAGGCGGCGGGTGCCCAGGGAGCGGCGAACAACGGTAGCAACTATGCGATCGTTCAGGCGGTTCTCTACGACAAGGCCGCCCCTTCGGATCGTGCGCCGTGGTCCCACCCGAAGGAGAAGCTCCGCTACGTTTCGGGCGACACCGTGACCGCGCGCCTTACGAAGAGCGTGGGCAAGGTGGCCGGCGCGAAGGTCAGCGTCTCATCCGTGGGCGGCTTCAACTTCGGCTCGGCCATTCAGGTCTCCCTGACCGGCGACGATCGCGCGCTGCTCACCGCGACGGCGCAGAAGGTGCGCGACTGGCTTGCGTCGGGCAAGGTGGCCGGCGTGGTCAACGCGGACATCTCCAGCAAGCCCGGAAAGCTCGAGCTGCGCGCGGAGCCCGACCGACTCGCCCTTGCCGATCAGGGCGTGTCGGTCGCCGACTTCGCCGGCGCGGTCCGAACGCTCTATCAAGGCGACGACAACACGAAGCTGCGGAGCGGCGGACGCGAGTATGCGGTGCGCGTGATGGTCGATCTGAAGGACCGAAACAACCCGGATCTTCTGAAGAGCATGCCCATCGTGTTCAAGCAAGGCGAGCCGATCTACCTCGGCGGTGTCTCGCGAATCCGCCAGGCTCCGGGCTACAGCAAAATCACGCGCAACGACCGCGCGGAGCAGATCGTCGTGACGGCGGACATTCTGCCCGGCTACGCCAATGGCTCGGTGGTGGCGCAGGTCACGCAAGGCATCGCAAGGGACAAGCTGATCCCGGAGGGCGTCTCTCAGAAGCCCCTTGGACAAGCCGATGCCCAAGCCCGCGAAGGCGCGTACCTCTTGAGCGCGTTCGTCATCGGTATCGTGCTCGTGTACATGCTGCTGGCGTCGCTCTACGACAACCTGCTGTATCCGTTCATCATTCAGATCGCCCAGCCGCAGGCGTTCGTCGGCGCGTTGCTCGCGATCGTGCTCACGGACAAGTCGGTGAACCTTATCGCGATCATTGGCCTGGTGACCCTCGTCGGCCTCGTGGCGAAGAACGCGATCCTCGTCGTGGACTACACGAACACGCTGCGCGACCGCGGCCGCGATCGTCACGACGCGCTCGTCGAAGCGGGACCGACCCGTCTGCGACCGATCATGATGACGACGACGGCGCTCATCCTGGGTATGATGCCGGTCGCGCTGGCCCTCGGTCGCGGCTCCGAGTTCCGCGAGACGATCGGCATCACGATTATCGGCGGAATGACCCTCTCGACGATCCTGACGCTCCTCGTCATCCCCTGCTCGTACACGATCTTCGACGACCTGTCGAACCTGATCGGCGCCCGGGGACGGCGAAAGCGGGCGCAGGTGGATTCCTCCTCCCACTAGGGAGGAGGCCATAATCCTTTCGTGAGGACCAAGGTCGCCTTCGTCGGTGCGGGCAGCTTCGTGTTCGGCCCCTCGATGCTCGCGCAGGCGATCCTCGAGAATCGCCTCTCGGGCTTGGAGATCGCCCTCGTGGATCCGGGCACGGAGGCGGTCGAGGCGATGGCCGCGCTTGGGCGGCGGATGGCGGCGAGCGTCGGCCTCGATACCCGTCTGACCGTCCATGAGAGCCCGGAGACGGCGCTCGACGGGGCCGACTTCGTCGTCAACTGCGCCGCCGTGCAGCTCGGGCGCCGCTACGAGATCGACCGGGCCATCCTCCAGGAGGCGTATCCCGAGCATCTCCTCACGGAGTTCGGCGGCGTGTACGGCATCGCCAACACGCTCCGGCAATGCGCCCTGGTGGAGCGGCTGGCGAAAGCGATGGTGCGCCAATGTCCGGACGCCTGGCTTCTCGACGTGGCGAATCCGATGCCCCGCGTCTGCGGCATGGCGCACGCGCTCGGCGTTCGGACCGTAGGCTTTTGTTCGGTGTCGATCGTCGGCTTCCGTAAGCTGTGGGAGATCTTTGAGGGACGGGAGATCGATTACCCGTTCACCGAAGCCCGGGAGCGGTACCGCGTCACGATGGGCGGGACGAACCACCTCAGCTGGCTTGTCGGCCTGGAAGATGGGTACGACGGCGGGAACGACTTGGCCCGCCTCCGAGAGATCGTCGCGGCCCGGAACGCACCTTCTAAATCGGAAGCGTGGATGCGGCGTACGGGCTACCTGCCCATGTCGGGCGACGACCACATTCAGGACTTTCTTCCGCCGGAAGGCTTGGAACGACCCCTAGAGAGTCCCGGCCACGGCGATCCGGCGGAGCGAGCGCGCCGTTGGGAGACCCTCGTTGCCGCCGCGAAGGGCGAGGGACCCTGGGAGCCGTTGCTGGAGCACCCTTCTTGGGAACGACCCTTCGACGTCGTTCGCGCGATGCGCGGGGAAGGGGACGCGGAGTTCACCTCGCTTAATCTCGTGAACGAGGGTCAGATCCCCCAGTTGCCACGCGGCGCCTTCGTCGAGACCGCGGCGACGGCGACGCTTTCCGGCCCCTTTCCCAACCGGATCGATCTGCCCGACGCGGTGGCGCCCTTTGCCCGCGCGGCGGCGGAGATGAACCTCCTGCTCGTCCGGGCCGCCCGCGTGCGTTCAAGGGCTCTCGTCGACGAAGCGATCGACCTCGACCCGACGATCCTCGACAAGACGAAGGGCCGAACGGCGATGGCCCGCTGTCTGGATGCGCACCGCGACCTCATCGGAGAGTATCGGGGCGTATCCCCGTAGGCCTTGGATGTTCTTAATAAGATCCGCCAAGCACCGTCTTGTCGGGGTTCGATCGAGCGGACGGGTGTCGTTGCGTCGGGTCTTGGATTTTACGGAAGAAAGCGGCGGATGTAAGGAGAGCATGACGACGGACTTGTCGTCGTGGGGATGGATGCCTTCGTCGAATGAGACGGTGGACATCGACCGTCCTTCATCTTCCACCGGTCGCTATCGTTAGCGCACGGGCAAGACGGACCCGTCGCCCACGTTGAGATCGGCCACCTTGGCGAGGGTCGCTCCCGATGCCCAGTAGATTTGGACGGTGCCATCGTCGCCGCAGATCGCGACGTTCTGTTCATCCGCGTCAACTCTCGCAGAATCGATCGGACGAGTGGCCGCCGGGGCCGAAACCGGCACCACCCCGCTTCGGTCGTCGAAGCGATAGGCCTGGAGGAAGCCGGTCCGGCCGAGACCGTAGAGCCGCCCCTCCTGAAGGGAGGCGGCCAACGCGATCCAGCCTTCTCCGTGATTGTAGGTGCCCCCTTGGATTGACGCGGGTGACGAGGCTCGTCCCGCAGCCATAGAAGTTCTAAAAGTCGAGTCTTCGCATCAGAACGACGACGACTCACGCGTTAGTGCTGTGAGTAAGAGTTGGGCGACTCTAGCCCCAGTGGGCCGATCAGGGGTCGGTTGCTGAAGAGTCTCCGATTCGATAACCGTTTTCGAGAGAGCCGCTAGAAACTCTTCTAAAGAGGTGTTTCTCCACTGACCCTTCGAACGATCAAGGCTTTCCAAAAGCCTTGATAAGAAGAGCGCAAAGTCTTCT
>CAXUKB010000164.1:3491-3769 GCA_964251345.1 uncultured Fimbriimonas sp. | reverse complement strand
CACTTATAGGGCATAAAGGGCCGAATCTTCAGGTCAATCATGAGCTGCGCGAAGCGGGACTTGACCATGATCACGGTGACCACCTGCTCCGCGAACGAACACCTCGGGCCACTTCTCAGGCTTGCCTACAAAGTGCGGTTTAGGCGAGCCCAAGCTCTCGTAGCTCGCTGAAGCTCAGCTCCGCGAGCTCCACGTCCAGCACGAGTTCGCGTCCTGAATTAGGCCCACGATCCGGGCGCTCACGTACAGCCTGCCGTCCGCTGTCGCGCTACCTCGAT
>CAXUKB010000164.1:0-3481 GCA_964251345.1 uncultured Fimbriimonas sp. | reverse complement strand
CTCTTGCGAGACCCTCCCCGTTTCGCGCTACCTCGATGCCCGGCGGTAGCTCGAAACGGGGAGGGTCTCGCAAGAGTTCGACCTTGCCCTCGACGCCGAGGATGTACATCGTCGACTCGCCCACTCGGATCGGGTGGAAGTGGAGCCCCCGCACGCCTGACTCGACAAAGAGCCTCTTCAACGACTCCGACACCGCATCCTGCTGGTCGTCCGCCGTCGCAAGATCCGGCAATGAGTCGCCGTTCAGGAGGGCGTACGTCGATCCCCAGAACGGCTCGCCTTGCCCACAACGAACCTTGGCGAGCCGTTCCTCGTACCCAGGAACACGCCGATATCCCTTGAGATATCGATCCGTCGATCAATCACCTCAAATTATTTTCCGAGCTTACGATCGGGCGGACCGAGCCCGTAAATCTCAGCGGCGACCATCGCTGGTGACTACGCCCCCATGCGGTACGGTTTCATCATCGCCTCATAGCCGAACTCATTGATCCCGGCACGGATCCGATCTTCGACGAGTTCCCAGGATAAGACTCCTAAAAGTTCCATGTCCTTAAGGTCGTCGGGGACGTCTCGGCCGAGCGGCCTCTCTCGGACGCCGTCGAAGAGCCACCAAACGGGCGGGATATCGGGTGGGCGCCCCACGCCCATCATCAGGAACATGGGAAGGCGGGTCTCCGTCGGCTCGACGTGGCCTACCACCGTCCACGTCCCTAGACGCACCGGAGGGTAAACGCCGCAGCCGATCGGCCCGAACAACTTCTCGTAGCCTTCCAGTGAGCCGGCTCTTTGATCTTCCGGCCCCTCGTACACGGTGACGAAAGGCCCCTGTGTCGGCGACATGATCGAGAAGTGCGCCACCACGTTCCGGTCCTGAAACGATTCCATCCGCATCACGTCCCCCACGACCGGACGCCGCTTGGTTTTGGAGGCGTTTCGCATGTTTTCTGCGTTCAACGCTCCTCCACCCAAGCGAATTCTGGCACGCGGACGGTCCTTCCGTGAGCGGGCGCGTCGAAGAAAAACTCGCGCCCGATGTGCTCTCGCACCCGCTCGCGCCACGCCTCGAATTCGTCGGGCTGCGTGCGCGCAGCGTGGATGGGCAGTCGGCTCGTGACCCGAATGCCGCCGTAAGGATACTCGGCCACGTCGGCGTCGGGACACGATAGCAGACGCTCCCGTCCGATGAGCGCGACGTAGGGGCGACCGAGCACCGTCGACCAGTACACGTCCGGAAGGCCAATAAATAATTGATGCGTCGTCGGGAACAATGAAATGTCCCACGGCTTGAGGCTTCCGGCGGTTAACACTCCACTTCCCTGGTGGCCACCTCGCAGAATGTCGAACTTGCCAAGCACATGAAGCACGGCGTAATCCGAGTCCAGCCTACGCGCGGTGTGATCAAGGTAAGTCGTAAGCCAACCCTGATCTTTTACGGCGTCTCGGGCACTCGCCGTTACGCAGGAATGAAGAAAGTTCGGTCTCCAGGCACTGAAAAGGCTCCCCTCCAAAGGTGGCTTACTTCGTTTCCAAAACAGCGCCATTCCATCCTCTTTCCAGACATCTAGGGACTCGCTGATATTTTCGCAGAGAGCACGATGACGTAAAGGTTCGATGCTTCCATATCGGTCAGGTGGATTGTCCCTCGTAAGCTGACACAACGTCCGAAGGCAGCTTAGACGTTCTTCGTGCACCATGAGTCTTCTCGGACTCATGGCGACGAGATCGGCCCCATACTTGTCTTTCGGCATTGCGGTGGTTACGGAAAGGGAAGAAATCGTCCTGCGGCAGAATCGAACCGTAGGATACTTCCGCCTGAAAGCCGGATCGCCTGCTGAAGCGTTTTTGAGACCTTAGTCGCGGTGTTAACGACAAGGTACAACGGTTGCCCAGTGCCGATCATGCCTCTGAGTTGGGCGGTGTAGGAGATGTACTGCCCCGATTTGATTTCGACGAGTCCTCCTTGGACGGCGATATCGGGAATTCGTCCGTTAAGGAGGTTCGTATTCCTGGCGTAGCCGAAAGCGGCGATCGCCGCCCGCTCAAACGCATTGCCGTTGCGAGCGTTCGTCGCGAGCCGCGCTGCCCTGACCGCCCTTGCCGCCGCCAAGGCACGGGCGGCTTCGATCGCCTCGGCCTCCCGTGCCACTTGAACCGCCCTCGCCGTGCGGACGCCGTTGACGAAGTTCCCCGCGCCAAGCGTCGCCGCCTGGATGGCCGCCTCGCGTCCCACGACCGCAAGCCCGAGCGACGCCCCGTAGCCCGGTTGGCTCGCGTAGTACTTGTTCCGGTAGTGACCGAAGGAAAGCGCCTCGCCCGTCGCGGCAAGCCCGGTACCCAAACCGTTCCCAACTGTCTCCGAGGTGAACTCGAAGCCGAAGATCGTGGTGAGCCCGCTGGGATCGACGCCCATGACGGGGTTGCCGCCGCAGTATGCGTAGACGTTGATGCCGCCGTCGAGGCCGATGGGATCGCGCTGGGTCCAGCGGCCGGTGCGGTAGTCGTAGTAGCGGTGGAGGCAGTAGTAGAGCCCCGAGTAGGCGTCCGCGTAGTAGCCCGACTGGCCCTTGTACTGCAGCGGCTGCTGGCGGTACCGGTCGTCGCCCGAGTACGCGACGATCGGCTTGCCGTAGGCGTCGAAGAACACCGGATTGACGGCGCGGCCGTTCGAGGTCGCGACGCAGTCGCCGCGCGGATCGAACGTTAAGGCCCGGCTGTCGCCCGAGAGGTCGAACTCCATGACCGGCCCCGTCGGGCCCCAGAGGTAGAGCACGCTCGGGTCGGAGGACGAGAGGTCGGTGGGGGCGCTGCCGCCCAGTCCCACGGCGGGCATCGGGTGGGTGCGGTAGACCAGCGCGTCGCCGTCGTACACGAACGCGTCCGTCTAGGAGCCGTTCGCGCCCGTGCCGGACGAGGCGAACGCCAACGAGCGCCGCCGCCCCGCCTCGTCGTAGAGGGGCGCGAGGCTGTAGGAGGCGCCAAAGTTCGAGGGCGGCACGCCGCCCACGCTCGTCAGCCGGCCCGACTGGTCGTAGGCGAGGTTGCCCGTCTGGCCGAAGCTGCCGCCGATCGTCTACGGTTCTCGACAAAGCCGAGGGGCACGCGGCGATGGCCCGCTGCCTTGACGCCCACCACGCCTCATCGGCGACGACGCCTAGCCGTTGGCGAGGCCGTTCCAGCCTCGTATCTCCTTGAACTCGCCCCCCTCTGAAGCGCCGCGAGCCCTCTGAAGGCAAATCGGCCGTGTGAGGAAGTTACGAAGCACGAGCCCGGAACTGCCTCGCCAACGGTGTCAGGAGGCATCGCGAGGACAGGATCATTTCCCATCGCATTCCCGTTCAACGCGAGGCGACAGGCGGAAGAAGGAATGCTCTGTTCCAGAGGACGATTCCGCCGCGCCGGTCACCCTCGGGGATTGTCCAGGTCCGGCGGCGACCGCTGGGCTGGACGTGGACGGCGGTCGTTGGTGGCCCGGAGGTCA
>CAXUKB010000163.1:6210-10091 GCA_964251345.1 uncultured Fimbriimonas sp. | reverse complement strand
TGGCCAACGTGCTGGCCGCGCTGCAGCTGGGCGTCGCGACGGTGGACGCGTCCGACGCGACGAAGCTCGATCTCGCGACCGCAACGGTCGCCTCGGGCAGCACGGTAGCCACGTTTACCTTCAAAGCGGGGAGCCCGGCGGCTCCGACGGTGTTGGTCGTGACCGCCTCGACGGTGGCGACCAGCACCGTAGCAAGCCTCACGAGCACGGCGTCGCTCACCGTTAATCCGGTCGGCCTCGTTAGCATCGTGCCTCGCGTGACGACGCTCCGGGGCGGTGTCGATCAGCTTGTGCTGACCGTAACGTTCGACGGACCGGTTTCGTCGAGCGATGCGTTCAGCCTGGCGTATAGCCTGGGTGGCGTTTTCCCGCCGACGACCTCGACGGCGCCGACGCTAAACACGACGATCGGAGCCCTGTCCTTCGTCGGCGTCTCGAACGGCCAGTACGTCTACACGTACACGGCGAATTCGAACCGTGTCTCTAGAAGCCAAGATATCAACATTCTGGCGACTTACATGGGGACGACGGCCAGCACGACCGTAACCGTCGTCCGCTAGTCCTTCGACAATCGACAAAGCAGGGCGGGGCCGGGAGGAACTTCCTCCCGGCCCCGCCCTGCTTTGCGGTACAACGGACCGTGACCGACGGGGGATCCTAGTGACGGCCAAGCACGTCGTCGTCGTCGGCGCGGGTCAGGGCGGCCTCAGCGCAGCCATCCATCTCCGTCTTCTCGGACATCGGGTCCTCGTGGTGCACGATGGTCCGGTCGGTGGCAAAGCCGCCGCCGTGGAACTCTCGGGCTATCGTCTCGATCCCGGGCCTTCCATCGTGATCCTTCCCCGGATCTACGAGGCGGTCTTCGCCGCTGCGGGCCGTCGGATGGCCGACTACCTGCGCTTTCGACGGTTGGATCCAATCTCGCGCGTGCTGTTCGAGGGAGCCGAGCCCCTTGACCTCCCCGCCGACCGGGACGAATGCCTAAGGCTCGTCGCAGGGATCGATTCCTCCGACCGGGAGTCGCTCGCGCGGCTGATGGACGATTTGGATCGAGTCGCTCCCCACATCGACGCGAGCGTCTTCAAGCATCCCTACCACAGTCCCCTTCAGATGGCCGATCCGCATCTGATCGCCACCGCGATGCGCTTCGACGTCCGCAAGACGTATCGCGAGCTCGTGGACGGGATGTTCCGTTCCCCGCTGCTTCGCGCCTTCTTCTATGGCTTCCCTTCCTATGGCGGCCAAACCTACGACAGCAAGGCTCCCGGGGCGTTGATGATCCCCTATCTTATGATCCAGGAGGGGGTGTATTACCCCGAGGGCGGCGTGGCCGCGATCCCGGCCGCGTTCGAGCGACTGGCGCGAGAACTGGGGGTCGAGTTCCGCGAGGGACATGGCGAGGGACTCGTCTTCCGAGGTCACCGCGCGACCGCGCTTCGCTTGACCGGCGGAGAGACCATCGAAGCGGACGCCTTCGTGATGAACGCCGACCGGCTTCAGGTGGCCGGTTGGCTCGGTCGCCCAACCGACGTTCCGCCTAGCCTCAGTTACTTCACCGTCCATTGGGGGGTTCAGGCCGAGTTGGGGGGTCTGGAACACCACACCTTGCTGGTGCCCAAAGATTTCCAGGCGGGATTCGAATCGCTCTACCGTCGTCGAGAGTTCCCCCGTCCGCCGATCGTGTACCTCAACGTCACGCCCGCTCCCGCGGGGCGCACCGCGCTCTTCGCGGTGGTCACCACCCCTGCTCAGGAGCCGCACCTCGACTGGACGCGCGACGAGCGACTCTACCGCGATCTCGTCGCGGGCGAAGTCGCGCGGTTCGGCTGGGACGTCGACGCGCACGGTCTCGATTTCGAGCGGATCCAATCGCCCGACGTTTTCGCTCGTCGCGATGGCAATCATCGGGGCAGTCTCTACGGCCCCGACGAAGCCCATCGTCTCTTCGGCGGACTCTTTCCGCTACGGTGCAAAGACGAGGAGATTCGAAATCTTTTCTACTGCGGCGGCTCCGTCCAGCCCGGCGCCGGCCTCCCCATGGTGACGCTAAGCGGGAAGTTCGCCGCAGAATTGGTCTGAACCGGTACACTCCCGTTTTAGAATGAAGGTCCTCGTTATCGGCTCTGGGCCGATCGTCATCGGCCAAGCCGCCGAGTTCGATTACGCGGGGACTCAGGCCTGCAAATCGTTGCGTGAGGAGGGCCATTCGGTCGTCCTCGTCAACTCCAATCCGGCGACGATCATGACCGATCCCGGGGTCGCCGACGCGCTCTACATCGAGCCGCTGAACGTCGACTTCCTCGAACGCGTGATCGCGAGGGAGCGGCCTGACGCCGTTCTCCCCACGCTCGGCGGTCAGACCGGCCTGAACCTCGCCACTCAACTCGCCGACGCGGGCATCCTCGAAAAGTACGGCCTTAAGGTCCTCGGAACGCCGCTCAGCGCGATCAAGAAGGCCGAAGACCGGGAGAGCTTCCGCTCCCTCATGCGAGAGATCAAGGAGCCGGTGCCCGAGAGCTGGATCGTGGAGAACGAGGACGAGCTCTTGGCGATTCTCGACGTCGTTCCTTACCCCTGCATTATCCGGCCCGCCTATACGCTCGGCGGCACGGGAGGCGGCATCGCGGACACGCGTGAGGATCTCTGGGAAACCGGCCGCAAGGGGCTGAAACTCTCCCTCCGCTCCCAGATCATGGTCGAGCGTTCGCTTCTCGGCTGGAAAGAGATCGAGTACGAAGTCATGCGCGATGCGATGGGCAACACGATCACCGTCTGCAACATGGAGAACCTCGACCCGATGGGCGTTCACACCGGTGACTCCATTGTCGTCGCCCCGTCGCAGACGCTGAGCGACCTCGAGTACCACATGATGCGAACGGCGTCGCTCAAGATCATCGACGCTCTTGGGATCGAGGGCGGCTGCAACGTGCAGATGGCCCTGAACCCGGACGGCTTCGATTACTACATCATCGAGGTCAACCCGCGCGTCTCCCGCTCCTCCGCTCTCGCCTCCAAAGCGACGGGCTACCCCATCGCGCGCGTCGCAGCGAAGATCGCGGTCGGCAAGACGCTGGATGAGATCGAGAATCAGGTGACGGGCACCACTAAGGCCTGCTTCGAGCCGGCCCTCGACTACTGCGTGGTCAAAATTCCGCGCTGGCCCTTCGACAAGTTCGCGACCGGCGACCGATCCCTGTTTACGCAGATGAAGGCGACGGGAGAGGTGATGGCGATCGATCGCTCCTTCGAGGCGGCCTTCATGAAAGCGATCCGCGGACTGGAAATTCGCTCGAAGGATCTGCGCCATCCGAAGATCCAGACCCTCGATGACGCCGCGTTGCGGCACGCCATCGGCAAGCCGACCGATGAGCGGCTTTGGGCCCTTGCCGAGGGCTTGCGCCGGGGCTGGGGCGTCGACGAGGTGAACCGCATCTCACACGTCGACCGCTGGTTCCTCCGGAAGATCGACACCCTCGTCGACATGGAGTGCCGTCTCCTTCGGGCCGCCGAGACCCGTGGCGAAAGCGAACCTCTTTCCGGGCTCGTGGCCGATGCTTTCCTCCTCGGCTATCCTTCGCCTAGTCTCGCTTCTCTGCTTGGCGTTCCTATGGGAATGCAAAGGGTGATGGAGGAGCAGAGCCGCTTCAACAAAGAGATCGCGGGAGTGTTCCGCGAGCAGGGCGTGAACGACCCTCAGACGGCGTCCCGCGTCTTAACCCAGTACGTTGCGGACAATCCCCGATGGCAGACCGTTCACGCGGACGTCGAGGCGCTCGTGCCCGCCTCGAGCGACCCGGAGATTCTCGCCCAATCCGATTATGCCCTGCGCGCCGCCGTCGAAATTCAACGGCAAAAGGTGATGCCGGTCTTCAAGATGGTGG
>CAXUKB010000163.1:0-6200 GCA_964251345.1 uncultured Fimbriimonas sp. | reverse complement strand
GGACACGTGCGCCGGCGAGTTCGAGAGCCGAACGCTGTACTATTACGGCACCTTCGAGCAGGAAGACGACGCGGCGTAGAATAGGACGTGGCCAAGCCTTCTTCTCTCGATCGCGTTTCGGTCGAGGCGTACCTTGGGTACGAGGAAACGTCTCCGGATAAGCATGAGCTCTCCCGGGGACGGGTCTACGCCATGGAGGGCGGCAGCTCGAACCACTCCAGAATTATAGTCTCGTTAACTAAGATTTGTGGCGTCGTGTTGCGAGATCTAAAGCCCTGTCGCGTCGTTGGGGAGAATCAGAAGGTTATCGTTCGCGAGGAGGGATCGGGCTACCGTCCTGACGGAGCGATCGCTTGTCCACCCAACGATCTTGATCGACAGCGCGGAACTTACGACAATCCGAAAGTAGTCTTCGAGGTGCTCTCTCCAAGCACGGCGGAGTTCGACCGAACCGAGAAGTACGACGACTATAAGAGTCTCACCTCGCTCGAAGACTACGTCCTGATCGGAAGCGAAAAGATGCGCGTCGAAGTTTTCAGCCGCCTTCCGGATGGGCGTTGGGCCCAACGCGTTTATCTTCTGGGAACGATCGCCCATATTCCTGCGGTCGACATCGATCTTCCCCTAACCGAGTTGTACGAGAACGCGACCTTCGGCGAAAACTCTCCCGCTGCTTCGCCGGTCTGACGGAACTCCTTGTCCGTCGCCGCTCGGGAAGGGACAGTCTTCGTAAGAATCGGGGTGCCCGTGCTCGTCCGCCTGCTCGGCTTTCTGCGTCCCTACCGCGCAAAGATCAGTCTCGGTCTGGCTTACCTCTTGGCGGACGTGACCCTGGAGCTCGCACCCGGGCTCGTGTGGCTCCGGATCGTGGACGGAGTCGTCCTCCATCGTGATCTCCGCGCCTTGCCGGGCTTGATCGTCTTCCTTTTGGCGATCAACCTTGCGGAGGCGGCCGTGTCTCGTGCACGGCGCTTAACCATCGAGCCGATTGCCCAGGGCCTCGTACGGGACCTTCGCGACCGCATGGTCGATAAGCTCTCTCGCCTTCCCCTCGCCTATTTCGGCGAGGCCCAAACGGGAGATCTCTTGAGTCGAGTAGGCGCGGATGTCGACGCCATCCAAGAGGTTGTGATCAATGGCACCGACTCTCTCCTCGCGAACGCGCTACGGCTCGTCGGTGTCGTCGTGATCTTCGTTTCGCTCAATCCGCTTCTGGGGATCGCCACCGTGTCGCCCATCGTCGTCGTGGGCTTTATGATCCTCGCGTTCAACCGACGGGTGCGCCCACTCTACGCGGCGGCTCGAAAGCAACTCGGCACACTCAATGCCCGCCTCTCCGATACCCTGACCGGCATCCGCGTGGTGAAAGGCTTTGCCCGGGAGACCGACGAAAGGAACGACTTCGGCCGCCTAAACGACCTCTTCGTCGGTACGCAGCTTGAGGCGGTTCGCGCCCGAGCCGATTCGTTCCCCTGGGTCGGCTTCGTCGCCTCACTGGGCAACGTCATCATGGTTGGTCTGGGCGCCTTGCTCATCGTCCAAGGTCGCTTCACCCTGGGAGGGCTGGTCGCCTACCGCAACTACGGACGATACTTTTACGGCCCGATCGATAACCTCGCGCAGATCAACGACATGCTCCAACGCGCGATCGCGGCGGGCGGGCGGGTGTTCGAAGTTCTCGACGACCCGGAGACCGTCGCCGACGCACCCGACGCCAAACCTCTGCCGCCCGTCGAAGGACGCCTCGAGTTCCGAGGAGTCTCGTTCGATTACGGCCGTTCCACCGCCGTTTCCGACGTCAGCCTTGTGGTGGAACCTGGACAGAGGGTGGCGATCGTCGGAGAGAGCGGCGCGGGCAAAAGCACGCTGTTTGCCCTCGCCGCCCGCTTCTACGATCCAACGTCGGGCGCGGTCCTCGTCGACGGTCACGACCTTCGGACCGTCACCCAGGCGTCGCTTCGCCGTCAGATCGTCTCCGTTCAGCAGGAAGTCTTCCTTTTCGCCGCGAGCGTCGCCGAGAACGTCCGTTACGGGCGACCCGAAGCGACGGACGAAGAGGTCGAAGCCGCCATTCGGGCGGCCAATGCTTGGGAGTTCGTCGAGCGCCTGCCCGAAGGGCTCGCCACGCCCGTCGGAGAGCGTGGCGTCAAGCTCTCCGGCGGTCAGCGACAGCGACTGGCCATCGCCCGCGCCTTTCTTGCGGGCGGACGCCTGCTCCTCCTTGACGAGGCGACGTCCGCCGTCGAGCCGGAATCGGAGCGGTTGGTCTACGAATCGTTGGCCCGCCTCCTCCAGGGTCGCACCGCTCTCATCGCGACGCATCGGCTCTCGACGATCCGGGGCGCCGACCTTATCGTCGTAATGCAAAGAGGTCGGATCGCCGAGCGGGGCAGCCATGACGAATTGATGCGCGCGAACGGTCGCTATACGGCAATGGTGCAGGACCAAGAGGCGGGTGACGCTCTCGTCGTACGGTAGCGAACGCACAGGGATCGTCTCGCGTCCACCAGATGTGATTCTCGGGTTTTTGCCCTATCCGGCTCTTGAATGGCGCATCGTTCCGGGGGTCCGAATCGGCAAGGTCACCCTTGGGCTTGGTCCCGATGCGCTAAGGCTTCGCCTGGGGTCTCCGATCGACGAACCGAGCGGCGGCCACTCGCCGATGAGAATCGGAACGTGGGATACCTGGAGGGGCCAGCGTGGCAACCGACTCGACGTTCACTCCACAAGGCGACCTCCCTGCGACGATTTCACGCCGCTCCTCGTCGACGCGGTACGCGTGACCTCCACTCGATTTCGCCTCAGCGACGGCTTGCGAGTCGGATCGCGGTCCAATCGGCTCCTCGCCACATTCCCAGCGGCTAAACATGCCGGGACTTACCGAACGCGCGAGGGCATGGTCGCGATCTGGGATGCCGCCGCCCAGGGGCTCGCTTGGGAAGCGAGAGGAGGACGGACGACGGCCCTTTGGGTCCACCGTCGTGAAAAACCGCTCGACGCTTCCGCTCGCATCTACTTTGAGGCGAGCGAAAACTCATCTTCGTAGCCGATTAGCCTTTTTGGCTTACTTCGCTGTCGCGTACCAGGTGCCGATGTCGCCCGCAAGCTTTTCGCGCGAGCCCTTCTCGATGTACACCATGTGGCCCGACAGGTAGTAGTTGAACGACACGCGCACCCGCTGGTCGGGTCGAAGATCGAGGTGGTTGACCGTGAACTGCTGCGCGAAGTAAGGGCACGCGAGATCGTAACGGCCGCAGACGAAGAGAAGCTTCATGTGCGGGTTCTTCTGCATCGCCTGACGCAACGAGTCGCTCACGTCGGGGTAGCCACGCCCGCCGGGACCGTAATCCCAGCCCGAACCGTAGTTGTTCAGTCGGTACCGCTCGGAGATATCGAGGTTCAGCTCGCCCGTGAGGTACTGATTGATCGCCGAGTTGAAGGTCGGGGTCACCGCCGCGTCGCTCGGGTCGAACTCGGCGCGGTCGCCGAGATCGCTTGCGTCCTCGCCGGTGAGTCGCGCGTCGTAGCGGCCCACGACGAGCCCCTTCTCGCGTAGTTCCTCCTTGAAGAACTGCTGGGGCGAAACCCGAAGGTGGTCCTTGACGAGATAATCCTCGGGGATGCCCGTGAACTCCGAAAGCCGCTTGGCGACTCGCTTGGTGTCCGCCTCGCTCAACGAGTTGCCCGCCGCGAGGGCGCTCGCATACTCTCCAAGCGTGAACTTCTCGCATTCGGCGAGCGTCGCATCGAGGTTCTTCTCCAATCGTGACGAGAGGCGCTTGTGGTACCAAGCCGTCGCGCAGAAGCTGGGCAGATAGCCGATGAACGGCACGTCGTTCCCGCGACCACCGTTGAGCGTGATCTCGTTCTCGACGCCCGAGATGATGATCGCGCCATTCAGCGCGACGCCTCGCTCGATAAGCCAAGAGCTCAGGCCCGCCGTCCGGATACCGCCGTAGCTCTCACCCGCGAGAAACACCGGCGAGCCGTAGCGGCGGTACTTCGCAAGGTAGGTCTGGATAAAGCGCCCAAATCCGTCGAGGTCGCCTTGCACGCCATAGAACTTGCGCCCATTTTCCGCGCTCGTCGGGCGGCTGTATCCCGTGCCCATCGCGTCGACCGATACGATGTCGGTGGTCGCGAGCCAAGTCTCCTGGTTGTCGACGAGCCGGAAAGGTGGCTTCGGCATTGTGCCATCGTCGTTCAACGCCACTCGGCGCGGCCCCATGGTGCCGAGATGGACGAAGACCGACGATGAGCCGGGACCGCCGTTGTAAACGAAGGTGATCGGACGCGTCGATGCTTCTTCACCATCCTTTGTGTAGGCGACGAAGAACAGCGATCCGTCCGTTTCGCCCTCGTCCGTCTTAAGCGCGAGCGTGCCCGCGGTCGCGGTATAGGCGAGTGGCGCACCATGGTAGGTTATCGTGTGCTTCGTCGCGACGGGCGTGATCGTCAGCGAGGTCGTCGGCGGTGCGGGCAGGCCGGGCGTGGGCGTTCCTGGCGTCGCCGCCGGGGGCTGGCGATTAGTGCCGGGCTCAAGCTGCCGTTGCCCTCGCCGTCCGCCCTGCGGCAGGTCGGATTGCTGGGCATGGGCAGCGACGGCCAGTGTGAGAAGGAAAAGGGGACCAAGACGCTTCATGGACGCGCCCATTGTACACGCGACCGCGCTCCGTTCTTGGCTTCGAAGTTAGCCACCCGTCTCGGTCTTGAGACGATCGATCATCTTGCTTGCATCGCCCTTGGTGATCTCGTTCGGAACGTCCTCACCCTTTGCCTTGGCGAGAGTATGCAAGTAGCTGAGTTGCGCGCCGGTAGCGGGCTCGTCGCCGGTGACCCAATCGTCCGGGTTCTTCTCGGTGTTCTGCAGACCTTCGTTGTGATCAGACATGCAGACGTTGACGGACGTCTACTCATCCAGGTTCCCGGAACCCGAGCCATCTTTTTCGAACCCAATCAACCTGGAGCCGCAGTAACGATCTGTCGCCTAGCCGCGCCTTCGAACACCGTAGACCATGATGAGACTGGGTTTCGATCCGAGAACTTTCGAACGCCCTATCCACACGTTCTGCGGCTATACCTAAAGCAAGGCCCTTTATCATGATCAAAAGATTCGTTCCAATCTTCGGGATGTTGGTCGTTGCGGCCAGCAGTAGTGGCCAGACGTTCCCTCCGGTTCCGAAGAGCGGGTGGGTCTACGATGGCGCCGGCTTGCTCTCGTCTTCCGACAAGTTGAAAATCGACACGCTTTCCCGAGATTTCGATGGGGACACGGGCGCACCGATCGTCGTGGCGACCCTTCCTTCGCTCCAGAGCGTCGGGGCGCAGTCGGAAGGGATCGAAAAGTACAGCACTCAACTGTTCGACGCGTGGAAAATCGGTCATGGGCAGAATGGAAAAAACGGCGGCATTTTGCTTGTCGTCGCCAAGGCCGACCACAAAGTCCGGATCGAGTTGGGGAAGGATTGGAAGCGAGACTACGACGCAGGCGCCCACTCGATCGATCAAGCCACGATTCTGCCCGCCTTTAAACGCGGCGACTTTGCCGGAGGCATCGTCGCGGGTTGCCAAGCGCTCGCAATCCTCGCCAACTCTGGAGCGAGCGCCGGTGCGTCGAACGCACCGGCTTCCGTCCCGGCAGTTCCAATCGCCGGTTCGGGATCCCCGATGTTAGACTCGCCGTCTTCGTCTGACGGTTTCCCACCCGTTGGAATGCTCTTCTGCTTCGGGGCGCCTCTGGCGCTCTTTGCCCTCGTCGTCGCCTCCGTCAAGAACCGCCGAAGAATGGGCATCGGTCAGCCGTTCGGTTCGACGATCGGGTCCGGTGCGAACGGCCCCTACACGATCACCCCAAACTTCACCAACGACGACGATGCCTTCGCCGCCGGACTGATCGCGGGAAGCGTGATGTCCGGACCGGCCTACGACCCAGGCCCTTCCTTTGACTCCAGTCCCTCGGCGGACAGCGGACCCAGCATCGACACGAGTTCGGGTTTCGACTCGAGCGGCTCGTTCGACTCGGGCAGCAGTGGCGGAGGAGGCGACACGGGCAGTTGGTAGTCCGGACCCTTTTAGAGCGATCGTCTTCCGTGAAGCGTAGTAATCGAAATGTTGCCCCTCATCGCCGCGCTCGCCTTCCAATCGTCTCGCTACGTCACCCACGCGGACCACGACCCCGACGGCATCGGCAAGTTCTATAT
>CAXUKB010000162.1:0-10180 GCA_964251345.1 uncultured Fimbriimonas sp. | reverse complement strand
CGTTGGGTCTAATGCGATGCGTTGAGCGATTGCGAGTCGACGGTGTAGGACGCGATCAGCAGGAACATCTCATCGGTGGTGGCCTCGCCCCAATAGACGTTGCGAGGCGGGCTAGAAGGATTGTTCGGATTGTCCGCCGAGTTGTCGTAGGTCGCGTCGACCACAATCTTCGATCCCTTGGGAATCGAGAGCGGCACTTTCAGGGCGTAACTGAGCTGCCAATTAAAGTCCCAGTTCGGAACGTCGATGAGAGGGATCTCCTTGCCGTCGGGCTCGACGACCCTCGCGCGCATCGTGTGCCCTAGGAAATGCATGTGCGGCATCAGGGTATGAAGGGTAACGTCCTGCCGGACCACGTACTCTTTGTGCGCCGCGTAAGCTTTGTTGCCTGACGGGATCGCGATAAAGGGCTGGGCGATCCACGCGAGGCGAATCTCCTTGTTGATGGGCTCCTTTGCGAGATACAGACCGACCTGTGTCGCGTCGGCCTCGGGCTTCCCACTCTTATGATAGTGGACCTGGAGAATGATGTCCGCGCCGGGCGGCACCCGAAACGCCTCGCCCGTCGGCGTCTGATACGGCCGGTTTCCCGGTGCCCAACCGCCGAGCGCGCCGGAAGGGGCGAAGCCGACGCCGCCCCCGAAGCTCACGTAGCCCTCTTGGCCGTCCTTCGTGGCGGCGGCAAGGGCACGTCCCTTATGCGCCGCGTCAAGGTAGACGATCACGTGATGAACGACCTTCTTCACGCCTGGGTGGACGTCCATCGCCCGAACCCAGAGATCCTTGTCGGACGGATTCTCCAACACGAAGTTGCGGTACACGTCCGCACCATCCGCCTCAAGCCGGTACGGGCCGCCCTTCGCCTGGAGGACCATGTCGGGAACTCCGAGCGTCCACCCTCCGGTTGGGGGCGCGGGCGGAGTCGGCTCGAAGCGCTTATCGCCGCGCGCCTCGCCCGTCGACGCCCAGTTCTCGATCGTCTGGATTTCCACCTCGCTCAGCCGATTCTCGTGCTGAAACTCGCCGTATCCCGCGGCCGCTTTCCAGGGGGGCATCTGACGCGATTTGGTCACCGCCGCCATCGTCGCTCCAAATTTCTTCGCCGTCGCGTAATCTCCGAGCGAAAAGGGCGCGACCTCGCCCGCGCGGTGACACGAGACGCAGGATCGATTGAGAATCGGCGCGACGTCCTTCGCGTAAGTTGGCTTCGCCGGAGCTTTGGCGGGCGCCGGTGAGACCCGATGGGCGGCCACGAGGCCGACCGCGGCGAGCGGAACGAGGGCAAGGGCAACGCGCATCGAAAGCATTCTACGCTCAGACGCCCGAGCTCGCGCGAAGTTGCGCAATGTTCGCGCGGTACCTTTATCCGAATGTCCCGTCGGGTTCTTGTGACCGGCAGCGCCCGTGGAATCGGGCGCGCCATTGCCCTGCGCCTCGCCGCCGACGGATGGCAGGTCGCGATTCACGGTCGAACGCTTTCGGCCGCGCTCGACGATACGGCGGAACAACTAGGTCCTCTCCTCGCCGGCGTCTATGCGAGAGCCCTCGACGACGACGCGGAGGTGCTTTGGTCCGAAGCGATCGCCGACGGCGAAATCGACGCCTTGGTGAACAACGCCGGCGTTTATCTCCCGCTCAATTTCCTTACCGACGACGCGGCGGCCTTTCGCGAGAACGTCCAGACGCAGTTCCGCACGAACTTCATGGCGCCTCTAATGCTCACCCGCGCCGCGGCGCGAACATTCGCGAGTCGGGGAGGAGGAAAGATTCTCAACGTCGCGAGCCGCGTCGGCTTTCGGGGCGAGCCGAACGCTTCGCTGTACGCCGCGAGCAAGGCCGCGCTGATCAACCTGACCCGCTCTCTCGCCGTCGAACTCGCGCCGCAGAAGGTCGGCGTGTTCGGCATTGCGCCGGGCTGGGTCGACACCGCGATGGTGCGCGACGGGATGAACGACCGTTTGGAGGAGATTCTGAAAACCCTTCCGTTGGGACGTATGGCCTCTCCCGAAGACTGCGCGGCGGCGGCGGCGTTTCTCTTACGCGACGAGGCCGCCTATCTCAGTGGCCAAACCATCGACATCAACGGCGCGAGTTACTTTCATTGAGCCGCACGTCGGTTTTCCGCCGCTCTTCCCGTTCGTCTCTCCAACTCTCGATGGCGCGAGTAAGCTGAAGCCTCCGCTCGATGCTCCTTCCTTTCGCCATCGCTCAACTCCCTCAAGTCGAGCAGCCGCCTCGTCTGCGAACGATTCTCCCCAACGGTGCGACGATCCTCGTGGAGCGCGTTCCCGGCGCGAGTCGGGTCTGGACTCGACTCATCCTTTCGGCCCGTGGAGCGGAAGACACGCCCGCCACGCACGGTCTTAGACACTTGCTCGAGCATCTCGTCGCGACCGGACGCGATGGCCGCCTCGACGGCCGACTCGAACGGGAGGGCGCGTTCCTCACCGCCGAAACGTTGCGCGATGCGTCCGTCTTCGCGTGCGACGCTCCCGTGTCCAAGCTCGATCTCGCCCTCGGAGCGTTGGGAGAGATGCTCCGGTTGAGGACCCTGACGACGGGCGACATCGCCCGTGAAGCGGGCATTCTGCGCCAGGAAGGCGCACTGCTAGAGCCCTCCGCCCGTCTTTCCGCATCCGCGTGGCGCGTCGCTTACGGTGCGCAAGGTCTGTCACCTTTCGGCGACCTCGCGGCGATTCGAAGCGCGACGCCCGCCGCCCTGTCCGCCCTTCATGCTCGGCTCTCCGCGGGGCCGAATCTCGTCATCGTCATCGCGGGCGACGTGGATCTCGACAAGGCCACCGCCGCGGCGGCTTCGATCGTCAGAACCGCCCCCAAAATTCAAGCGCGGTTCGCCGTTCGCTCTGAAGGAAAAGGCGGCCGAGACGCCGTCGACGACGTCCTTGGCGAGGCCCGTGCCCTGCCCGTACCCACTTACGACGAACCCCGAACGGCCGCTGCCCTAGCCGCGGCGCTGGCGATCGCAAGCGATCTCGACGACGTCTTCGTCACCTACACTCCTTCGGAGCGTCCAGGACTCGTTCTCCTTGGCCGTTCGGGGGAGTCGTCCGGACTTACCAGGCGCGTCGAGGCGGCGAACGCGGCCGCGCTCTGGCCTCGGGCGCGGCGACTCGCCGAAGCGTGGCTTCGGCGTCAGACGGACGATCCGGGCGCGAACGCTACGCTACGCGGTCTTCTTCTCGCGCAATCGGCCGACGCGACTCCCGACCGCATGCGCGATGCCATCGCGACGATAACCTATCCTCAGTTCGTTGCCGCCATCGCGGCGCTCAAAGGACCGAACGCGGTGACGGTGGTCGGTTCGTGATTCCGCTCCTCGAGACGCCCATGCCGCAATTCGGCCAGGTGGCGATCGCCGCTTTTGCGCCATTACCGAAGGAGTTTGGCGAGCGCGATCGCCAGCGGCTCGCCGTCGCGGTCCGGGTGCTCGTCGACGGAAGTCAGGAATACTCGCGCCGGCAGATCTTCGAAATCACCGACGGGGATACCGTCCACGCCTCGCTTTTGCCCGACGGCGTGCTCATCCGCATCGCCGTACCGAAAGCGAACCTGACGAACGGTCTCGCCTTGATGGACGGAATCCTTCGCCGCCCCACGGTTCAGCAGGTGAGTCTCGACGCCGCCCTGCGCCGCATCCAAAGGGCCGAGGTCGGGTCCTGGGCCGCCGCCCTCCGCCCCCGCCACAACGATCTGAAGACCATCAAAGCGGACGACGCGCGGTCGGTGCTGTTGCGCGTCTTCGATCCGCGGCGCGTGGCCGTCGCCGCCGTCGGCGGCTTTGCCGCGGGAGCGGCGCAAACGCGTTGGGCGGAACGAACGGTTGACTGGAAGCCGCAACCGGAGCCGCGCTATCCCGATATCTCCCCTGCCTCCGAGCCGACGGAGAATCCTTCGGGGGTGACGACCATCGAGCTGCGAGGTCGTCCGTTCTCCGCATTGGACCCGTCGTTCGCCGCTCGTTGGCTCGCCCTCATCGCCCTGGGGGTCGGAAAGGGCGGGTCGCTCTTTCGCGACGTCCGACAGGTCGAAGGCTGGAGCTATCGTCAAGAAGCCTTGTTATGGCCCGACCGGGCGGGGCTCATCCCCCGTTTGGTCGTGGCCGCCGCGCCGGAGGACGGCGAGGCCAACCGTGCGGAAGGGCTCCGCGCCACCCTTGAAAAAGCGGTCGAGGGCTGGACCGAGGACGATCGTTTGCGTGCCCTCGGCGCCGCGACCCTCGACCTTGGCCCGCTTTGGATCGGTGACGCGCCGATGGGCCGCACGCCTTACGACCGTGCCGCGCTCGACGCCTACTGGTACGCCAAGGCGGGAGCGCGATGGGATTTCGACCGATTGCTGGACACGATGCGCGAGGTTTCGCTCGCGGATCTTAAATCCGAAGCGACGCGACTCCTCCAGGGCGCGAGACCGATCGTCCTTCCGGGGCGGAAAGGCTAAACGGTCGCCCAAAACCGCCGATCGGCGGCGGGTAGGTACCTTTTCTCCCATGCGTCCCGATGGCCGAGCCAACGATCAGCTTCGTCCCTATACCTTTGAGCGTGGAGTGAGCAAGTTCGCGGAGGGCTCCTGCCTTCTCACCCTCGGGGACACCCAGATGCTCGTCACCGCCACCGTGGAGGATCGCGTTCCCCCGTTCAAGAAAGGGAAGGGCGAAGGCTGGGTCACCGCCGAGTATTCGATGCTACCGCGCTCGGGACGGCAGCGTAATCAGCGCGACCTCATGAAACCCAACGGCCGCACGATGGAGATTCAGCGCCTGATCGGCCGCGCGTTGCGGGCGGTGATCGACCTCCAAGCCCTCGGTGAGCGAACGATCACGCTTGACTGCGATGCCCTTCAGGCCGACGGGGGAACGCGGTGCGCGGGCATTACCGCCGCCTACGTCGCTCTCGTGGACGCCGTGGATTGGATGACCGCCCGGCGGATGCTAAAGAAGAATCCCATTCTGTCTCCTATCGCGGCGATCTCCGTTGGCCTCTATCGCGGTCAAGAGGTGCTCGACCTCAACTACGACGAGGACTCCACCGCCGGGACCGACATGAACCTGGTGATGACGGGCGCGGGCAAGTTCGTTGAAATCCAGGGTACCGCCGAGCACGATCCATTCGACGTACAGACCCTGGGTCGCCTTCTCGCCCTCGGCAAGAAGGGAATCGACGAGCTCATCCAAGCTCAGAAAGACATCTTGGGGCATTAATGTCCCAAGATGACATCAAGCGGTGAGGGCGGGGAGGAGATCGTCTCGCTTGACGGGCTCCTTGGCCCTTTTGCGGCGACGATATCCCCTTAACGTGGTCTCGTCGAAATTGACGCATAGAATCGCGGTGGGGAAGGAGTAGAGCACCTTCTCCATGACTTCCCGCTCGATGGCGAGATGGGCGGGGATCTCGATGGCATGGCCCGCACCGACGACGACGAAACTCCGCTTTCCGCCTTTACGCTCTTCAAAGATGGCTTGCGCCTCCGCCCACGGAATCGAATAGCGATGGCGGGGTCCGCGTCGCACGAGGCCGTCGCGGGTGATGTCCAACCGTCCCCAACCCTCGATGGCGGGGAAAAAAAGGAGAGCGCAGAGCTGCCCCGTCAGTCCGAAACCGGCCTTCCGCTCGATGGCAAGTACCACCAGGAGGACTCCGATCGTCGTCTTTGCGCGGAGAGCGAGCCACTCGACATCGAACGTCCAGAGGCCCATAAACTCTTCCGCGGGGGCCACTCCGGGAAAGCGCATCTTCTTCGCGTGGAGCTTCTTAGGCGCGAGTTCGACGAACGCTCGGTGCAGTTCCCAAGGCTCCTGGACCCCGACCCGAGCACGGCGATCTTCGGTCTCCACCCACCAGTCGCCTTTCTTGTCTCTTCGGTACGCGAGAACCCTGTCGAGCGGTGATTCCAGCCGCTCCCGTGCGCGAAGTCCTCGCAGTTCGATCCGCTTGTCGTCCATCGTCGCTCGCGGATAGAGCGCCCACAGGGAGAAGCCGACGACGAGGGAGACGGTGAAAAACCCAATCAAAACATTGGCCGGCCGCGAAACGTGCGAATGGTACTTGCCAAAGACGATGCAAACGACCGCCAAGAGCCATAGCGCCACGACCGCGGCCACGAGACTTCGCGGAGAATGGGCGACCCGCTTCACGTTCTGATTTTACGCCGTTACTTGCTGCTCAGACCGGCGACGAAGTTGATGGTCGTCGCGACGATGACCGTGCCGTAAAGATACGACAGGAGCGCGTGGTGCAGGATCGTCCGGCGAATCCGCTTGTCCTTGATCTGGGTGTCCGACACCTGGAAGGTCATGCCGACGGTAAAGGCGAGATAGCCGAAATCCGCGTAGGACGGCTTGTCGTCGTCCTCGTTGAAGTCGATTCCTCCCGAGTCACACTCGTCATAGTAGAGTCGGGCGTAGCGCAGGGCGTAGCCGGTGTGGACGAGAAACCAAGCACAGACGACGCTCACCACGCCGACGGCCACGAGCACGTCCTTCTGCATCTCCTTGGCGTCCCCCGACTGAATCAGCAGGAGGCCGACGCCCCCAAGGCTCGCCAGGCTGGCGACCAGCATCACCAAGTCGACGGTGCGGCGATCCGGCCCTTTGCTCGACGCGAGACCCGCAGTGTTGCCCTCGTCGAGTCGGAAGGTCGTGAAGAGAAGCCAAAGCACGTACACCACCGCGGCCGCGTCCCATCCGACGAGCAACGCGGTGCCTCTCGGCCCAAGGGCTTTGTCGACGGCCCACGCGACGCCGCCGACGACGGCGGCGAGAGTCAACCGCATCTTTCCCGAATAGGGCCAAAGGCTGGCGACGGTTTCGGGAGTGGGTTTCATTCCGTGAGAACGTACCCGTTCAGGCGAGGATCTGCGGCGTCCATGTCGGCGTGCAGCGTGGTCCTTCGTCCGTCCACTGGAGACGATCCAGGCAAAGGTGGCGGCCGTGCATCTCCAAGTCCCACGCGTGATAGACCATCCAGTCTGCGCCATCGGGACCTTTTGCCACCGAGTTGTGGCCGGGGCCGATCACGTGGCCGGGCACCGTGCGCAGAATTCGGGCCCCACGACCGTCGTTGGTATCGCGGTATTCGCCGTAGACCTCGTCCGCGACGAGGTAATCGACGCCGTAACTGTCGTCGCCAAAGTTGCCCCCGCTGTAGAGAAGGTAGAGAAATCCGTCGTGTGGAACCACGAAAGGTCCCTCAAGGGTGTGCCACTGAAAGAGCTCCGTGCCGTACTGGGGCATGGAACGATCCCGTTGGTAGAGCTGCCAATCGTGAGCGGCGCGGGCGACGACGTGATAGTCCGTGGGTAGATGGAAGGGATCGTTCCAGGGGGCGACGACCAGCGATGTTCCCGGGCGTTCCGAATCGAGCAGGTCGCGCGCGTAAAAGAGATGCCAGCGCCCTTCCGCGTCTTGGTAGGGATGGGCGTCGATCGCGAAAGGCGCCGTGGAGGGATCGAGCAGAGGCTTCCCGCTGTCGCGGTAGGGGCCTTCGGGACGTTCGCTCGTTGCGACGCGAAGCTGGTGACCCACGTGGCCCTCGCCGCCGACGCTGTAGACCATGAAGAACGTTCCGTTGCGAAAGGCGACCTCCGGGGCCCAAAAGTCTCCTCCTTCGAAGCCCGCCGGAGGGATTAGCGCTCCCTGCCCCGCCGTCCACTTCGCGAAGTCGTCGCTGCGAAGGGTAGGAAAGGGACGCCCCTCGATCGCAGGCGCCGTTCCGAACGCGTAGTAAACCTCCTCGTGGCGAAGAACGAAAGGGTCGGCGAATGTCCCGGGATAAACCGGATTTCGGAGGGTCGATCCGAGGTCGAAGGAGGGTTCGGAGGGCATTGCGGGTTCGTCCGCGCGGCGCGCGTGGCAGGATTACACCCGAAGTTCTCCTTCGAAGGGCTTTTGACCCCTTGCATAAGGATGTGCCATCCGCTATACTAACCGGAATCGGCAATGGCGCGCGAGGTTGGTTCCCACATCCTAGAGGTTCGAAGCGACGAGTCCATCGATTTGTTCCGGGCGCTCGGGCTTGGTTCGCGAGTTGATCTTCTTCGGCTCCTCGCCAAAGGCGACCGGAACATTGCCGAACTTGGCGCGGAATTGGGTCTATCTCAGCCGACCGTCACGCGGCACGTTCAGCAGCTCGAACAGGCGGGTCTCGTCGTCAGCGAGTACATCCCCGGCCAGCAGGGAATGCAGAAGCGTTGCCATCTCCGATACACGCGACTCGTCGTGGATCTTGGCGTCAGCGAGGAAGCGGAAGAAAAGGTCGACGAGGTTCGGATGCCGATCGGTTTGTACACGCTCGTCAATCCCGGCACACCTTGCGGACTGGCCAACCGGGTGAAGTTCATCGGCTTCCTCGACAAAGCGCAGGCGTTCTACGATCCCGAGCGCGCAAGTGCCGAGATCCTCTGGATGGCGAACGGCTTCGTCGAGTACACCTTCCCGAACGACCTGCCGACCACCATGGACGTCGAGCGACTGGATCTCTCGATGGAGGTTTGTTCGGAAGCGCCGGACTACAATCCCGATTGGCCTTCCGATTTGACGCTCTGGGTGAACGGTGTCGAGGTGGGCACGTGGACGTCGCCGGGAGACTTTGGCGGTAAGCGCGGGTTGCTTAACCCTTCGTGGTGGGTCGAGCACATGACCCAGCACGGATTGCTTAAGATCTGGACCGTGGACCGGGCGGGAACGTCGGTCGATGGCATTCGCGTTTCGGACGTCGGCCTCGCCCGATTGATGGTCCTTCCGCAGCAGCCGATCACCGTACGATTGGGGGTCAAGCCGGACGCGGAGCACCAGGGCGGCTTCAACCTCTTCGGTCGGGGCTTCGGCAATTACGCCCAAGACTTGGTTCTCCGGCTGCACTACGACCGCCGGGTCGGTTCTCGCCCGAGCCAATCCGTTTTTGCCAACGCCGGCTCGTCCACTTAGATTTACCCCCGAGTCCCGCACCCTTCGACGCGGGACCGCCGCTCGCCCCTCTGGACGAAACCTTTTCCGTCCTCCGACCTTTAGGAAATACCATGCAACGAAGCAAAAGAGCCTTCACCCTCATCGAACTTCTCGTCGTTATCGCGATTATCGCGATCCTCGCGGCCATTCTCTTCCCTGTGTTCGCCCAGGCGAAGATGGCCCCCAAGAAGACCCAGGCCCTGAGCAACATGCGCCAGACGGGCATGGGCAGCCTCATCTATAGCAATGATTCGGACGACATGACCCCGGCCAACGGCGAGGACATGGTGCCTAAGCCCTGGGGAGGCTGGACCGCACTTACCCCCTGGACTGGCCTGAACAACTTCAACGGCACGAACTATGGGGGAGGCGCCAACGCCCCGCTCGGCTTCATGGATCCGCTCGCGATTCAGAACTGGGGCCGCAGCACTGCGCCGTACATCAAGAGCATGGACATGCTCACCAGCCCCGCCGCTTACAACGACACGTCGCCAGGTCTCGCCCCGGTGAAGACGGCCGGTGCGGGTAAGACGAGCTTCGTGATGAACGGGTGTTTCAGCGACAAGTCGCAGACAAGCGCGAGCAAGCCTGCCGATCTGATCGTGTTCCAGCCCCGTGCCACCACGGTTCGAGAGGCGGTCACCTTGCCTCGCATGAACGGCTTCTCAGACGGCACGACAAAATCCAACGATACGGACGACGCCTGGCTCGGCTTTGGCTTCAACAAAGGCGACAACTACGCCTTTGCCGACGGTCACGCTAAGTACATGCGGCGTAACCAAGTTCTCTATAAGCAACTCGGCTTCTGGGAGTACGTCAACATCGATGGCAACTGGATCAGCCCGGATGCCAATCCGACGATGAAGGCGACCCCGACCGATGACCACTGGGGTAACTGGGGCAACTGCGACCCCTCTCTCGTTCCCTGAGACAACCCTGGGGGAAGCTTCGGCTCCCCCTTCCCTTTTTCCGATGATCCGAAATCGAAAGCTCTTCGCCACCTTGGCCGCTTGCGCGGCCGCCTTCTCGCTCGTCGGTTGCAAATCCGACGAGGACAACCCCATCACACCCGACAAGATGAATGAGATCCGGGCAAAGGAGGCCGCCGAACGAGGCAATTTCAAGCCCGACGCGTCAGGTAAGCCCTCCGCTCCGACAAACGGTGGTGATCCCCGAGCTAATCCTCCTGGCGGCACCATGCCACCCCCACCCACGGGC
>CAXUKB010000161.1:339-10211 GCA_964251345.1 uncultured Fimbriimonas sp. | reverse complement strand
GTCGAACTCCCGCTGGGTGCGGGTGCCGAGGTACGAGTCCGCGAGGTGCCACTGCCGGCCTCCGTCGAACCAGACGGCGGTGGCGGCCTTCAGCGGCGCGACGAACGCCTCGGAATCGGCGACCTTGCGGTCGGAGGTGTGGAGCACCGTGACGTGCTTGACGCCGAGCCGCTCCAAAGCCTGCGGCGTGCGGGTGACGGGCGTCTTGCCGTCGTCGGGCACGCTCATCCCGGCGGTGGGCACGACTACGACGTTCGCCGCGTCTGCGCCGCCCGCGAGTTGGACGAACCGGGCCCAAATCTCCGGCCCAGTCGCGCCGCCGCCCACGATGACGAGGCTTCCCTTCGCGGGACCAAACTTCGGAGCGGCCTGAGCGTGGAGCAGAGCGAGGGCGAGAAAAGGAACCACGGCGTAGACATACCCCGAAATAGACCGGGGTTCGAAGCGGCCAAGTATTCTGTCCGCATGTCCAAGCGTCCCGTCCGGCCCGACGACCTTCTGCGATTCGTCCTCGTCGGCGATCCCCAGCTCTCGCCCGACGGCAGCCAGATTCTCTTCACCCGCAAGACGGTGAACGACAAAAACCAAACCGTGGGCCAGCTATGGAGCGTCGCCATGGACGGCGCGACCCGCCCGTGGACGGCGGGCGAGAAAGGCTCCGGAGGCGGGCGCTGGAGCCCCGACGGATCGCAGATCCTGTTCACCTCGGCGCGCGAGGGCTCGTCCCAGGTCTACGCCATTCCCGTGAGCGGCGGCGAGGCGAAAAGGCTGACGAGCTTCGACGAGGGCTCGATCGGGGAAATCCGGATCTCGCCGGACGGATCGAAGTTCGCGACCACCTTCCGTCCCGCGATGCCGGGCGACACGAAGGCGGCGAAAAAGGAGCGCGAGGAGAAGGGGCTGAGCGAGCCGCCGGTCGAGATCGACCGCGTGTGGTACCGACTCGACGGCGACGGTTACTTCGCGAACCAGCGATCGGCCCTTTACGTCGTGGACGCCAAGACGGGGGAGGCGACGAAGCTTCTCGACGTCGACCCGATGGGCGACTACGACTTCGACTGGTCGCCCGACTCGACCGAATTAGCCGTCATTCACAACGCCACCGATCACCCGTTCGTCGACCCGCCGAACAAGCAGGTCTGGCGGGTGAAGCTCGACGGCACGGCGACGATGCTGGACGGCCTTCCGAAGGGCGAGAAGGGCGCACCGCGCTGGTCGCCGGACGGCCGATGGATCGCCTACGCGGGCGACGTGGACGAGGCGGATCCCTGGGGCACGCGCAACACGAAGCTGTACCTCGTCTCCGCCGAGGGCGGCGCGCCGAAGGATCTCACGGGCACGACCGACTACGACCTGAGCGTGGCGACCCTCAGCGACACGAAGGAGGCGGCGTTCGGCGCGGTGCTCGAGTGGGCGGCGGACTCGTCGGGGCTCTACGTGCAGATCGGCACGAAAGGCGAGCAGCAGCTCGCCTTGGTTCCCCTCGCGGGCGGGGTCGAGCTCCGGACGGAAGGACGCCACTCGATCACCGTCGGCAACGTGCGGGCGGGCCGCGTGGCGGCGGTCTGGGGCGACGCGACGACGTTGCCGGAAGTGGCGGTCGTCGAGGCGGGCAAGGTTCGGGTGCTCACCGAATTCAACAAAGCGATGGGGGAAGAGTTGGAGTTCGCCGCACCGGAAGAGGTGTGGATCGACACGACGGACGGGCTGAAGGTACACGGGTGGGTCCTGAGGCCGGCGAGCTCTTCGACCCCCTCTCCCACGGTGCTCCAGATTCACGGGGGGCCGCATACGCAGTACGGATGGGCGTTCTTCCATGAGTTCCAGTGCCAGGTGGCGGACGGCTACACGGTGGTGTACACGAATCCGCGCGGCTCGAAAGGGTACGGCGAGGCGTGGACGGCGGCGATCCGGGGCGACTGGGGCCACAAGGACTGGGAGGACGTGGCGGCGGTCAAGGACTGGATGAAGGCGCAGCCGTGGGTCGATCCGTCGAAAATGGCGATCATGGGCGGGTCCTACGGCGGCTACATGACCAACTGGGTGATCGGGCACACGAAGGACTTCGCCTGCGCGATCACCGACCGGTGCGTCTCGAACCTCGTCTCGATGGCGGGAAACTCGGACTTTCCGCTGAACAAGGACGGCTACTTTGGGGGCACGGCGTACGGCGGCCTCGACGACATCGCCGGGCTGTGGCGGCAGTCGCCGATCGCGTACCTCAAGGGGGCGACGACGCCGACCCTCGTCATCCACTCGATCGGCGACCTTCGGTGCAACATCGAGCAGAGCGAACAGGTGTTCGCGGCCCTTCAGATGCAGGGCGTCGCATCGCGGTTCGTGCGGTACCCGGTGACGACCTCGCACGGCATGAGCCGCTCGGGACCGCCGGACCTTCGCCAGCACCGCCTGCGGGAGATCCTGGGCTGGCTCGGACGGTTCCTGAAGTAACACGCCCCCTCCCTTCCTCCAAGTGGTTTGTCTTGGAGGAGGGGAGCGAGCAGGAGCGGGGAGTTCCATCCCTATCTTCATCGCCCGAAGGGCTCTCTATCCCCCGCCCCTTTACCTCTCCCGGCACGAACCCTCCGCGGAAGGAAGGGGTGAAGTCCCCCTCGCTTCACTCGACCGGCTCGACTCTTCGGGGAAGGGTTCGGCGGGAGGAGGCGAGCGAGGACACCCCGCCCGCGGTGCTAATTTAACGAAAAATCAGGGCATAATAGGTTCGCACACCGAGGTGCGACGATGATCCCGATTCTCCTTTTCTCGAGCCTGGCGCCGGTCCAGATCAACGCTCCCGTCGTCAGCCCACGCTCCTACACGACCGGCCGGTACCGAAACGCCTTCCGCGAGATCGGCAAGTCCGACGCGGAGATCGCGGGCAAGCTCGGGGCCGCTTGGCGGCAGCTCTTCGAAGGGGACGCGACGAACGAGCGGGTCTATTTTCCCGTGGGCGCCGACGAGGCCTACGTCAAGGACATCGGCAACGACGACGTACGAACGGAAGGCATGTCGTACGGCATGATGATCGCGGTCCAGCTTGGAAAGCGCGAGGCGTTCGACCGCCTTTGGCGCTGGGCGTCGCGGCACATGCGCTACGCAGACGGACCCCTGAAGGGGCTTTTCGCCTGGCAGTGCGACGACAAGGGCAACGTCAAAGGACGGACGCCCGCGTCGGACGGAGAGGAGTATTTTACGACGGCCCTGTTCTTCGCCGCAGGCCGGTGGGGTTCGAAAGGGCCGATCGACTACCGCGGCGAGGCCGATTCGATCCTGCACGCGATGCTTCATCCCCAACCGGGCACGCCCGCGATGTTCGATCCGGCGACGAAGCAGGTCGTGTTCGTGCCGAACGGCGACGCGTCGAAGTTCACCGATCCGTCGTACCACCTGCCCGCGTTCTATGAATTGTGGGCGCGCTGGGCGGATCGAGACCGGCCGTTTTGGCGCGAGGCCGCGACGGCGAGCCGCACGCTGCTCCGACAGGCGGCCGACCCGACGACGGGGCTCTATCCGGATTACTCCACGTTCGACGGACGGGCGATGAAAGCGCCCTGGGACCCTCGCAGCGCGAACGACGACTTCGGCTCGGACGCCTTTCGTGTAGCCGGGAACGTGGCGATGGATTGGCTGTGGTTCGGCGACGAGACGTGGGAGCCGGCGCAAGAAGATCGGATGCTCGGCTTTCTCGCGGCGCAGAGGCCGAAGTACGTGTCGGGCTACACCCTCGCCGGAAAACCGACCGTCGCGTATCAGGCGGGCGGCCATGTCGCGATGAACGCGGTCGCGGCGATGGCGACCTCGTCGAAAGACGCCCCGACGTTCGTGCGGGCGCTCTGGGACGCACCGATTCCCAGCGGCCAGTGGCGCTATTACGACGGCATGCTCTACCTTTTCGGGCTACTTCACGCAAGCGGGCAGTACCGCGTTTGGGCGCCAAAGTAGCGTTTCCCGTGGAACACGAGCCCCTTGCCGCTTGGGCATAATCGGGCCATGCTCCTTGCGATGGCAACGTTGCCCTTCGGACAGGCCGCCTCCTATCCTGCGTACGCCGTTCCCCGTCTGGAGGGCGTGACGATCGAGGGCCTGCCTCCGGTGACCGGGCGGATCGGGGTGGACCAATTCGGCTATCTGCCGGACTCCGCGAAGTTCGCGGTCGTCTCGGATCCGCAGAAGGGATACGACGCGGGCGACCACTACACGCCGGGAGCGCGCCTGGAGGTTCGACGACGAAAGGACGGGAAGGCCGTTCTCGCGGCGACGCCCACCCCGTGGCGGGGCGGAGCGACGCATGAAGACTCCGGGGATCGGGGCTGGTGGTTCGACTTTTCGGCGCTCAAGACTCCGGGCGAGTATTACGTCTACGATCCCTCGACAGGACTCCGGTCGCCGGTCTTCAAGGTCGGCGAAGGCGTTTTCCGACCGATTCTGCAGGCGTCGACGCGGATGTTCACCTACCAACGGCTCGGGGTCGCGATCACCGCCAAGGTCGCGCAAGGGCCTTGGACGGATGGCCCGGCGTACCTGCAGGACGCGCACTCCCGCTCGGTCGAGGCGAAGGACGACGCTACGAAGGAGCGCGACCTCTCGGGCGGTTGGATGGACGCCGGCGACACGGACAAGTATCCGCCGTTCATGGGGGATGTGATTCATCCGCTGCTGTACGCCTACCGTGCGAACCCAAAGGCGTTCGGAGACTCCGACGGAATCCCCGAGTCGGGCAACGGACTGCCGGACCTGCTGGACGAGGTGAAGTTCGAGCTCGACTGGCTCGAGCGGATGCAGTTCCCAGACGGTTCGGTGCCGGTGAAGATGGGGCAGATCGACTACAACGGCCACGATCCGTTGAGCGCCGATACGCGCACGCGCTACTACGGACCGAAGGATTCGGGGGCGACGATTTACACCTGCGCGATCTTCGCCCACGCGGCACGGGTCTACGGCGGCTTCGCGCCCTGGAAAGGGTATGCGGCCGGTCTTCGGGAACGGGCGGAGCGGGCTTGGAGCTACTACACCTCGCACCCCCGCACAACCAATAGCGACACCGGCGAGATCAAGAGCGGCATCGCGAACCGCTCGCCGGAGGAGCAGGATCGGATGGAGGCGTACGCGGCGATCCATCTGCTCGCCCTGACGGGCGACGAGAAGTACGGGACGGCGGTCCGAGAGAAGGCGGGAACGTCGCGGCAGCTCGCGGAGGCGGTGTGGAGCCCTTACGAGGCGGGTGCGTCGGAGGCGCTCGTCGACTACCTGTCGCTGCCGAAGGCCGATCCCTCCCTGGCGAAACGCATTCGCGAACAGCTTCGGCGCTCGGCGACGAGCGATCGGTTCGCGCCGCCGCCCGAGGCGGACCTTTTCCGCGCGTGGATGGAGCCGAGCAACTACCACTGGGGCAGCAACATCGTGCGCGCGAGCTGGGGCGTCGTCGCCCTCCTCGCCGCCGACGCGGGCGGGGTCGACGCGGCGACGGCGGCACGGCTGCGCACACGCGCGGCCGACATGCTGCACTCGTTCCACGGCGTGAACCCCCTCAGCGTGGTGTACCTCTCGAACATGGAGCGCTACGGCGCGGCGAGGTCGATGATGCACCTCTACCACGAGCGGTACGGCGCGGGAACCCCCTTCGCCGACAACCCGCCGCCCGGGTATGTGGTGGGTGGCCCGAATGCGTCGTTCGGCGGCAAGGCGGCGAACGGCGCCCCGTCGGTGGCGTGGGTTCGGGAACAACCGCGGGCGAAGGCGTACATGGACACGGGCCGAGGCTATCCGGAGAGCTCGTGGGAGCTGAGCGAGCCTGCGATCTACTACCAAGCGATGTACGTGCGCCTGCTCGCGGCGTTTACGAAGTGATCTTTCCCCGCGTGAAGAACGATCCCGTTCTCGGCAGCTCGTCCTTCGACCCGTGCGAAAGCACGGTTGGCGGTCGCACGAGCCATCGGCCTGTCCCCGTGGCACCTGGCACGTTAGAGGTTGACCCGGCGGTAGATCTCGTCGAGCGGCAGTTCGACGCCGGGCGGATCGAGACGGAGAACGTCGGCCCCGCGCAGGGTCGTCAAGAGCCACACGTCTTCGCCTTGGCGAGCGTAGTGGTCGACGAGGCGCTGATCCGATGAGACGAGCACGTAGTGCTTGAGGGAAGGAATCGTCCGGTAGTAAGCGAATTTGTCGCCCCGGTCGTAGCTTTGCGTCGAGGGAGAGAGCACCTCGAAGACGGCGACGGGATTGGTCAAGACGTCCTCTTCTCCATCTTCGAAATCGGCTTCGGCGCAGGTCACGACCACGTCGGGGTACGTGTACGTCTCCACCGCTTCCGCTTTGACCTTCATGTCGGTCGACAGCGCTTCACAAGGACCGTCGCCAAGTCGGCGGTCGAGCCCGGTCAAGATATTCCGGGTCAAGCGGACGTGCTGACGAGACGCGCCCGCCATCATCACGATCTCGCCGTCGAGCAGTTCGGCCCGGCCGTCGGTGCGGGCACGCTCCTGCCGAAGATATTCCTCGGCGGTTACGCGGAGAGCGGCGGGCTTGGCCATGAGTTTATTGTAGCGGCGTCTACCAAACTCGACGCACACCGTAGAGATCGAGCTTCACGTCGGCACCTAGACGTTCAGAGGGCTGGATCGAGTCACAAGGCCAGACGGCCCAGTAGAACCCTGACGGACATGGTAGGAAGAATAACCTGACGAGGGGCTCTTCCCGGACACCACCAGGATGACGGTGTCCCACTCGTGTATAGTGATGTCTACCGATTTGCGCACGTAGGAACGCGGAGGCACGATGCAGATAGACTTTTCCGAGCTGGACGGCGCCGCGCGGACGGCGGTGGTGGGTGTGATGCGCGACGAGATGGATCCTCATGAGCAGCCGGGCGACCGGGACCTTTCCCTGCGCCCGAAGATGTTGGGCGAGTTCATCGGGCAGGAAGGGCTCAAGTCGAACCTGAAGGTCTTCCTGCAGGCGGCGCAGGAACGCGGGGAGCCGCTCGACCACCTGCTTCTTTACGGTCCCCCCGGGCTCGGCAAGACGACGCTGGCCCACATCGTGGCGAACGAGATGAACGCGGGCATCCACGTGACGAGCGGCCCCGCCATCGACCGGCCGGGCGATCTTGTGGGCATCCTCACGAACCTGGACGACAACTCCGTGCTGTTCATCGACGAGATCCACCGGCTCTCGCGGGCGGTCGAGGAGATCCTCTATCCGGCGATGGAGGACCGAAAGGTCGACATCATGATCGGCAAGGGACCGGCGGCGCGCTCCATCCGGCTCGACGTGCCCGCCTTCACCGTGGTGGGCGCGACCACGCGCCAGGGGCTCCTCACCGGGCCGCTCCGCGACCGGTTCGGGATCATCTCCCACTTCCAGTTCTACGACGTGGCCGCCCTGTACGAGATCATCGTCCGCTCGGCGGGGATCCTGGGCTACCGCATCGCGCGCGACGGCGCGGAAGAGATCGCCCGGCGCTCGCGCGGAACGCCCCGAATCGCCAACCGCCTGCTCCGGCGGGTGCGCGACTTCGCGCAGGTCGACGGCCTCGAGGCGATCGAGAAGCCCATCGTGGACAAGGCGGCGACGGCGCTGGAGGTCGACCACCTAGGGCTCGACCGGATCGATCGCCAGATCCTCCGGATCATGATCGAGCGGTACAAGGGCGGCCCGGTAGGCCTAGAGACGATCGCCGCCTCGACCGGCGAGGACTCGACCACGATCGAGGACGTCGTGGAGCCTTTCCTGCTCCAGATCGGGATGCTCCAGCGCACTCCCCGGGGGCGCATCGCGTCGGCCATGGCGTATCGGCACCTCGGCTACGAGAAGCCTGACAACGCGACGCTGGACTTCGACGGCGAAAGCTAGGGAGGGTGAAGGGGAGTGAGAAAGGAGGGATGGGTGGAAACCACCTTCCTATCGCCCATCGCTCCTTAGCTCACCCACTTCTCGCCCGTTTCGTCCTCGACGATCACGGGTTCGAGGGGCTTGATCGCCGGTGGAAGGCGGGTGGGATACGGCTGGGTGGGCGCCTCGCCGAGCGTCGTGACGACGGGAGCGGAGGGCGGAACGACGGTCGGCGCGGGCGGCTCGAGTTCGTCCAACTCGCGTAGGGATTTTTGGAGCAGGGCGCGTTGCTCGGCGAGGAATCGCTTGCGCATGGCCTGCAGCCGTTCGACCTCGTCCTTGAGAACCTCCGCGTCTTTCTGAGCCTGTCCTCGCTCGGCGCGGGCTTGCTGGCGGGCCTCTTCGCGGACGAGATCCGCCTCGCGCCCCGCGTCGGCGCGCAACAGTTCGCCCGCCCGCTGCGCGGAGACGATCGCCTCCTTTACGAGCCGCTCCTCGGCGCGCATCCCGTCGAGATCGGTCTGGAGGCGCATGACGCGGGCGCGCAGGTCCTCGTTCTCGGCGGTCAGCTCCTCCAGGGCCTGAGCCGCGCGGTCGATCAGGTCGTTGACCTCCTCGTGCTTGTAGCCGCCGAAGGACGCCTTCGAAAACGAGGCGTTGATGAGATCGATGGGAAGGAGGCGGGGCATGGGAGGAGAGGAAAGGGGAAAGGAGGAAAAGGGTTAAAAACTATTCCTCATCGGCGAAGGCGTCGTACTCTGCGGAACGTTCCCGCGCCTGCAACGGGTTACTTTGGCGATGGCGGATCAGACCATGGATCATCCCGACGACTTGGGACGCTTCAGAAAGCCATCGCTCCCCCGTCGCCGGATCGACTAGACGCCGAGCGATCGAGCGCTCAATCCAATAACGCATTTCACGGCACGAACCCCGGGCGATTCGGAAGAAGCGAATCGCATCGGCTCCGGGCCCTTTACCGTCACCCTCGACCAGATTGGCTCCAACGCTATCGAGACTCTCCACAAACTGGACTCCGACCGTGTTCCGAGGAAAGGAAGGCCATTTTGCGATCGCTAAATAGACGTCGTCGGAAAGTCGACATGCCCTTTGGTAGACCTCGGTGTCTTCCATCCTCATCTTTTCCCGCTTCCCTTTTACCCTTTCCCCTACTTCGCCGCCTTCATCTTTTCCTCGATCCGCTTGACGTTCGCCTTCGCCGCGCCGTCGGTGGGGTCGCGCTCGACGAGCGCCTTATAGACGCGCAGGGCGTCGCCGAGCATTCCCTCCCGCTCGTAGGACTTGGCGAGAATGCGAAAGGCGTTCGGGTGGGCGGGACCCTTGATCGCGGGCTCCATGAGAGGCGGCACCTTGGCGTACACCTTGCGCATGAAGTAGAAGTTGGCCTCCGGCAAGGCCCCGTCGGGGTCTTTCGGATTCTGGCGCTTGTACCGGACGTAGGTGGCGAGGGCGGCGTCCCACTGCTCGACGTTCTCCTCCATCCAGCCCAGGTTCGTCCAGATGTCGTAGTCGGACGGGTAGCCCTCGGCTTGGACCTTCAGGAGGTTGATGACAGCCGGGAAGTCGCCGTCGTCGAACAGAACGTCGATTTGGGTGGACATCGGGTCGTTCGCGAAGGCCATGATCGGGTCGATGCGGCCGGCCTTCGTCGGAGAAACCTCGCTCTTGCCCTTCTCCGCCGGAGGGGAAGGAGGTTTCACGGGCTTTTGCGCCGCCGCGAACGACGCGGCGAGGAGGAGGGCGGCGAGGGCGGAAGGTTTCATGCGCGGTCGAGCTCTTCTTGTAGAACGTCCTGGACGAGTTTGGGATTCGCCCGGCCGCCGGTCTTCTTCATCATCTGCCCGACGAGGAAGCCCTTGACGCCGGCGTTGCCGCCCTTGTACTTCGCGACGATCTCCGGGTTCTCGGCGAGCACGGTCCGCGCCGCCTCCTCGATGGGTCCCCGGTCGGAGATCTGGGTCGCGCCTTGCTTCTCGACGAGCGCCTTCGGCGAGTCGCCCGTCTCGAACGACTCGGCGAACACC
>CAXUKB010000161.1:0-329 GCA_964251345.1 uncultured Fimbriimonas sp. | reverse complement strand
AACACCGACTTGGCGGTCTTGCCGTTGATCGTGCCGTCCGCGACGAGCCGGGTTAGCTCGACGAGGCCTTTCGGCGTGATCTTCGACTCCTCGGCCGAGATTCCCTTTTCGTTCAGAAGCCGGGCGAAGTCGGCGTTCATCCAGTTGCAGACGGCTTTGGCCTCGCCGCCCTCGGCCAGAGCGGCCTCGAACCAGGCGGACCACTCGGTGTCGGCGGTGAGCACGCCCGCGTCGTAGTCGCTGAGCCCGAGGTCGTCCTTGTAACGACGCAGCTTGGCGAGGGGAAGCTCGGGGAGCGCCTCCCGCAGGGACTGGATGTAGGCCTCGGT
>CAXUKB010000160.1:0-10328 GCA_964251345.1 uncultured Fimbriimonas sp. | reverse complement strand
GTCTTCAGAGTGCTAACATCTGACGTCGACGACCATCTTGCCCAGAACGTGGCCCTCTTGGACCTCCTTCTGGGCTTCGACCGCCCGGATAAGCGGCACGATCGCGTCGATTACCGGCCGTACCTTGAGATCGCCGATCAGTTCTCCAATCTTGGTGAGCTGTTCAGGTGAGGGCTGCATCATGAAGTTCGCGGTGCGCTTACCCTGTGCCTTGGCCTCCTCCTCGGGAGCGTCGTGGACGGTCGCGACGAGAATGCCGCCGGGCTTGCGGCAGGCGAGCGAACGCTTGCCGATCTCTCCGCCAACGAGATCGAACACGACGTCGCAGTCCTTCGCCACGTCTTCGAACTTCTCGGCCTTGTAGTCGATGGGGCGATCCGCGCCAAGCTCCTGAACCATGTCCAAACGGTTCGCGGAGCCCGTCGCGTACACCGTCGCGCCCGCCCAGTGGGCGAACTGCACGGCGAACGTTCCCACGCCCCCGGTCGCCGCTTGGATGAGCACCTTCTGCCCGCTCTTGAGGCCGCCCTGGTCGAAGAGTCCCTGCCAGGCGGTCATCGCCGCCAGCGGGATGCCGCCCGCATCGGGCAGGTCCATCGTGGGCGGCGCCTTGGCGAACGCCTTCGGATCGGCGACGATGTAATCGGCGCACGTGCCCCGGTGCTCAATCCCGTAAACGTCGTCGCCGACTTCGTAGCCTTCCACGCCGTCGCCAAGCTTTTCGATCGTCCCGGAAAACTCCCATTGGGCGATCTGGGGAAACTGAAGAGGCATCTGCTCCTTCATCTGGCCTTCGCGAATTTTCCAATCGACGGGATTGATCCCCGACCCCGAGACCCTCACGAGAACCTCGCCCGGTCCCGGTTCCGTAACCGGAATAGCGTCGATCGTCAGGACCTCGGGGCCGCCGTACTCGTGGAATCGCAATGCCTTCATGCGCCTTACGGGCGAGCCCAAGAGGCCTGAGGTTCCCGAAAGGTGTTATGTGGCCTTTGACCGAATATGGCGTGAGTTCACTCAGAGCCTGCCGAGCGGGTTCACGGCCCTGCCGCCGACGTGAACCTCCCAATGGAGATGCGGGCCCGTCGAAAGGCCGGTCGTGCCCACCGCGCCGAGAACCTGACCTTGGCCGATCCGTTGTCCGGCGGAGACGCCGATCCGCGAGAGGTGGCCGTAAACCGTTTGCACCCCGCCGCCGTGGTCGACGATCACGACGTTGCCGAAGCCCCTCATGCAGGTCGCCGCCACGACCTCGCCCGGTCCGGCGCAGCGAACCGGCGTACCGATGGGAGCGCCGAAGTCGACGCCCGCGTGCAGCCTCGTGATGTGGAGGATCGGGTGGTAGCGCATCCCGAAGCCGCTCGTGATCGGTGCCGCCACCGGGCGCATAAACCGGCCTATAAAGGTCGCGACGGGCGTGTGGCCGGGGCGATGGACGACGCGGCTGGCGACCGCGATCAGGCGGCGAATCTCTCGTTCGTCGTCTTCGAACTGCTGAAGCGCCTCCTGCTGGTCGGCTTCCTTCTTGCGCAGGGTCACGAGCTGCTCGCCCTTTCGGGCGCGGACGCCCCGGAGATCGGCCTGCTGCGTCCGCTCGCGGCCTTCCAGAACGGCGACGCGACCTACCGCGTCGTCGCGCTCGCGTTTGCGTTGCGTGACGGCGTGCTGCAGCGCCTTGACCTTCGAGAAGATTTCGTGGTCCCGACGCGCGATGCGCTCCATCGTGTCCTTGCGGTCGGAGAGTTCCCCGACGCTCTTCGAGTCGACGAACGCGGCGAGCAGGTTGGCGTCGCTTCCCTTCCCAATGGCGCGGAGGCGTGCCCGTGCGCGTTCGCGGGCCAGCTTAAGGTCGGCGGTCGCCTGGACGAGCTGGCTCGAGGCATTCGACTGTTGCCGGCGGGCGCGGGAAAGATCGCGTTGCGTTTCCGCGAGGCGGGCCTTGACCCCTTCGAGTTGTTCGTCGACCACGACGATCGTGTGTTTGACCGACTGCGCTTGGGCGTGCGTTTGATGAAGCTGCGCCCGCAGATCGTGCTTTTTCCCCTGGATTCCTCCCAGACGTCCCTTCAGCGACTGGACCGAGGGGGCCTTCCCCGCCCTTCGGTGTCGCGAAGGCGGGCCCGCGGCGGCGGTCGCCGCGACGATCATACAGAGCAGAAGCGTCCCGATCCTTGGCGTACCCTTCCCCATCCTAGAGAAGTCCTTCTCGTGCTTCCCCGGAAGCGCGAGAATCTTCAACCGTGTCGCGCCCGCATCGGGGCGAGAAGACTGAAGATCGAACAAAGACCACCGTACCCGCCGCCGACGGTGCAGAGCAGCCACAAGCAGCGGGTGGCGGGGAAAGGCGCAAGAGTAACCCCCATCGCAAGCTCCGCGAGCTTCGCGGCCACGGCATACTGGGAAGCGGCGAGAGCGACGGTTGCCAGCGCGCCACCCAAGACGCCCTGCAAAATGCCTTCGAGCACGAACGGAGATCTCACCACGAAGCGCGACGCTCCGACAAGGCGCATGATTCGGACCTCTAGGCGGCGGGATTCGACGGTCAGGCGTATCGACGTAAAGATCAGAACGCCGGCCACACCGAGCATGATGCCCCCCGTCCAGTTGGCGATGAGACGCAGGAGAGGAATCCACCCGGCAACCGCGTTCTGCGCGTCCCGAAAGTATTGGACGCCCCCAACTGGGTCGACTGTGGTCATCTTTCGGGCCCTCGCGGCGATGGCGTCTCCCCTCGAGAGATCCTTGAGTCGTACCCGGATCTTCTCGGCGAACGGGCTCTCGTCGCCTAATCCTTCCGCGATCTCCGGGTTGGCCAGTCTCCAAAGCTCCCACTGGCGCTTTGCGGGAATCCAAACCACGTTCGCCACACCGGGGGCAAGACGAAGGTACTTCGCGGTTCGCTCCACGTCGGTGACGGTGACGCCCTTTTTAAGGTTGATCGTCATCTCGAACCGCCCTGGCATCGTGGCGAGATAACCCGACGCCCGATTGCCGACGTACGCCATGCCGGCGACGACGTAGAGCGAGAGCGCCACCGTAACGACCGCGGTGAGGCCGAGCCCCCAGTTGCGCCGGATCGCGATGAGCGTCTCACCCAAGACGAAGAAAAGCCGATCAAACAATCTCGTCCCCCACGACCCGGCCGCCGACGAGCCGGATCGTCCGCTTGCCCATTCTCTGCACGACGCCAAGGTCGTGGCTCGCGACGAGAATCGTGGTTCCGCGTCCGTTCAGCTTGCGCAGAAGCTCCATGATTTCCCAGGAGGTTTCCGGGTCGAGGTGGCCCGTCGGTTCGTCGGCGAGGAGGAGTGGCGGATTCGCGATCAGCGCGCGGGCGATCGCCACCCGCTGCTGCTCGCCTCCCGAGAGTTGGTGCGGGTACGCGTCGGCACGCTCCGCGACGCCCATCTGCTCCAAGATTTCGGGCACGCGGCTACGGACCTCTCGCCGGGTGTGGCCGACCGCCCGCATCGCGTAGGCGACGTTTTCCCAAACTTTCTTGCGCGGCAAGAGGGCATTGTCCTGGGGCACGATTCCCATCTGCCGCCGTAATCGCGCGACGCCGCCTTCCCGCATTCGGCCGACGTCGAGATCCTTCAGGAGCACTCGGCCCAGCGAGGGTCGAACCTCGCGCGTGAGCAGCTTAAGGAGAGTGCTCTTCCCCGCTCCTGTCGGCCCGAGAAGAAAAGCGAACTCGCCCCGGGCGAACGTCAATGAGACGCCCCGCAGGCCTCCGTTGCCTTGGCGGTACTCGACGTGAACGTCGTCGAAACGGATATGGATGTCGTCGCTGCTCGTCAAGGGTCTGGGTTAACTTACCCCGGGGGATAAACTCGTGCGATGCGCTGGCCGCTCGTCCTCGCCCCGCTCGCCCTTGCGGCCCCATCCTTCGCGGATAAGCCGATCACGATCACCTTTCTCGACACGAACGACCTGCACGCCCACGTCGTGCCGTTTAACATCCGTGGCAAGAGCTACGGCGGCTACGCACGACTTGCGACCGTCGTGCGGCAGACCCGCGAGCGCGAGAACAACGTTCTGCTTCTGAATGCAGGCGACATCTTCCAGGGAACGCTTTACTTCAACACCTACGAAGGGTTGGCCGATGCCGCCATCTTGACGGCGATAGGCATGAGCGCGGGCACGCTGGGCAACCACGAGTTCGACCGCGGTCCGGAGGTGCTCTCGACGTTCGTGAGCGCCGCTGGATGGCCCATCGTGGACGCGAACCTCGACCTGCAACGCGAGCGTTTCCTCCGGGGCAAGATCGCCAAGTACGTCGTTCTTCAGGTCGGCGGCGAAAAGGTCGGCATCGTGGGCGCCGACACGCCCGACGCGCCGAACATTAGCTCTCCCGGTCCGAACATCGACTTCCGCGACGTGGTCCCGAGCGTGCAGGCCGCCGTGGACCAACTCACGGCTGCGAAGGTGAACAAGGTCGTCGTGGTGACCCACATCGGGTACGAGGAGGATCAGAAGATGGTCAAGCAGCTTCGAGACGTGGATTTGGTGGTGGGGGGCCACAGCCACACGCCGCTGGGCACGCCTGATCTGCCCGGTTGGCAGAAGTCGCAGGGTCCTTTCCCCACCCTCGTCAAAGACCTCAAAGGCGTGGAGGTGCCGATCGTGCAGGCTTACGAGTGGGGCAAGGTGATTGGGCGGATCACCCTTGAGTTCGACGGCGGCGGCCATGTCAAGAAGATCAAGGACGCCAGGGCGATCGTGGTCGACGAATCGATCCCGGAGGACCGGCAGATCCACGGAATGGTCGAGGCGTTCCAGAAACCGATTCTTACCGTGCAGAACGCGCCTGTCGGGGAGGCGAAGGTCACGCTGGGCCGCGAGCGAAGTGGGGGAGACAGCGTGATGTCGGACGTGGTCGCCGACGCGATGCAGGCGAAGACCGCCCCGATGGGATCGGTCGCGGCGTTCGTCAACAAGGGCGGCGTTCGCTCCGCCCTCGACGCCGGTCCGATCAACTACGGGCAGGCGATCACCGTGGCGCCGTTTGGCAACACCCTCGTTCTGCTCGATCTTACCGGTGCGGAGCTTAAAGCCGCGCTCGTGCAAGGCGTCGGTTCGAACGATCAGGGAGGGCAGCTCACGCCTTCCGTGGGCACGTCGTACACGATCAAGGGCAACGACATCCAGGTCACGATCGCGGGCCAACCGCTCGACCCCACCAAGACCTATCGGGTTACCTTCTATAACTTCACGGCGAACGGAGGCGACTCGCATTTCGTGCTGAGGGACGCCAAGGGAAGGCGCGTCGACACCGGTCTCCTCGACATCGATGCCTTGGTCGACTATCTAAAGGCGCACTCTCCGCTCGATCCCGGCCCCGCGACTCGCGTCGTGGTCGAGCGATAATCGATCCGGTCCGTGCGTATTCCAACGCACGGACTCGACGAGTCAGCCTTTCGCTTTCTCGAGAGCGAGCTTGAGGACCTGCTCGCCGTGCTTTACGAAGTGCGCGGTCAGTTTCTCCCGAATCTCGGCGGGCACTTCCTCCATGTAGTCCTTTCGATTCGGCTCCGGCAGGATCACCGTTTCGACCCCCGCCCGGTAGGCGGCGAGCACCTTCTCCTTGATGCCGCCGACTGGAAGCACGTTGCCGGAGAGGGAGATCTCTCCCGTCATGGCGAGACGAGGCTTTACCTTTCTCCCGGTGAGGAGCGAGGTAAGCGCGGTGAGCATCGTAACGCCGGCGCTTGGTCCGTCTTTCGGCACCGCACCGGCCGGAACGTGGACATGGATCTCCGCCTTATCGTAGAAGTCCGGCTGCAGGCCCAAGCTCTCGGCATGAGAACGGATGTAGGAGAGCGCCGCCGAGACGGACTCCTTCATGACGTCGCCAAGTTGCCCGGTGAGGATCAGGCCTTTGTGGCCCGCCATCTTGGTCGTTTCGATGAACAGCACGTCGCCGCCGACGGGGGTCCAGGCGAGTCCCACCGCCACGCCGGGCACCATCTCCCGCTCCACGACTTCATCGTGGATAAAGCGGGGGGCGCCCAGCGCCGTTTCGATGAACTTGCCGTGGACGGTGATCTTCCGCTTGTGCCCCTCGGCGACCATTCGGGTCGCCTTGCGGACCACGGAGCCGATCTCGCGCTCTAGGTTCCGGACCCCCGCCTCGCGGGTGTAGTGCCGCACGAGTTTCTGCACCGCGTCTCGCTGCCACACGATCTGCGCCGGCTTGAGGCCGTGCTCCTCGATCTGCTTGGGAATCAGGTGCCGAACCGCAATCTCAACTTTCTCCTCTTCGGTGTAGCCGCCCAGTTCGATGATCTCCATTCGGTCTCGCAGGGGGCCAGGAATAGTGTCGAGTTGGTTCGCGGTCGTGATGAAGAAGACGCGACTCAAATCGAACGGCACGTCGAGGTAGTGGTCGCGGAACGTGCTGTTCTGCTCCGGATCGAGAACCTCGAGCAACGCCGAAGAGGGATCGCCCCGGAAGTCGTTGCCCAGCTTATCGATCTGATCGAGAACGAACGACGGGTTGTTCGATTCCACACGCCTGAGGTGCTGGACGAGCTGTCCCGGTAAGGCGCCGATGTAGGTGCGGCGGTGGCCACGGATCTCCGCTTCGTCGCGCATCCCGCCCAGCGAGATGCGAGCGAACTTTCGTCCAAGCGCGTTGGCGATGGACCGTCCGAGCGACGTTTTGCCGACGCCTGGAGGCCCAAAAAAGCAAAGAATCGGTTGCCGAATGGGTCCGTCCCCCTTTACCTTTCGCACGGCAAGGAACTCCACGATGCGGTCCTTGATTTTTTCGAGACCGTAATGGTCGGCATCGAGCACCTCCTTCACGTGGCCGAGATCGAGGTCGTCGATCGTGGCTTCGGACCAAGGCATCGAGACGATCCAGTCGACGTAAGTCCGCGCCACCGTGTATTCGGGCGCTCCAGGGTTCATTCGGCGCAAACGATCGTATTCCCGGTTAACCTCTTTGAGCGCGTCCGCGCTCATCGGGGTCTCGTCGATCCGCTTTCGCAACTCGTCGAGCTCCTAAACCCGTTCGTCGCTCTCCCCGAGTTCGCGCTGGATCGCTTTAAGCTGTTCGCGAAGGTAATACTCGCGCTGAGTCTTACTGAGCTCGGTGTTGACCTCGCTCTGCACCTTGCTCGAGAGTTCGAGCACCCGCACCTCCTTGCCCAGCATCTCGACGAGAATGCGCAGTCGCTTAAATACGTCGAGCTGTTCGAGGATCTGTTGCTTGTCCGAGACGGAAAGCGTCATGTGGGCCGCCACGAGGTCGGCCATCACGTTGGTCTCCTGCACCGCGGACGTGAGGGTGCGGAGTTCCTCGGGAAGCTGGGGCGAGAGTCGTACCGCCTGTTCGAAGAGGGCGGCGATGGAACGCCGTAGTGCCTCGGCCTCCTCGCCTTTCTCCTCCGGAATCGAAATCTCTTCCAAAACCTCGATTCGAGCCTTGAGGTACGGCGTTTCCTGGAGCCGCTCCACGATTCGGAAGCGAGCCACGCCCTGGACGATCAACCGCGTCGCGTCCGGCATCTTCACGAGCGTGCGGATAATCACCGCACAGCCGTGGTCGTAGACGTCCTCGAAGCCCGGCTCGTCTTCGCCCGGCGTAAGCTGGGCCACGACGCCGATCACCCTCGTCTGCCCCCCCACCGACTCGTCGATGAGTTGGACGCTCGCCTCTCGCGAGACGCTGAGCGGCGCGATAAGCATGGGATAGATTACGCTATCGCGCAACGGCAGAATGCTCAGGACGTCGGGGATGTCCGGCCGGGGCTCGTCTTCGGGCTCGTCCTGCCTCGGCGAAGGCAGTTCGATGACGTCGAACGGCTTCTCTTCTTCGATCGGCGTCTCGTCGACGATCGTCTCTTCTTCTTCGATCGGTAGCTTGACGTCGGTCATTTAGTAATCCTCTACGACAGTGGTGCGGGTGACGATCACGCGGTCGAGCTTGGGGACGGCGATCAAGAGCATTCCGTTCCGAAACTGAGCGCGAATCGATCGCGCGTCGATCGACACGCGCGGCAGGGTGATCTCCCGGGCGAACTCGCCAACGGGAATTTCCAGAAGATGCGCCGCTCGCCTTTCGTCGTCGCCAAGGTCCATCTCGGGCCTCACTCCGCGGACGACGAGCGCATGTCGCTCAGGAACGAAATGCAGACCTACGTCCTCCGACCTCACCCCGGCGAGTTCGACTCGCACGAGCAGCCGTGACGCTTCTTCGAAGAGGTCGACGCGCGGTTCCCAGCCGTGACCGCCCGCCACGCGCGGTCGCCCCGTCGACAACTCCTCGGCGAGCGAGGCCATTTCCCGCCCCACCTGCACAAACCACTCTTCCACGTCGCGACGCGGCATGGCCTAGTCTACTTGCCCTTTCCGCCGCTCGTTCCCGGTGCGACGGCGACCGGCTTTGGAACCTCGAAACGAGCTGTTGATCGAGGGAGTCGCCCTGCGAACACGAAGGTGGCTTACCCTGCTTCTTTGCGGTACATGTCGAGCCGTTCCTGGAGTTCTTGAACGGTCGCAGCCTCGATCTTCTTGTCGGCCTTGACCAACGCGACGGCCTTCATCTGAATCGCGAGCGCCCCTTTCTTGTCCCCCATTCGGTAGAGCGCGAGGGCGTACGTGTCGAGGATCTGACCGTCCTTCATCCCGCTCGCCTCGGCGGCCCGTCGGGACAGAATCAAGGCCGCCTCGAAGTTTGGATGCTCGAGAGGCGCCTTGGGGTCGATGATGCTCCAGGCCAGTGAGTTCAGGGTGTCGGCATCGTCCTTGAAATCCTCGGCCGCAAAACGCTTCGCGAGATCGACGGCACGGGGATCGTTCGTCCCGATGTAGATGGAAAAACGGGTCGGTTCGAGCTGCTTTTTCAGGTCGGGACGCTTGGCCTCGATTCCTTCGACCGCCTTGAGACCCGCCACCGGATCCCGCGCCTGCATCGCTTCGACGAGAGGACGCATCAATTCGATCGTCTCGGCTTGGACTCGCTTCGCTTTTTCAGCGTCGGCGGCGGCGGCGGCCGTGCCCTTCGCGAACTTGGCCTTCGAAGTGGAGAGATCGAGCGTGCCTTTAAGCGTCGCGTCGACAGCGGCATCGAGTTCGACCGAGGAGGCGCCGACCCAAATCAGCTTGCCGTCTTTGACTAAGAATGCGGCGGGAAGAGACGTCTGATGTCCGGCGACGAGCCAATCCGCCTCGGCGCTTCGCGCGTCTCCATCGTACGCCACGGCGTAATCCATCTTCGGCCCCATCGCGAGAACGAGTCGCTTCGCCGCTATGAGTGCGTCGTCGCCCTGACCGCCGACGTTAACGGCGGTTACATCCCCCTTGCCGCGGATCCGTACGGACAAATTGCCCAGGCTCGCCGGCGCCTCGACGCCCTTCCAAAACGCGATGACATGAAGACCCTGGCCCAACTCGGCGGGAGCACCCTTAAGGTAGAGCTGAACCCGAAGGGCAGGAACCGGCTCGCCGATCCCCAGACCGAACGCGACCGGCGCGATGAAGAGCGCAGGCAGGACGAAAAGGCGGCGCATAGGCCACTCTACGATAAAAACGACGTAAGATGGTCCGTGCGTCCTCTTCTTCTTCTCGCCTTCCTCGTGTCCGCCGCGGGGGCGCAGGGTCCGAGCGCCGATTTCCCTTCGATCTCGACGCCGAAGACGCTCTACGCGAAGGTCGATCTCCGAGGTAAGCCCGCGCCGAAAATCGTTGCGGAGCGATGGCTTACCGGCAAGTCACCGGACACGAAGGGCAAGGTCGTCGTTCTCGACTTCTGGGCCACCTGGTGCCCACCTTGCCGCGCGACGATTCCCGAGCTGAACGAAATCGCGAAGGAATTCGGCGACGATGTCGTCGTCATCGGCCTTACGAGCGAAAAACCGGAGGTCGTGCAGAAGTTTATGGAGAGCACAAAGATGACCTACAACGTGGCCGTCGACACTCAAAGCACGACGGACAAGGCGGTGGGAGTAGAGGGCATTCCGCACGTGCTGATCGTTTCGCCCGATGGCGTGGTCCGATGGCAAGGCTTTCCCCTCGACGACAAGGAGCCGCTCAAGAAGGAGACGATCGCTAAGATCGTCGCGGCGAGCAAAGTCCTCCACTGAGCGCCGAACGAACGTCTCACTACAGAAGGCGTAGTTAACGACATGGAACTCTCCGTGCTGGGGCTGCACCACGTCACCGCCGTGACGGCGGACGCGGTCGCCAATCTGGCGTACTATACCGGGCCGCTCGGGATGCGGCTCGTCAAGAAGAGCGTGAACCAGGACGACGTTCGGGCTTACCACCTGTTTTATGCGGATGCAGCGGGCACACCGGGCACAGACTTGACCTTCTTCGAT
>CAXUKB010000159.1:0-10355 GCA_964251345.1 uncultured Fimbriimonas sp. | reverse complement strand
GACTCGCGGGAAACCTTTTCGCGGGGAGACACCGTCGCAGTACAGACGAAAGCGACCCGGCCGCGGCCAGGAAGCCCTGAAGAGGAATTAGATGATCAAGCGAATCGTATTTACCGCTCTTGCCCTTACGGCCGCCTTCTCCGCTTCGGCGCAGATGATGATGGCTCCGGACGCCAAGACGACCAAAAAGAAGGAACTGATGGCGTTCATCGAGAAGGATGCTTACAAGAAGTTGGATGCGCCCGACGCTTACATTTTGACGAAATTCATCGGTGAACTCCCCGGCAACTATCAGTCCGCTCTGCTCATCGGTCTCGTGCGAATCGCCGACGAAGCGGACGAGACGAAGATGAAGAATCAGACGGCGGCGAACGCGATGGCACCAATGGGAGACGCCGAGCCCATGATGGACTCTAGCTTCCGCCAGGGTCATGCGGGCGAGCGATCGTTCGAGATGATCTCGATGGATCCGATGGCTCGTCTGAGCTACCTGGACACCCTCAAGCTTCTTGAGATCGGCCAGGATGAAACGGATCGTGGCCTCATCGACAGCCTATTTACGAACAAGCTGTTCACTCAGGATCCGCTGATGTCACCCTGGAACGAGCGCCAGCTAGACTCGATCGAGCGGTACATCAAGGCGCTCGCCATGTCCACCACTCCGGTTCGGTTGAAGTACACGTCGCTTGCGCCGCACATGTACGCGGGGCTCCCGAGCGACTGGGCGAACCACCCGTGGCCCGCCGGATCGTAAGTCCCGAAGGGCTCTGATTCGAACGGGTCGGGAATCTCAAGATTTCCGGCCCGTCTCATTGTGCCACCCTAAACCGTGGTCCATCACGGCGAGCTTCTCATCGACGGCCACTTCGTCGGCGGGCCTTGCGATCAAGCGACCGGCAAGCAAGTCGTCCGTGCGCCGTGGGGCGGCGCAATCGTAGGCGTTGCGGCGGAGGGAGGATACGAGGAACTCAGGGGATGCCTCGACGCCGCCGTGGCCGCGTTTCCCGCCTGGAAAGGCTCGCTTCGGCATGAACGGCAACGGCTTCTCCGAATGATTGCGACCCTCGTGCGGGAGCGATCGGCCGAATTGGCGCGGCTCCTGTGCCGAGAGGTCGGCAAGCCGATCACCCTCGCCCGGGGAGAGGTCGCCCGTCTCGCGGTCACCTTCGACATCGCCGCCGATCTGCTCGCCACCTGGGGATTAGAATCCCGTCCGGCGGACCTCGATCCACGCGGAGCGAGAACGCGGATCCTCGTGGATCGGGTGCCCCGTGGGGTGGTGCTTGGCATCGTGCCTTATAATTGGCCGTTCAACCTCGCCGCGCACAAGCTGGCACCGGCCTTGGCGACGGGCAACACGGTCGTTTTGAAGGCCTCTCCCCTTGCCCCCCTCTGCGCTCTCGAACTCGGTCGTTTGGTCCATGAGGCGGGCTGCCCACCCGGGGTGCTCAACGTATGGAACGGTCCCACCGCCGACGCCGACCGGATGCTGGACGACCCGCGCATCGCCATGCTGAGCTTCACCGGAAGCGAACGGGTAGGTTGGGCTTTAAAGCAGCGGCTGTGGGATCGGTCGGTTACCCTCGAGTTGGGTGGCGACGCCCACGCGATCGTCATGCCCGATGCCGACCTCGATCGCGCGGCGCGACTCATCGCCCTCGGCGGCTTCGGCTACGCCGGCCAAATTTGCATCTCGGCGCAGCACGTTCTGGTCCACCGTTCAGTCTACGACGGCTTTCGTGAGCGGCTGGCGCGGGAGACAAGTGAACTGCCGACGGGCGATCCCGAGGACGAGGCGACCGTCTGTGGACCGTTGATCACGCCAGAGGCGGCCGAGCGGGCCCAGCGTATGGTACGAGAGTCGGGTGCGACGCTCGTCGCCGGAGGGGGCGGAGAAGGCACCCTTATGTTTCCTACCCTGCTGGAGGACGTGCCGGAAGGCTGCGCGCTCGCCACGGAGGAGGTCTTCGCTCCCGTGCTCACCCTCGCCCCGTTCGACACCCTCGAAGAGGCCGCCGAGAAGGTTAACGCTTCCCGATTTGGCATTCACGCGGGGATTTTTACGCGCGACCTCGCGACGGCGGAAGCCGCCTTTCGATTGCTGGACGTGAGCGGCGTCGTGGTAAACGACTCTCCAAGCTTGCGCTTCGACGCGATGCCCTACGGCGGTGTGCGACGCAGCGGATTCGGGCGAGAGGGCCTGCGGGAGGCGATGGACGAGATGACCCTGCCGAAAACGCTCGTTCTGCGCTCTTTAAGCCGCCGGCGGGACGCCCGCGCCACACTAGAGGAGTGAGCACCATTCGCTCGAAAACGGGCGTGCGCGAGATGATGAAGGAGGCTCGCCGCGATCAGGCCTCCGACGTAGAGCTCGCCTTCCTCCTCCAAGATTGGGAGGACGCTTACAACGTGGGCGGGATGTTCCGTGTGGCGGACGGCTGCGGAGCGAAGGAGATGGTGATGACCGGCCGAACCCCCGTGCCTCCGAACCCGATGATCGGCGTGACCTCCCTCGGCCATCACCGCCGCATTCGCTTTCGGCACATCGAGCGCAATGAGGAGGCGGCGCTCAAGCTGAAGGAGGAGGGCTGGACGCTCATCGCCGTCGAGATCGCCGATGGAGCGCGAAGCTTTATGGATTTTGAATACCCTCCCAAGACCTGCCTCGTTCTCGGCAACGAGGCCAACGGCGTGTACGGAACGGTGATGAAGCACTGTGACGGCTCGGTCTACATCCCAATGTTGGGCAAAGGGCGATCGCTCAACGTCCACGTCTCGGCGGCGATCGTCGGCTTTCACGTTCGGCTCAAGGGCTAGGCCGACCGGCTAGAAGCCGGTGGCACGAAGCAAGGATGCCTTCTGGAAGGAGGCACCACGGGAGCCGCCCCGCCGTAGATGGGTTATGGATCTGCGAAAAGGGGCGGACGTGTTAACGCCGGACGACGCCGAGGAGTTCATCAAGGCGTTTATCGCCGAACTTCGGAACGACGACTCCGGCCGAATGCGGCGCCACTCCCGCGAGTACGATCTTTTCCTCCCCTGGCTCTGGGAAGAGGTCACGAACTCGGGCACCCACCTCGAACCTACCCACACGAGGCTCGAAACGAACGAGCTTTACATGGAAGCGGCATGGTCGCTCGTGCTTAAGGGTTATCTTCGCCCCGGACCACCGAAGACCACCAGCGAGGACGCGGGCGGCGACTACGGCAAGGGCTATTCCTTGACCCTCAGGGGCAAAGCGTGGCTCGGTGAGCCGGCGAACAGCCTGCCCGCCGCCAAGCAAGTCGGAGAGGTCGATCCGCGCGAGGCAGGCGAGCCCGTCCTCGACGCCAGCCCGGTGTAGCGTCGTTTCTGGAAGTCGCTCGCTTGATTCCGATTGTTCAGCCTCCCTCGATCAGCCTTTGCGCGGCCTTGAGTCCCGCCGCGTAGGCGTGGTGAATTTTGCCTCCGGTGAGCCCGTCGCTCGCGACGAGGATTCGCGTATCGGGAGGGTTGGCTTTGTCGAAGTCGCCCAATACGGTCGGTTGGCTGAACCGCCAGCGCATCACGTCGGACACGATGGGGCATTCCAACCCGTAGAGGCGCTGCACGTAGCCAGCGGCTAAGGCAATCAGATCGTCGGCTTCGACCGCGTAGTTTTCGACGCTGAACGTCTCACCGAGCTGAGCGACGAATGAGCAGCATCCCTCCGGGGCCCGGCCTGGACACTTTGTGCTTTCCAGACTGAGCCAACCCAGGGGCAGGTCTCGCGCCATAAGCGAGACGTAAGGCACGTCCGGCGCGGCGCCTTCGTAGCCGAGCGCGACGGCGAGGCAGGAGCGGTAGGCAACCTCGCCTAGGTCGCGCGCTTCGGAAACCGTGGCGAGCAGATCGCGGGTTTGGGGAATCGGAGCCGTGAGCACGACGGCGTCGTACTCGTTTCGCAGGGGGACGAGCGACTCGATCCTCGTTTCTCGGTGGATCGTCAAACCCGCCGCCAAGCCCTTGCCGAGCGAATTGTTGCCGCCGACGTAGGCGTAGCGTGGACCGGTCTCCCGATCCGGTCGGGGGGTGAGGTCTTCGCCAACGACCCAGACCGGCTTGTCGATCCGCGTGAGCCCGTCGGGGGGAAGGTGGGGAAGCATCTCCGCTTCGATGTAGCCCGCGCCCGTGTCCCAGACGAAGCCGTCTTTGCGCCGGGTCGTCACCCGACCGCCGAATCCACGACTCTTTTCGAAGACGACGGCCTCGTGGCCCGCGTCAACGAGCGTCCGGGCACAAGCGAGTCCCGCCGTTCCCGCGCCGACGATCGCCACTTTCATCGGGCCAACACCTTTGCCGCGCGAAGACCGCTGCCGATCGCGCCGTCGATGCTGCAGTTCGTCGCGAGCTCACCCGCGAGCAGGAGACCCGGAGGCGATTCGGGGAGGGTCGTTTCGAAGGGTGGCTGGGGAAGCTGATGGTGTCGAATACGGTCGAGGCGCAAGAACTGGAGATTACCGGCATCGGGACAGCAGGCGAGCGTCTCCCGGCGTGCGATCTGGACCAGTTCGGCGTCCGGTTCGGGTGGATCGCCTAGAATGACCGCGCAAAGAAGATGACGGCCCGGCGGGGCGTAGCCGGGGGCGGCGTTACTGATCGGCACGATTTCATTGACCCTCCCTTCGCCCGATCCGTTGAGGACGATGTACGCACCTTCACAAACGGGTCGCTCCGACTCAAAGTAAAGGGCTACGCTTCCGAGCCAACCCCGCGCGAGCGGCAGGCCACTTAGGCGACTGGCGGCGTCCGCGTCGACGGCGAGGACGACGGCGGACGCGGCGACCCGCTCGCCCGCGACTCGGACGCCCTCGACAGCCCCGTCGGATCGATAGAGGATTTCATCGACCGGGGTCTCGACAGACAACCGTTCGGCGGGGAAGAGCCGGGCGAGTGCGCGGGGGATCGTCTCCATTCCGGCGTTTGGCAGAGACGCGGGAGCCTCACCGAGCATCTTCTGTACGAACAGGAACTGGCGGCGCGAGAGGCTTAGGGAAGGATCGACGAAAACCCCGCCGTAGAAGGGGCGGAAGAACCGGGTCATCGCCGCCTCGGAGAAGCCGCGGCGACGTAACTCTTCGTCGGCCGAGCGATCAGGTAGGGCGTGGAGAATGCGAACGGGCTGTCCCGCGACCTGAACGGCGAGAAGACCGAGACGGGCAAGGTCTGCGGGATCCAAGACGCCGTCCCATACCGTGAGGAGAGGACGGTCACGGTCTATCGTCCGGAGACGCTTGCCATCCCAAACCCGCGCTCCATTGCGCCAAGGACGCAAGTCGAGATCGGCGCCTTGCAGGGCAAGGCGAGCGTTTGGATACGACGGAAAGTGGACCTGAAAGCCGCGATCGAGCCGAAAGCCGTCGACGACGTCCGTGCGGACCCGTCCGCCCACGCGATCGCTCGCCTCGAAGAGACGGAACGCGATTCCTTTCGCATCAAGGGCGCCGGCGCAGGCAAGGCCCGCGAGGCCGGCGCCGACGATGATCACCGGATCGTGAGAGGCCACGCGTTTCCTACCGCACGAAAAGAGCGTTCGTCGCCACGAACCTTCACCCCACCCTAAGCCGTCATGACGATAAGCGACGGGCGGAGTGCCGCCCCTCCTCAGCCCCGGCGACCTCGGGAATGCGCGTCACCCATCGAAGCGGCGCGCAGTCCTGAAATGTCGCGGGAGGACGTTCCCCCGCGCCGATGCGGGAGCCGGCGAAGGTCGGGAAGGAACGGTCGCGTGGGAGGTGACCGCAATGAACCTCCGAACTCCCGCCGCTGTCGCCCTCTCCGGCACCCTTTTGCTTCTTCAGCCTTATCGTCCCTTCGTGGTCGATGGCGATTCGATGAGCCCTACGCTCGCCAGCGGGCAGTGGCTTATCGGCGACGCGCGTCCCCATCAGATCGCGCGGGGCGACGTCGTCGTCTTCCGACGGGGCTCCGAAACGATGATTAAGCGGGTCGCGCTTCTACCGGGCGATCGCATCGAGCGGTATCACTTTCTTGGGGAGTGGAAGATCCCGGTCAACATGATGATGCGAAATGCGATGGTTCGCCAGCGCATGAGGCGGAGTGACCTCACCGTACCGGAAGACCGCCTCTACGTTCTCGGGGACAATCTCGCACAATCGGTCGATTCGCGCACCTACGGAACCATCCCGCTTCATGACGTGATCGCGGTCGTTCCTCGAGTCGGACCCTCGGAGCAGGCGTGGACCGCGCCCGACCATCTCACCCGTACGCTCGCCGCCGCGCTTTAGCCCGGTGGAAGCGTGATCGTCGTGTCTCTCGCGACGAAGACGGGAAGGATCGTTCCAGGATAGGCGCGAATGTTGCGGCCGCCGAGCGACCGTCCCAACCGATGGCCGACGTCGCCGGCGAGACTGACGAGCTCCATCGCGGCGGCGATCGTGCCGCCGCTCGCGAGGCCGGCGACGGCTCCGCCCTGGCGAACCGTCTGGACGAGCCTTTGCGCCTGATCCAGGCCCCCGGCGTCCGCCAGCTTCGCCGTTTCGTTCATGCCGAGCTTGCGCGCGAGATCGCCGACCTGCTTCGGATCGAGTCCGCCGCTCTCGCCCTTCTCGACCAGTTGCTGGACGGTCACGCCGGTCGCGACGTCGACCTCCTCGGGTTCTCGCTGCATGACGTCGGGACGTCCGGTGTTCGCTCGATTCAGTTCATAGTCATGAACCTCCTTTGCATCGGCGGATAGGGGGATCGTTTGGCCGTTCGGGCCGGTTAGGTTTCCAAGCGTGAGCTTGAGGCGGGCCGGGCGGTTCATCATCGCGCCCAAGGTGCCCTCCGTCCGCGATTGCGAAACGATCGCGTCGGCCGGACTCATCGCGGGCAGTCCGTCGAGCGGCTCGGCCAGTGCCAAACGAACCTTTGAGCCTTCGTCGCTCCCTCCGGAGGTTAGCTCGTCGAGCAGGATGAGCTTGACCGGCGTTCCGGCGGCCAGCGTCACCGTACGCGGCACGGGTACCGGGGCCGTGACGACCGGAGCGGCCGGCGGCGCGCGATGGCAACCCGCGACGAGGAGCAGAAGAGGCGTGAATCGTCGAGCTTTGATGAGAACGGTCATAGCGCGTTTCGGGACTAAGGATGGCACCCGGGATCGATGGGCCTCAGGACCCGAAGTCCTTAACCACCGTTCGCGTCTTGCATCGCCGCTTCGATTCCGCGGTGAAAAAGCGTCTCGATCGCGGTCTCGCATCGTCGCAGGGCGGCTTCGATCTCGGGCCGCTCGTCGGGGCGAAAAGGGCCGAGAACGTGGTCGATCGTTTCGTCCTTCGCGGTCCGGCCGATCCCGATCTTGAGGCGCGCGTAGGCTTGCGTCCCAAGCGACTGGATCAGGCTCTTGTGCCCGTTATGGCCGCCCGCGCTCCCCTCGGGTCGCAGTCGAACGCGTCCGGGCGCGAGGTCGGTGTCGTCCGCCACGACGAGAAGCCGCTCCGGCCCAAGGCCGTATTCCTTGAGGAGCGGTGCGACGGCGCGGCCGCTGAGATTCATAAAGGTAAGCGGCTTCACGAGCAGGACGGAGGTATCGAACATCGTTCCCACTCCGTAGCGCGCCTGATGCTTCGAGCGGTCGAGCTTGATCCGATTGCCTTCCGCCAACCGGTCGATCAACTCGAAACCCACATTGTGCCGGGTGCCCCGGTACTCCGGTCCGGGGTTGCCGAGACCCACGACGAGCCACTGAGGCGGCAAAGTCGGCACCGGGGGCTTCTTGCGGAACATGGCCACTATTGTGATGCCTTCGCCAGCGGTCGAAAGGACGTGGAGTTCCTTTCACACCTCGGCCGGTGGCCGCATGATCTCGCCTTGGGTTCTCGCAAAAGCGCAGAGGAGGGGTACGAAGGATGGTTGTGAAACGACCTCTAAGGCCCAGACGGGGAAGAACTCGCGGTCGTCGGCTGATCGCCGTCGAAGGGATGCAGGCGATGGGTGCCCAAGAGGATCAGGAGCAGCGCGCCAAGGGCGAGCCGGTACCAGACGAACGGCGTGATGCCGCGCCGCTGAACGAACTTTAGCAGCCAGGCGATGCTCGCGTAACCGACAACGAAGCTCACCACTGTGGCGATCAGCGTCGGCACGAGGAGCGGTCCGCCGATCTCGCGACGGTGGTCCCAGAACTCCTTCAGCCCGGCAAGCGTGATGCTCGGAATGCCGAGCAGGAACGAGAAGCGTGCCGCGGCGACGCGGTCGAAGCCGAGAGCGAGGCCGCCGGTAATCGTGCTTCCGCTTCGGCTCATGCCGGGCAGCAGCGCGACGCACTGCCAAAGCCCGACGAGAACGCCATCGCGCGGCTGAACGTCACGCTCCTCGCGACCACCTGGCCGACGGTCGAAGTAGAGCATCAGCAGGCCCATCACGATGAACGATCCCGCGATCACGTAGAGCGATCGGAACGTCGTCTCGATGTGATGCTTCAGCAGAAGCCCCAGGATCACGATCGGGATCGTGCCGTAGAACACGGCCCAGCCCATGCGAGACTCGGGCGTGTTCTTCGATCGGTCCTTGATGTTGGCAAACCAGCCCGACAGCGCGGCCCGCAACTCGCTCCGAAAGTAGATCAGGACCGCGAGGGTGGTGCCGAGCTGAATGACCGCGGTGAAAGCGGTGAAGGTCTCGGCCGGCTCGTTCCAGCCGAACAGCAGGGGGGTGAGGCGCAGATGGGCGTTGCTGCTGATCGGCAGGAACTCCGTCAGGCCTTGGACGACCCCGTAGACGATGGCCCTCAGTGGGTCCAAGCGGTCTCCTGGGGCGAGTCGATTCCGAGATAGCTCATGACGGCGTGGCGAATGCGGGCGGCCGCTCGGCCATCGCCGTAGGGGCTGACCGCTTGGGCCATAGCGTTATACACTTTCGCGTCATCCAAAAGGGCGGAGGCTTCGCTCAAGATCGCCTCGTACTCGGTTCCCACGAGCTTCGCGGTTCCGGCATGCACGCCTTCCGGCCGCTCCGTGGTTTCCCGCAGGACGAGCACCGGAATTCCGAAGGCGGGGGCCTCCTCCTGAACGCCGCCCGAGTCGCTTAGGATCAGCGCGGCGCGTTGCATCAGCTTGACGAACCGTTCGTATTCCGGCGGTTCGATCAGATCGATCCTGGGGTGGTCGCGGAGTACGCCTTGGAGCGTTTCGCGAACCGCGGGATTCGGGTGCATCGCGACCACGAGCCGCGTGTCGGGAAATCGATCGATGAGGTCGCGGGCGGCGCGGGCGATGCGGGTCTGCGGTTCGCCCCAGTTCTCACGCCGATGGGTCGTCAGGAGAACGATGCGTTCGGCGCCGGGATACCAGACCTCCGTGCCGTGGGCCGCCGCTTGAAGGACGGCGTCGATTCCCGTGTTGCCGGTCACGGTGATCGTCGCCGGATCCTTGCCTTCGCGCAGAAGGTTGTCCCTTGCCCAGTCCGTCGGCGGAAAGTGGAGCGAGGCGATGAGTCCCGCCGCGCGCCGGTTGAACTCCTCCGGAAAAGGATCGTCGATCGTCGCCGTCCGGAGGCCCGCCTCGACGTGGGCAAAAGGCACGCGGCGATAGAATGCGGCGAGGGCGGCGACGAAGGCGGTGGTCGTGTCGCCTTGCCCGATCACCATGGCGGGACCCTGCGCCGCGACGAGGCCGTCGATGCCCTCCAAGGCCTTTGAGGTGACGCCCGCGAGGGTTTGGCCGTGGGTCATGATGGCCAGATCCACGTCCGGCTTGAGACCAAACGTCGCAAGCGCCTGAAGGAGGATCTCGCGGTGCTGACCCGTCGAAACGAGTCGCGTTTCGATGGCGTCGTAGCGACGAAGCTCGGCGACGACCGGTGCCATCTTCACCGCTTCCGGCCGGGTGCCGACGATGCAGAAGACGAGCGGCCTCAAAGGGTCGTCCTCACGGGAAGGGGAGGCGTGCAGGGAGCGCGACTTAGAACGAACCACCTTGGCAGGGATCTACGCATAGATTCGGATTAGGGCAAGGGCGGTGAGGCAAAGCAGTCCCGTTGCGACATAAAGCACCCAAACCGTCTGCCTTTGGCTCAGGCCTCGAAGCAGAAGCGTGTGGTGCAGGTGACGCTTGTCGGCCTGAGTGATCGGCTGTCCGCTGGCGATCCGGCGGATGATGACGAAAAAGGCGTCGAAGATGGGTACGCCGAACACGAGCGCGGGAATCAGAAGGGAAGCGGCGGCGGCCGTCTTCAGCGCGCCCACGATAGAGAGGCAGGCGAGGGTAAAGCCGAGGACGTAGGCGCCGCCGGTGCCCATGAAGATGCGTGCCGGATTGTAGTTGTGCTTCAGGAAACCCAAAGCCGCGCCGCCCAGCGCCGCCGCGACGATCGCGACGCGCGGCTGTCCGCCATAGACC
>CAXUKB010000158.1:6588-10370 GCA_964251345.1 uncultured Fimbriimonas sp. | reverse complement strand
GCCCGAGGTGACTCTGGCTACCCAGCCGGTGGCCTGCGAGACCCTACGCCTCGATCCGCATTTCCGCGAGGAGTCTCGTGAACAACTCGTGATCGTAGCTGTCCATCCGCTTCGCTCGGTCGCTTTCGAGGTGCGCCTCTTCGGTAAGGTCCATCTCCTCGAGCATGATTCCGAGCAAGCCGTGATACAGATGCTTCGAAGGATCGAGGTCCGAAGCCAGGCGCACCGACTTCACGGCCTCCGCGCGTCGGCCCAGGCGCCAAAACGGCACCGCCGCCCGAAGGAACAGATGATCGTCGCCCGGCGACAGCTCGATCGCGGCCCGGAGCGAGGCTAGCGCATCCTCGTCGTCGCCCGTCGCGACGAGCTGGTCGCCGAGCCAATAGTGATAGAACGCTTCGTCGGGCCGGACGACGATGGCGCTCTGCGCCGCTTCGACCGCCCGTTTCGGATACCCCGCGTCGCGTAACGTTTCCGCGAGCTTGATGCGCAGGTAGGGGTTGTACGGCTCGTGCTCGATCGCGAGCTCCATCTCACGAACCGCGTCCGAAAAGCGTCCGTACCGTCGATAGGCGTCGTGCAGGCCGACGCGCGGCTCGACGGCGTCCTTCTGCCGACGGAGGGCGAGCAGATACTGACGCATGGCTTGCGGAGTCTGATCGCCGTAGTCGAGAGCTCCCGCGAGGTTCACCATCGAAGAGATGTCGTTCGACGGCCGTTGCGCGACGGCTTCCTTGAAGTGGCGCACCGCCTCCGCGATATTGTTCTCACCGAGGAAAAGTCCACCCAAGGCTTCGCTCTCCTCCGGGGTTTCACCGTGCTTTTTGCGCCGGTCTTCGGCGATCTCCTCTTCCGTCGGCTGGGCGACGGCGAACAGGTCGGCGATGGTCTTGAAGGTCGGTTCCATAGGACGGTCTGCTCCTTCTACGACGAAGTGACAACGGATGCTCTCGTCACGACGCAAAGACGGATTCGCTTATCGCGAGGCGCGCAGTCCGTCCATTACGGGACGGAACGTGAGCGTCGCGGGATAGGCGCTTCCAGAGAGGGGAAGGGTGATGATGTCGAAGCTTTGCGTCTGACCGGGGGCGAGGCGGATGCGCATGACCTGCCCTTCCATCTTCGGAGAAAGCTGAGGAATGGTGACGGTTCGTCCGTTGATCACGAAGAGGCCGCCCGCGTAACCGGCGCTTGCCTCGAAGACGACCTCGACGTCGGTCGCCCTCGCCCTGGGGTTCTCCAGCTTCGTCTTGATCGTGTAGAGCACCCCAAAGTTGCCGTCGAGCCCGCCGCCTTGGTCCTGGCGTTGGATCGGCCGCTGTCCCAATCGGACGAAGCCGAACCGGCCGCCGACCTCATAGTCGACGGTCTCCGTCTTATAAGGCGCGGGGTAGATATGGAGGCTCGCCTCCATCGGGGCGCGGTCGTAGTCCGTCATGGGATTCGAACCCACCTCACGCCAAGGCGTTGAGGAGAACAGGGCCGCGATCCAGCGGTCGTCGAGTTGAAAAGGGGGGAAGGCGTCGGTGCGGACGAGCAGCGAATCCGGACCGTCGATGAGGCGAATGGAGCAGAGTCCACTGCCGGTTTCGTATTGTGCGAGACGGCGCAGACAGATTGGCATCGAACCGTGCGGCGGAATGGTGACGATCTCCGCGCTTCCGCTCACAAATCCCTTCATGTACTGGCCTGCGGCGTCGAGTCCAGCCTTCACTGGGTTCTTGTCCGGAGTGCCGTCGCCCGGCGTGAGCGCGACCCTCGCGGGCACGTCGCTCTCGTTAACGGCCTGCACGCGAAGGAACATCGTGTTTACGGTGCCGTTCATGTGATGGTAGAGCAATCGCGCCGCTTCGCCTTTTTTCACGCTCGCCGCAAAGAGGTTGCCTGGTGCGCGAACCGTCTCCGGATCGTTCGAATACCAGAGACTCTCGTCCGCGATCCTCGCGATTGGAACGTTCTTGACGCGAATGTCGACCACGCCGACGGTGGGGAAGGCGCCCGGCGCTTCGGCGGTGACTTTCACCGGTACGTCGAGTGCCTGCCCACTCTCGAGCGAGCGAGAGTGGATCGGTCCTAGTTTCCATTTGACGCCGGGAAGTCCGACTAGCCTCGTCTTCAGTGCGCCTTCGACCGCACCCATGACGGTGCTTCCCACGCTCGGGGCTCCGGTCACTTCGACGTCCAAGACCCGAGGCAAAGCGGCCGCGCTCGGTTTGACGGTGATGTCGACGGATTCCATTGCCGTTGGTCCCTGAATGGCGATCGTCGCGTGGCCGATACCCACGGCGTGAACGACGACACCCTTGATCGTCCGGCCGATCGTCGCGACCGAGGCGTTGTCCGTCTTAAGGGTCGCCCGTCCGGCCTCCGTACCCTTCAGCCGAAGGGTTCGCAGGCCGCCCACCGGAAGATTGACGAACTCATCCTCGACCTCCAGGGGCTTGATGTGCAACGCGGCGTTGAGAGACTTGGCCCAGGTAGAGGCGAGAGCCTCCGGCGTGGTGCCCGCCGCCTTTGCGTCGCCGACCGCGACCGCGTAGACCGCCGTTCCGTCGACGATCACGTAGGGTCCTTTCGCCGATGCCGTGCTGCCACTCGCAAGCCGCGAGGCCGCAAGCTCGGCCCGATTGGCGGGTGTGACGACGCCCACCGGAGCCGTGAAGCGGGCGACCCGGACGCCGTTCACCCACAGTTCGGATCCCTTCGCAACCGCTTCGGCGGCATGCGCAACGGCGAACGAGGGCGGGAGGAAAGCCAGGGTGGCCAGGGAGCGAAAAACGCGCACGATGGACAAGTTACGTTTATCTTGGCCGATTAGCACGCCCGGTACACTCCTTTCATCACCATGAACACAATCTCCCGGCCCTCGACCACGGTCCACGCCCGCAACTTCATCGATGGGCAGTGGCAGGACGCCCGCGAGCCGTTTCAGAGCGTCAATCCGGCGAACCGTGAAGACGTCGTCGGCATTGTGCCGCTCTCGGACAAAGGCGACGTCGATCAGGCCGTCGCCGCCGCGGAGCGGGCGTATCATTCGTGGCGCGAACTGAGCTGGGTGAAGCGCGCGGAGATCGTCGATAAATTCGCACAGTTGATCAAGCGGGATCTCGTGGAACTCGGCGTGCTCTGCACGCGAGAGTGCGGCAAGGCGATCAACGAAGGGCGCGCCGACGCGGTCGAGGCGCTCCACATGGCCCAGTACATCGCGGGGCTCGGCCGACTGCCGATCGGTCAGGCGATTTCGTCGGAGATCGCGGAGAAGGACGCTTATATCCTGCGCAAGCCCAAGGGTGTCGTCGCCTGCATCACGCCTTGGAACTTCCCCGTCGCGATTCCGCTGTGGGTCGTGCTGCCCGCCGTGCTCGCCGGCAACACCGTCGTCTTTAAGCCTGCCGAACAGACGCCGATCTGCGGCCACAAGCTTATGGAGCTTTTCGAAGAGGCGGGCTTCCCGGCAGGCGTGATCAACCTCGTGCATGGCATGGGCGAAGAGGTTGGCGATCCGCTCGTGCGGCACAAGGACGTCGACGTGGTCTTGTTTACCGGCTCTCGAGCGGTGGGCAAGCACATCCAGCAGGTCGCCGCGGGCGACGCTTACAAGTTCGCGGCGACCGAGATGGGAGGTAAGAACGCCACCATCGTCCTTGCCGACGCCGATCTCGACTTGGCGGTCAGCGCCTGCGTCTTGGGTTCGCTCAAGACGACAGGCCAGCGTTGCGTTTCGACCAGCCGCTGCATCATCGATAAGAGCCTCCTCTCGAAGTTCACCGACATGTATCTGG
>CAXUKB010000158.1:5955-6578 GCA_964251345.1 uncultured Fimbriimonas sp. | reverse complement strand
GTATCTGGAGCCCGCCAACCGGATTCGGACCGGCGACGGCCTTCTAGAGGAGACGTTCATGGGGCCGCTTATCGAGGAAGGCAGCGCGGAGAAATGGGCGTTCCATAACGCGAAGGCCGAGGAGGAAGGCGGGGAAGTCCTGCTCCGGGGCGAGCGGTTAAGCGGCGGTATTTATGAGGGCGGCACGTTCGTCTCGCCCTTCGTGTATCGCTTCGACTCGTACAAGAAGGGCACGTTCTGCCTTCGCGAGGAGGCATTCAGCCCCCACGTCGCCATCATCGGCGTCGACGGCATGGAAGAGGCGGTCGAGGTCTACAACGACACCGACTACGGCCTCGCCATGGCGGTGATTACCGAGGACTACCGCAAATGGCGGTACGTTCGCGACCACGCCGAGTACGGCCTAGGCTATGTGAACCTGCCGAGCATCGGCGCGGAGGTTCATCTGCCCTTCGGCGGCGTCAAGGCGAGCGGCAACGGCCATCCCGGCGCCGAGGGCATCATGGAGTCCGTGACCCACAAGGTCGCCTTCACCGTGAACCACTCGCGTCAGATCTTGATGGCCCAGGGTCTCTCCGCCGCGAGATACTCTAACCGTGCGTCGTTGACGGTCACCGAATCGC
>CAXUKB010000158.1:0-5945 GCA_964251345.1 uncultured Fimbriimonas sp. | reverse complement strand
GCCCAGGGTCTCTCCGCCTCCGTCTGATCATGGCGCCTCCTTCAAGGAGGCACCCGCCGTCGTCTCCCCGGCATCCTGCCGGGGCTACTCAGAATGCCCCTCGACCTCCCGATCCAAGACTCCGTCGCGGAGTCACTCGCCTCGTACGAGCCGGAGCGATACTGGGCCGTGTGGCAACACCCCGAGGGCCGTTACGCCTATTCGGTCGACCTCATGGGCGAGGCCTGGCTCATCGCTCTCGGGTCCGAGGAAGTCGGTGAGGCTTATCTCGCCTCCGACGCCCGCCAAAACGGTCGGCCTCTATCCGCCTACCGCCTCGATTTCCTAAGCCTGACCGATGCCTTCGAAGCCGCTCGTGCGCAACCGGTCCCATTCCTTACGAGCTTCGGCCATCCTGCGGAGCGCGTCCTCGGAATCGTGCTCATCGCGCCGGATGGCTCTCACATCGCCGTCCAGCACATCCCGCTGTAACGCGATCGTTCCGATGCCACCCGTTCTCTTCAGCTCGTTCAGGAGTCATAAGCGGCGGGACCCAAAGCGTTGTTCGTACGGAGCTTCGTAGGGCCTTAGCCCTACTGTCGAGGTCTTTGGGACGAAGTAGCCTGCTCGGGCCGTCAAAGCGAACGACCGATGGACGCGACGAAAGAGAAAATCGTAGCTTGGGTGCTCGCTATCGGTGCGTCGATCGCCTTTTGCTCGCTGCCTCTAATGTGGGTGTTCTCCTTGGCGGGCGTTTTCCACGGGACGATGACGCGAGAGCCGGGGACCGACCGCATCCGAGACGCGGGGACGCTGAACTACGTCCCGCTGACAATCACGATCTTCATCGTCGGACTCGCCCTCATGAGCGCCGCCGTATGGTACGGGCTTGCATACAACAAAATTCAGACACGCGGGCCGCGGCGCGTGATCGCCGACGCGCTTGTGCTCAGCCGGTACGCGATGACGAAGAGCGGCGACTTCCTCAGCGACTGGGACCTTGAGGCGGCCGAAAATCCGCGATTTTACGTTCGAATGCGAACACCCGACGGCAAGGTCGGGGAGTACCCGGTCGCCCCCGATACTTACTTCAACTGCGCCGAAGGTATGCCGGGCGAGGTCGAACTCCAGGGCCGCTGGGTGGGGCGGTTTACGCCTTACATCGGCGAACGGCCGAGCGCTTAGCGACGCTCGGCCGATGTTCGGTTACTCGGAACCGAACTCGCGGATCACGTAGTCGCCGCCATTCTCACGCCGGAACGTGATCGTGTGGACGACCGACTGGGTCTCGCCCCACGAGTCCGTGTACTCGTGCCGGGCACGGACGCGAATCTCGTCGCCCCTGGTTCGAACCTCTTCGATTTCGTAACGGACGGTCTTGGATTGCTCGATGCCATCCAAGAACATCTTCTGGAAGTCGTCGGGATTAAGCGAGTAGTCGTACTTGCCGCCGTTAAAGATGGCGATGTCGCCTTCTTCGGGCACCAACCGGTCGGCCATCCGTGTGCTCGCCTCTTCGAAGGCATCACGCAGATCGTCGACGGCATCGCGAACCGCGAGGTTGTTCCGGCCTTGATCGTAGTCGTACCGCTGCCACCCGTCCCAGTTCCAGGCGGGATAGCTGTTCACGATGATGACGTTGCTGCGGTCGAGGTACGGCGGAAGGTAGGAGTAACGGTACCAAGGCGACGCGACCACAACCGCACCCGGCACGTACGGATCGTACGCGTAGTGCGAGTAGCCGAAGCCGACTCCGACGCTCACGCCGTAGCTGCTGCGGCGATAGCCCGGATCGGAGTAGCTGACGTAGCCCACGCGAAGGCCGCCGATTTGGGCGCCGATCGCGACCTCGGTGCCGCGATAGGCGCCACCCTGGTTGATCTGAACGCCGAGAAGGGCGTGGACGGGAGGCGCGCCGTAATGGGTCGCCGTTGCGTGCCCGCGGCCGTCCCAGTATGCGGGAGCGTGATCGTGGACCGGAACGCCCAGCACGGCTCGTCCCCGAGGGTTCACGGAAGCGACGTCGCCGCGGCGGCCGGCGTCGCCCCGGTCATCCTGACGTCCGGGAGCGCCTTGTCCGCTCCGGTCGTCCCGCCCACCACCGCTATGGTTGAAAGGGTTGGATCGGTCCCCGCCCCGGTCGGAGCGATCCCCCGCCGTTCCGGCGCGATCCGAAGAGGTCGAGTGGCTGTCGCCGCGCGTCCGATCCGACGTCGAGTGACGATCGTCCGAGTCGCGCGATTTGCGGTCTCGATCGGCACGGGAGCGCGACGGCTTATCGCTGTGCGAGGAGTGATCGTGGCGATCTTTGTCGTCGTGGCGGTCCTGCGCGCCCGCGACGGCGGCGAGGGCAAGGATTGCGAAGGTGGCAAGAAGCGGAAACAAACGGCGTGACATCGTCTTGGTGGTAGTGACGTACGGTTTCGTCGGACGTTTCACGGATTGACGTTTGTACGCTTAAAGCCGGGACGAAAGGGCCGATTCTCCCGCGAGTACACTGCCGCCATGCTCCCGCGACGTATTGCGATCATCCCCGGCGACGGCATCGGTCCCGAGATCACCGACGCCGTGCTGCGCATCCTCGAGGCGGCGGGCTTCATGGCCGACTACACCTTTTTGGAGGCGGGGCAACCGAGCCTCGACAAGGGTGGGCCCGCGATGCCAGACGCGACGGTGCAGACGATTCGCGAGATCGGAATCGCCCTCAAAGGGCCCACGGCCACGCCGATCGGTAAGGGACACGTCAGCGCGAACGTGACGCTCCGCAAGAAGCTCGACCTCTTCGCGAACGTTCGGCCGACGCGATCCCTGCCCGGCGTCATCACGCCGTTCAGCGACCGAGACCTCGACATCGTCATCGTGCGGGAGAACACGGAGGACCTTTACGCGGGCATCGAGTTTATGCCGACGCCCGATCTCGCCCAGTCCATCAAGGTCATCACGCGTGGCGCGTGCATGAGGATCTGCGCGTACGCCTTCGACATGGCCCGCAAGCAGGGAAGAAAGCGGGTCACCGCTGTCCACAAGGCCAATATCATGAAGATGTCAGACGGCATGTTCCTTGAGGAGTTCTACAAGGTCGCGGGGCAATATTCGGACATCGTCGGCGACGACATCATCGTCGACAACTGCTGCATGCAACTGGTCACCCGCCCGGAGACCTTCGACGTGTTGGTCACAGAAAACCTGTACGGCGACATCGTCAGCGATCTCTGCGCGGGTCTCGTCGGTGGCCTCGGCCTGGCGCCGGGAGCGAACATCGGGATCGCGAGCGCCGTCTTCGAGGCGGTCCATGGCTCCGCGCCTGACATCGCCGGAAAGGGGCTCGCCAATCCCACCGCCCTCCTTTCCAGCGCGACGATGATGCTCCGGCACATCGGGGAGCACACGATGGCCGATCGGGTGCAAAACGCCGTGTTGGCCGTACTGAAGGACGGAAAAGACGTTACCCGGGACCTAGGCGGCACTGCATCGACCGCCCAATATCGGGATGCGGTCGTGGCGAGACTATCCTGAGTCTTGCACTCGCTAAGACTCGATCGTAAGGGGCGGCATGGTTCGCGGCGGACGCCTCAGGGAGGGGCGTCGCGCAGGGCTAGGCGGCGTCGCAGACGCTCTGGTCGAGCGGCAGGCCTTCACGAGTGCGTACGCGATTGAAGATCGCGCCTTGTGATCGGCTTCACGCCGCCTCCTATAGCTGGAACACTTACGAGGAAAGGCAATGCCGATTCCGGGAAAAAGAACCGGGAGAGCCATGAACTGCCCCTACTGCGACGTCTCATCCCTGAACTCCGATGGACTGGAGCGAATCGCCATCTGCACGACTTGCCGAGGCGACTGGATGACCAACCGGAGCGGGAAGGCTCTGTTCCGCGACAACCTGATCTACCTTCCGTTCGCGAGTCACCTTGCGGACGAAGACGCGGAACAGGTGAAGCAGGCGGCCTAAACCGCTTTGCCGTAGTGTGCATGGGGCGCCCCTGTCCGAAGCGCCCATCCGCTGTCACCGTAGCTCCAATGCCACCACTCCTCTTCGTAGTTGCTGAATCCGACAGGCTCCAGAAGGGCGCGTAGCTGCTCGCGATTCGCATGGGCTTCGGCCGAGATTTGAGGATGGTCGATTCGGGCGCGGGACCCCATTGGAAGCCGTCGTCCTCTTCCGTCGACGAGATGAAGGTCGACTGCCCCGCCAGTGGTGTGCGGAGGCGGGGCGATCGCGTCGGGCGCGGCCACGTACTTGTTCGCCAGCTCACGAATGAGCGGCCGCGGCCAAGTGGGATGGAGAGCCCGAGCGACCGCGCGTCCGACGGCGTGGGCGGTCCGCTGACGGGCAGGATGGCGATAGGCATCGACGAGGCGGAGGGCAATGCCCTCGGCCTCCGCCCGCTCGCCCGCTTCCCGCAGTCGCTCCAAGGCTCCCTCGCGTAGGCGCATCGGGCGTGCCGTTTGGAGTCCCGGCCCCGGCACGATCGCGACCATCGGCTGGCCGCATTCCACGATCGTCACCGCGTCGAGATTGGCGATCGTCTCGACGGGATGCGGAAGAGGGTAGAACAGATCCTCGGGTCGGGGTGGACGGAGCAACGAACGGAGTATGCCGCCTAACCGACGGTGGAAGATCCCTGCGTCGTGCCGCATCCGCCCATGAGCCTTCGCCGAGCGAGCGCGGCCTGAAATCGCACGGGATCGACGTTCGCGGTGAGTTTGCCCTTAGCGATCAGCCGCCCAAGCGGACACCCCGTGCAACCCGCACAGCCGAGTTGTCCCATATCTCTCCCCTTCTCCTTCGTTTCGGTGTCGATCATGATCCTTCCTCGTCGCGGAGTTGGAGAGCCAAGACTCCGTAGCGAAGGAGATGTTCAACGAAGCGCGTGAAAGAGGAGTGAAGAGATGAAAACGGACCCTTGGTTCAGCGCCGCATAGCGGCCTTGCGGGCGGCGGGGAGCTTTCGTTTGTCCGCACCCAGTGTTCGGGAGGGATCGGTGCCAAGGAACTTTCGGAGCGAGTTGATCTCGTCGCGCACCGCCGCCGCCTTTTCGAACTCCATCGTCTTGGCCAGATCCTTCATGTCTTTTTCCAAAGAGGCGATGAGAATCGGGATGTCCTCGAGGCGGACGGGGAGTCCGTCGTTGCCGATCTTCTCCAGGGTGTCCGGCGCGTATTGGTTGGCGACCGCTTCCGCCGAGTCGTAGGAGCGCACCGTCTCGCGCACCACTTTACTCACCGTCTGCGGCGAGGTGCCATGCTCCTCGTTGTAGCGCTCTTGGATCGAGCGGCGACGGTTCGTCTCGTCGATCGCGCGCTGCATCGATCCCGTGATATTGTCCGCGTACATGATCACGCGTCCGTTCACGTTTCGGGCGGCGCGGCCGATGGTCTGGATGAGCGACGTCTCCGAGCGAAGAAAGCCTTCCTTGTCCGCGTCGAGAATCGCGACGAGGGTCACCTCGGGAAGGTCGAGTCCCTCTCGAAGAAGGTTCACGCCGACCACGACGTCGTAGACGCCCAATCGCAGGTCGCGAAGGATTTCCGGCCGTTCGAGGGAGTGGACGTTCGAGTGGATGTACTGAACCTTGACGTTGATGTCCTGGAGGTAGCCCGTGAGATCCTCCGCCATCTTCTTCGTGAGGGTGGTGACGAGAGTGCGCTGGCTTGCCGCCGCGCGGATCTGAATCTCGTTCAGCAGATCGTCGATCTGCCCCTTCGTGGGCCGAATGTCGACCGGCGGGTCGACGAGAAACGTCGGCCGGATGATCTGCTCGACGACCTGGTTCTGCGTCTCGGCCTCAAAGGGCCCGGGGGTCGCCGAGACGTATACCACCTGCGGAACCCGGCTGAGAAATTCTTCGAACTTCAGCGGCCGGTTATCGAGGGCACTGGGCAGGCGAAAGCCGTAGTCGACGAGCACGGATTTCCGCTGCCGGTCACCGTTGTACATCGCCCGAATCTGCGGGAGGGTCTGGTGG
>CAXUKB010000157.1:0-10390 GCA_964251345.1 uncultured Fimbriimonas sp. | reverse complement strand
GTGGTAGGAGTGGTGATAGCGTCGGTAGTGAGACTGATGTCGGCTCTGGCTCTTCCGATCCTGCTCATAGCGGTATGCCGAGTAGGCGCCACCCGCAAGTCCGGCGACGGCAAGCGTCTTATTGTGAGTCAAGAGTCCTGCCACACCCGCCGCACCACCGGCGTAACCCAGGTTCCGCCACGTGTTCTTCGACTTCTGTCGATGGCTCTGCGGAGCGGCCGAAGCGGTCGCGGGCATCATCGTCGGCACGGCGATCGCCGCACCCATGGCCACCGCAGCCACCACTTTGCTGAGATTGATCGTACTCATGCAAGGTTGGACGCAATAGACCTGATAGGGTTCTCACCCCAAGCCGTTAAAAGTACGGGTTCTGAGAGGAACACGGCGGGCCCGTTGCCGGGTCCGCCGTGCGATGCGACTATCCACCGCCTCCGCTAAGCGAGTTTAGTGGGAAGAAGCCGAAGCCGTCGATTCGGCTCTTCACCTACCGACTCGCTCGCGAGTCGGCTCGCCTCGGCCAGCCGGTGCTGAGCCTTTCGCACGGGTGCGGTCGCGGGCGCGAGATCGAACGGCTTCCCCGAGGAGAGCACTTGTTCGATCGCGGCCGAGGCCTCGTCGAGCGCTTGCTGCTCGGCCTGCGTGCCCTCGCTGGCTTGGCGCAGGATGTCGTCCAGTGCGGTAGCAATTTGGCTGAAAGTGTTCGACTTCACCACCACCGTGTTGACGGGACGTCCGGCAAGATCACGCAATCGGCGTGGCTTGGCCTGAACGGTGCTGCGGATCGCCATCACGGCGTCGGCCTCGTTCAAGTCGTTCGTCACGAAGGCAGGCGCCCGCTTCTCGCGAATGGCGCGCTCCAGCCGTGTTCGGGCGATACCGTACGGAAAGATCCGGAGCATGCCTTGGCCATCGGTCGGCGACGGCGTCAGGGTCGGGGACGACGGGCCCGGCGCGCCTCCGGCGATCTTGGCAACGGCCTTCTCGCTGGGGGCTTGGGCGGGAGGAGCGACGGGGCGACGGGCGAGTGCGGGAAACCGCTGGTTGAACGAAGCGTCGTCCACTTGGGCCGTCTCTTCGTTCTGTACCACCTCCGTCTCTCCCGCGCCCGTCCGGACGCGGATCTCAGGGCGGGGCGCGATGCCCCGCAGGATCATATCGACCGTCTTCTGCACGTCGTGGTGCACGGCCAGCCGATCGTAGTCGAGCAACTCGACCACCACGTCGAACGTCGGAGGCGCCTTTCGCTCCAGAACCGTCTTCTGAGTGCCCCGCCGCTGGGCCTCGGCGTCGCTCAATGTCACCGCCTGGATCCCGCCGATGAGGTCGGCGAGGGTCGGGTTGAGCATTAGGTTCTCCAGCGTCTGGCCGTGGGCGGTCCCCACGAGCTGAACGCCACGCTCAGCGATCGTTCGGCTTGCGCCTGCTTCGGCTTCGGTGCCGATCTCATCGATCACGATCACCTCGGGCATGTGGTTCTCCACCGCCTCGATCATCACGTTATGCTGCTCAGCGGCGACGCGGACCTGCATTCGACGCGCGGCGCCGATCCCGGGGTGGGGCACGTCGCCGTCGCCGGCGATCTCGTTCGAGGTGTCGACGATCACGACGCGCTTATTCACTTCATCCGCAAGGACGCGGGCGACTTCGCGCAGCTTCGTCGTCTTACCCACGCCGGGCTTTCCAAGGAGAAGGATCGACTTGCCCGAGCGGACGATATCGTCGATCATGTCGATCGTGCCCTCGAGGGCACGTCCCACGCGGCACGTCAGGCCGATGACCTTTCCGTGGCGGTTTCGGATGGCCGAGATGCGGTGCAGGGTGCGCTCGATACCCGCACGGTTGTCGGAGCCGAACTCGCCGATCGATTTGGCCACGAACTCAAGGTCGTGCTCGGACACGACCAGATCGGGCCACCGCTCGGTACGGTCGCGGTAGCGGGCCTCCAGAGGACGGCCATAGTCAAGGACGACCTCAACGAGCTTTTCGGGCTCACCAGCCTTGTCCAGGCGATCGCGGACGACCGCCGGAAGCACGTCGAGGAATTGGATCAGACCGTCGGTATGAAGCGACATCGCGTTGTAGGGGAGCCGACGGTTCGGCTCCCCTACAGCATATGACGTTTTTCCACCAGCCGTCGTTTGCCAGAGAAAACCGCGCAAGCAGGCCGCTTGCATCCTCGGCCCTTTTCAGCGGAATCGCAAGGACCTTCGTCCTATCGAAACCTGCTCGGCGCAAGATAGCGAGCTCTCTTAAAGTGTGGCGGTTGCCGTCAGCACGCCATCGAGACGGACAAGAAAGTCGTCCACTTCGTCCGCGGTGACGCTAAGATTCGGCCGGGTGCGAAGGGAGCGGACCCCTGCGCCGAGGAGGAGCAGATCGAACTCTTCTCGGGCGACCTCGATCGCGGCTGCCTTGCGCTCGGCCGAGTCTAGGGAGAGCCCTTGGTAGAGGCCGAGACCACGGACGTTCGAAACGACTTCGTGCTTGGCCACCAAGCCTCGGAGACCGTCCGCGAGCCTCTCACCGTTGACGGCGGCACGCTCGATGAGGCCTTCCTCCTCGACGATTTCGACCTCGCGCACCACTCGGACCATATCCGCGAGCGATCCGCCCCACGTCGAGTCGAGTACGCCGACGTCTTCCAGGGACTCGCGCATGAACACGACGCCGTTGCCGAACTTCTTGCCGGAGGCAACCGCCTGCGGCGGGTTGGGCAGATCGAAGTGATCGAGGCCCCACATCTTTCCGGTCACCCCAAGCCCCGTCTGCACCTCGTCGAAGGCGAGATAGACGTTGTAACGCTGCGCCAGTTCGGAGAGGCCTCGGAAAAACGATGAAGGAGCCACCCGTTGGCCACCCGCACCCTGAATCGGCTCGACGATGATTCCGACGATCTCGTCGGCCATTTGACGGAGCGCACCCTCGACCTGCGTCAGCGCCTTCTCAGACTCCCGGAGGTTGTCCTCATCCGAGCGACCGCCATCTACCGCCGGGAAAGGGAGCTTGATGTTGCCAACTCCACCCAGACCGCGGAAGTCTTTCGTCGCGACGGGATCGATCGTCTGCGTGACGCCGAGGGCAAAGACGGTCCGGCCGTGAAAGGCTTTGTCGAAGTAGAGAAAGCGACGCCCACCGCTGCCCTTCCCCTTCGCGTTGTGCATCGCGACGAGGTACTTCATCATGTTCTCGACCGCTTCAGCCCCGCTATTGACGGCGTAGACCTCGAGCCGATCGGAACGCATGATCTCCGGCGCGAGCCGATAGAGCATCCGATAGTAGTCGAGGCACTCGGGCGTGAGAAAGTCCGGATTGGCGACTTTGTTGTTGGCCGCCCGAACAAGCCGCTCGACGTAAGCAGGTGCGTAGAGCCCCGGATGGTTGTGGGCGATGAGCTTGGAACCGAAGTAGCCCGCCCAATCGAAAAGGCGCCGCCCGTCGACGGTTGCGAGCCACATGCCCTCACATCGGGCAAGGTCGAGTCCGAAGGGGTAAGGCGTTGCCACCACGTATCGACCGAGCTCTTCGAGCATCGCTGCGCCAATGGGACCAGGGTGGTGGGGCACGGAAGCGATTATGGCCGCTCGCCGAAATGCTCTCGAAGCACTTCGGCGACTCCCGCCGGAACCATGCCCGAATAGTCTCCGCCAAGCTGAGCGACTTCTCGGACGATCGACGAGCTGAGATAGCCCAGTTCCGGCGAGGTCATAAAGAAGACGGTCTCTACCGAAGGACGCATCATTCGATTGACCAACGTGCTTTGATACTCGTATTCGAAATCGGCGGTGGCCCGCAATCCGCGGACGATCGCACGCGCACCCACCCGCTCGACGTAGTCCACGGTCAGGCCATCGTAGGCGTCGATCACGACGTTTTCCAAATGAACGGTGGCACGCCGAAGCGCCTCGCAACGCTCCTCGACCTCTAAAAGGCCGCGCTTCGAGGAGTTACTCCCAACGGCGACGGTTAGGCCGTCGAAGAGCTTCGCCGCTCGCTCGACGATATCGAGGTGTCCCCGGGTCGGGGGGTCGAACGACCCAGGGTACACGGCAAATCGGCCCATGCGTTAACGAAAAAGTCGGAAGCCGAAGAACTGTCCAACCGACTGAAGAAGGAAGACGCTCTGCGAAATTTGACCGATCTGGGCGAAGTCGGGGGTATTCGTCTCAGGCACAAACACAATGTCTCCCGGCTGCAACTCGATGTTCTGCGTCGAATCGCCCTTTCGGATAAACCGCACAAGGTCGATCGGGATCCGGACGTATTGGCCGGGAAGGGCGTCGCGCTGCCGCAAAACGACGGTTCGGCTAAAGCGGGAGCGGAAACGAATTTCGCCATGAGCTTGGCCGATCGCATCCCAAGCGGTCGTGGGTTCGCGATAGGGAAACTGGCCAGGATTCTGAACTGCACCCAGCACGAGGATGTTGTTCCCTCGCGATTCTGGAACGATAAGCTCGTCGCCGTCCGTTAACTCGTAATTCTGGCTAAGATCGCCGAACTGCGTGAGAGCGTAAAGGTCGATCGGGATCGACTCGGTCGTGCCCCCTCGGCGAATGTAGGCGCGGCGAAGATCGGCCACGTCGCGGATGACTCCCCCACCCTCGTTCAGCAACGTCAACACCGTATCGCCGGGAACGATCTCGACCGTTTTCGGAGCCGGAATACCGCCGCCGCCAATCGTCGCTCGCTGGGGACGTTGCGAGGCGTACGTTACTGAGACGATGGGGTTCTTCAGGAAGAGCTGCGTCGTGTAGAGGCGCGTGAACTCGGTAATGAGTTCGTCGATCGTCTTACCCGCCGCATGCACCGGACGCAAATAGAGCGGATAGACATCCCCGTACGGATCGACGGGAAGATCGCCGCTGAACTGCGGCTGGTTGTAGACCGAAACGCGAATGGTATCGCGCGGCATCACTTTGCGCTGCCCGCGCTGGCCGAAGGCGGCAACCGCCATCGTCAGCACCACAAGACTCACGAGTACGCGCTTGAGCATCCAATTATCCTTCATCCGCAAACGCCTCTTCTTCCCTGACGAGGCGCGCCGATTGTACCACGGCGGTCTCGCAGCCTTGATTCAAGACGAACGGCCCCTCGAAGAAGGCGTTCCTTTTTGCGCTATTCCACGTTCTCGCGCCGCCTGCGGCCTTCGATCACGATCGTGAACTCGCCCTTCCGGGGCACCGTGTCTTCGTTAGGAATCTCCGGGAGTCGAGCACGGACGGTCTGTTCGTAGGTTTTCGTCATCTCTCGGCAAATCGCGTAACGACGCGAACCCAGGGATTCGTGAGCGGCGGCCAGAAGCGAGTCGATTCGGTGCGGAGACTCGAAGAGGACGAGAGTCAGAGGAGAGTCGACGAAAGGTTCGAGCTCGCCACGAATCGCGCCCGCCTTCCGGCCGAGGAAACCGAGAAACGCGAACCGCTGTCCAAAGAAGCCGCTTAGAGCCAGCGCGTTCGTCACCGCGCTCGGACCCGGGATCGAATAGACGGACACGCCACGCTCGTGGCAAGCGTCTCCAAGCAACGCACCGGGATCGCTGACCACGGGGGCGCCGCCGTCGGTCAGCACCACCGCGTTCAGGCCGTTTGCGATCTCCTGGGCGTACCTCTCGACCTGAGGGGGTGAAGTGTGGTCGTTCAAAACGCGCATGGGCTTTTTGATTCCGAGGTGCAGCGCGAGTTTTCCGCTCACGCGCGTGTCCTCGACAAACCACACGTCCGCTCCCGTAAGCGTTTCCGCTGCGCGAGGCGAAAGGTCGCCGAGATTACCGATCGGTGAGGCGACGAGGGTCAGCCGCCCCCCGTCGCTCAATGCCCCTTACCAGCCCCGGTCGTCGGCAAGGCCGCGGTGCCCGGCTTGGAAGGGCTGGGCTTGACCGATTCCGCCTTTTGTCGCGCGATTTCGGCATCGTTGGCCGCCTTTGTGCCCGCGTCCGAACTGCCCGTGGGCTTTGCGGCTTCGGCGCGCTGCCTTGCGATTTCAGCTTCGTTTGCGGCCTTCTCCGAAGCCTCGTCCGACTTGGCCTGCGTCGCCGCCTTGGCGTTATCCGCTCTTGAGGAGGTCCACAACGCCTGCTGCGCCTGGACGGATTCGAGCTGCTCCTTTGTCAGCACGCCTTTCTTCTGAAGGTCGAGTGCCTTGGCCGCGATTTCGCGGAACGCCCGCTCTCCCTCGGCGTCGTACCGACCGTTCGATTTGCTCGCCGCCACCAGGCTTGCCGTCGCCTTCGCGCCGTCTTTCGCATCCCCATAAATACTTGCGAGTTCAAGCGAGAGCGCCGTATCCTCGATGCCAGCGGTCTGGGCCGCTTCAAGAGCGGTGCGACGATTCGCAAGAACCTCCGGCGTTTTCGGAGCGACGCTCGTCTGGGGATCGGTTAAGGCGATTAGGGCCATGGCGCCAAGCCGTCGATCACTGCCGTCCTGGGACTTGACCGCTTCTTGGGCCAAGCCCAACGCTTTCTTTGCGGCAACAGGATCGGCGATAAAGCCCATCGAACTCGCATCTCCGACGGCGGCGAGCGCCTGATAGCCCAAGCCTTGCCACTTTACGTCAGTGGCCAGAAGCGCTTTGATTCGTTTCTCAACTTCGGCAGCGCCGGTAGTTTGAATTCTTTGCTGGCGGAGTTGCGCTTTATTCTTCTCGAAGTCTTTCGGAAGGTCTTCTTTGACGGACACCAGTTGATAGATCGCCTTACCGCCCGCCGTGTCCACAACTCCGGTCGTCGCGTTGGGCGCCTTGCCCTTCAGCTCGGCAAGCTCTGGACGCGTCTCGAAGGAGGTAGCGGGAACGCTTTCAATGATATCGTGGGCCTTCTTACCGGGCAGGACCGGGTCGTTCGACACGGCATCCATCTCCGCGTCAAACGACTTGCCCGCCTTCAGGTCGGCGACCGCCTTCGCTCCTCGCGCCTCCGGGGTCTCCTTCGAACCCGATGCCGAACTCAAGAAAATCCGTCGAACTACATAGGTCTTAAATGAATCGCGAAGCGCCTGATCGCTGGCCGCCGCTTTGCCGCCATAACGCAGAACGAGAAGCCGTCCGCCGATCTGGTCCAAAACGCCACTCTTTTTTGTGGGATCCTTGTACTGCTTAAGCAGGTTTTCGGGGGCCTCCGCGCGGGTCTGCGCGAGCGTCTTGCCCTGAAGCTGGTCCTTGAGAGCCTTCTCGAGATCGGCGTCCGAGGCATTCGGCTTCAGCTTGCCTTCCTTCTCGAGCGCTTCGCGCGAACTTGAGATCGCTTGATCGATCTGAGACGTCGCCAACGACCGGATCTCCTCATCGCTCGGGGGCTCCTTGCCCAAGATCGCCTGAATCGCCGCCCGCTGGAGCACTTCTTCCGTCGCGTTCGCAAGCGAATGTGCCTGGACGGTGGCGGTGGGAGGCCCGGACGAATCCGGCGAGCTCTTCGTCGTCATCGCCTGCTGCTGCATGGTCTGGGCCTGAATCTGACTCGACCGCTCCTGAATGAACGCCGCCGGGACGGGGACGTTACCGACGGTGACCACCGCACCCGCACCATTTTCGCCGTTCGGGCCCTGGCTAGACGATCCGCCCGAGCGCGTAAAGATGGAGGCCACCATGGCGATCGCGAGCAACCCGAAGACCACGGTGCCGCAGCCCTTGTTGAAGAACTTTTCCTGAAGAGTGCTGATGGACAAGATGGGAACCCTGCCCCCGAAAGGGGCGCTGCCTTCATTGACGTCGAAGGACGCGATAGTATGGCACCCGCCGGAAGATGAGTGGAAACAAAGGGCTTGACAGGTAGACGGATAAGGTCTATAATGCGTCTACACGCGGCCTCTGCGCGTGGGGAAACACCATTGGCCAAGGGACTCACCACGCGACAGCAACTCATCCTGCAGTACATCCTCGATTACGTGCAGAAGGAGGGCTATCCGCCTTCGATCCGTGAAATCGGAAGGGATTTCGACATCGGCTCGCTCCGTGGAGTAACCGTACACCTCGACGCCTTGGAGCGGAAGGGTTACATCTCGCGATCGAATACCCCGCGGTCGATCAAGGTCGTTCATCCGTCCTACCAGCCTTCGAATCGGGTCACGATGCTTCCTCTCCTTGGCTCGATCGCCGCGGGAACGCCGATCCAGGCGCAGGAGAACGTCGAAGACCTCATCCCCGTGCCGAGCGAAATGGTCCGAAACGTCGAGAGTGCCTTTTTGCTTCGGGTGAAAGGCGACTCGATGATCGGAGAAGGCATCCTCCCTCGCGACCTCGTCGTAGTTCGACCCCAGGCGAACGCTTCCCAAAATGAATTGGTCGCCGTTCTCATGGGAGACGAGGCGACGGTGAAGCGAATCAACTTTGCCCGAGACGGAATCAAGCTCATGCCGAGCAACCCGGCATACCAGCCAATCCCTGTCGAGCAGGAGGACGCCCGCATCATCGGCAAGATCGTCGGCCTCATCCGGGATTATGAAGGCATGGCGTTCTAAGCCGATCGGTCGATCGATCGGCTCAGAACGCGGGGTCGCAAATAGATCCTTAGGCCACCACTCGCGCGCCGTCGACGATCGAGCAGGCCATCGCTTCCCCTCTCTTCTCCGTCGCCGCGTCGTAGGCGGCGAGGGTGGCCTCGACGAACTCGTCGACTTGCGGCGTTTGAACAAGCGCCACGCAGGCACCTCCGAAACCGGCGCCGGTCATCCTCGCGCCGATGCAGCCCGGAGCGTTCCACGCCGCTTCGGCCATGCGGTCGAGTTCGAAGCAACTCACTTCGTAGTCGTCCCGAAGGCTTGCGTGGCTCGCGTTCATCAGCACCCCGATCCGATGCAGATCCTTCGCGGCGAGCGCGTCGCGGAAGTGTAGACAACGCTCGTTTTCCGAAATGACGTGGCGCGCGCGACGGAAAGTCACGGGATCCATCGAGTCTCGTTTCGCCTCCAGATCCGCCATGCTCGCGTCCCGAAGGGCCCTGACGCCGAGAATTTTGGCTGCCGCCTCGCACTGCGACCGCCGCTCGTTGTAGGCGGAGTCGGTAAGGGCGCGGGGCTTTTTCGTGTCGCAGAGGACGACGCTCAGACCCTCCGGAACCGGTGCGTACTCGATTTTCAACGACCGCGTGTCGAGAAACATCGCCATGCCCGATCGTCCCATCGCAGACGCCATTTGGTCCATGATCCCGCTGTTCACGCCGACGAAACGGTTCTCGCAAACCTTCCCGAGCCCCGCTAAGTCGGCATTCGGAATACCGAGATCGTCAAGGCGGTTCCAAACCTGACCGAACGCCATCTCGAGGGCCGCCGAGGAGCTCACCCCACTCCCCATCGGAATGTCGCTCGAGACGAACGCCTCGATGTTCACCGTGTGACGGCCATCCTGACGAAGCGCCCACCCCATGCCGGCCGGATACTTTCCCCAGTCGTCAAGAGTCCCAGGGCCGACGGTGACGAGATCGAACGGCGTCGCGTCGCCCAATTCAGTTGAGAACAGCCGTGACGAGCCCGCCGACGGAGCGGCGGCGACCCAGGTCTGGCGATCGATCGCGACCGGAAACACGAATCCGTCGTTGTAGTCCGTGTGCTCGCCGATAAGGTTGATGCGCCCGGGTGCCACCGCAACCAGAGTCGGTTCATGGCCGAAGTGCTCGACAAAGGCAGCGCGGATCTCGGACGCGGTCATGAGTGGAGGTGTACCCGGTCGCACCGTACTTCGCCGTCGAGCGTGGCCGCGCTTGCCTTCGACTTACGACAACCAACGGAGAGGATCAAGGTAAATATACGGGCATTCATTGTCCATGAAAGGTGGCACAAGCTCGTTGGCCGAGGCGGGAGCACTCTTTGCCCAACGCAACCGCTCGGCCTTAAATGGGTAGCCTCAGCGCATGGCTGACTCGACTGTGCAGCGTCTCCTCGACTGGTTGGAGGAGAATCAGCAGAGCCTCCTCGACGACACCGTCGCGATGCTCCGAATCCCGAGCCTCGAATCGGAACCGCGCCCCAACGCGCCGTTCGGCGAAGACAATCGTCGGGCGTTGGATCTTGCGATCGAGCTTTCGAAGGCCACGGGGATGCGCACGACCGACTTAGAAGGCTATCTCGCTTTCGCCGAGTTCGGCGAAGGCGACCGAATGGTGATGAGCCTGGGCCACTTGGACGTCGTTCCCACGGGTCCGGGTTGGAAGCACGATCCTTTTGGAGCCGAGATCGAGGACGGCTACATCTACGCGCGAGGCGCCACCGACGATAAAGGCCCGACCATGGCGAGCCTCTACGCTATGCGGGCCATTCAAGCCTGCTGCCCCGACCTCGGCGTTCGGATGCGCCAGGCATTCGGCTGCAATGAGGAGTCCGGGTTCAAGTGCGTCGCCCGCTATATGGAGACGGAGGAGCCGCCGACCCTAGGCGTGGCGCCCGACTCGGGGTGGCACTGCTAG
>CAXUKB010000156.1:0-10482 GCA_964251345.1 uncultured Fimbriimonas sp. | reverse complement strand
GACAAGGGCACGCGTAACTTTATGGGAGACGGCGCGGGAAATCCAGGCGTCGTGTTCCCCTCACTGAACATGGCGTCGCTCTACGATTTGCCCTGCATCTTCATCGTTGAGAACAACGAGTTCGCGATGGGGACCCGCTTGGAGTACCACGCCGCCGATACCGAGCTTTGGAAGCGCGGCGTACCGTTTGGAATCGAGAGCGAGCGCATCGATGGCATGGACGTCGTCGAGATGAAGGCGCACGCGCAGCGGATCATCGATTGGGTCCGTGAGAACAAGCGTCCCTACTGGGTCGAGGTCATGTGTTACCGCTTCTCGGGTCACGGCGCGGCGGACCAAGACCGCCAGCTCTACCGAACGAAGGAAGAGGAGGAGCGCAACATGCAGCGCGACCCCATCGTCCGTCTCCGCCGGCTCATGATCGAGCGTAACATCATGACCGAGGAGGTCGCGGAGGCGATCGACGCCGAGATCACCGACCAGATCGACAAGATCTACGAAGAGGCCGACGCCGCTCCGTTCCCGGACGTGAGCGAGGTCTACGACAACATTTACACCGATATGTCCCCGGAGAAGGGCCACTAAGCATCCATGCCTGAAACAGTCGAAGTCACCTTCCGCGAAGCCCTGCAGCAGTCGATGCTCGAGTGCATGGAGCAAGACGAGCGCGTCATGATCATGGGCGAGGACATCGGGCGCTACCAGGGCACCTTCAAGGTCACGCGCGATATCTTCACCAAGTACGGTCGAAAGGACAACCGCTACAACATGCGGATCCTCGACACGCCGATCACCGAGGCGGGATTCTCTGGTATCGCGACCGGCGCCGCGATGGCCGGTCTCCGGCCCATCGTAGAGTTCATGACGATGAGCTTCTCGATCCTCGCGCTCGACCAGATCATCAACCATACGGCGAAGATTCACTACATGTCGAACGGCGTGGTGAAGTGCCCGATCGTGTTCCGCGGTCCCGGTGGCGCGGCGAAGCAGCTCTCGGCGCAGCACTCGCACTCGATGGAGGGCTGGTACGCCCACGTCCCCGGCCTCAAAGTCGTCGCCCCCGCGACGGTGCCGGACGTCTACGCAATGATGAAGACGGCCATCGAGGACGACAATTCCGTGGTCTTTTACGAGAACCCAGGTCTCTACGGCGTGAAAGGCATGCTCACGCCGGACATCAACGCCCGTCAGCCGTTTGGCAAGGCGCAGATCCTGCGCGAAGGCAAAGATGTGTCGCTCATCGGCTACAGCCGGATGACGCACGTCAACCTTGCCGCCGCCGAGCTCCTGGAGAAGGACGGCATCAGCGCCGAGGTCGTCGACGTCCGTTCGCTCCTGCCGCTCGACACGGAGACCATCTATGCCTCCGTTGCGAGAACCCACCGCGCGGTGGTGGTGTACGAGGATTGGCGCTCGGGTGGTTTCGGCGCCGAGATCGCAGCTCGGATCGGCGAGGATTGCTTCGACAATCTCGATGCGCCGGTCTCGCGAGTCGGCGGATTGAACGTTCCGATGCCGTACGCTCGCGTCTTGGAGCTTCAGTGCATCCCGGACGAGAACGACGTCGTTGCGGCGGTTCAAAAGCTTAAGTAGACGGCGCAAGGGCAAAGAGAACGGGGCAGAAGAGAAATCTCTTCTGCCCCGTTCTCTTTGCCAAACGCCCTTACATACCGTGCTTCATCTTCGTCGCACCCATCATGGTCTTCTTGGTCTCGAGCATCTTAAAATGCATCTCAACCGTGGGAAGGGTCTTGATCGCGTAGTTCTTGACCTCGCTATCATGACCGCCCTCAATCTCCTTCTTCATCTTCATCGCAGTCTCGGTGTGGGCGTCCTTCTGCGCCTTTTGATAGGCAGAGTCGAACGCGGCGCCGCGCAGGGTGCTGAGCTTGTCGACGATCGCCTGTTTGGCAGGCGGTAGCGTCTTCGAGGCCATCTTGCCTTTCTTCATCGCCACGGTTTTGAGTTCCTCGTAGGCGGCGGAGTGATCCGCGATCATCTCCTTCGCGAACTCCCGAACGAAAGGCGAGCTCCCCTTCTTCACAGCGACCATGCTCGACTGGATCTCGAACTGATTTCCGGCGGCGGCGTCCTTGATAAACATCGCGTCCTGCGGCGACAGACCACGCTTGGGCATGCCGATCTTCGAGACGTATCCGCTCTTCGAAATCGGCACCTTTTGCGCGAAAGCGGCGACGCCAAGGCCGAGGCCGGCGAGCATCAGCGAGGTTCTAAAAGCGCTCATAGTCTTCATGCCCCTTATTGGCTTCGAACGAGGCCGCAAGGTTCCGGAAAGGGAAAGGCTAAGCGAGGCGATGTGCGTCGCTTCGCGGGGCGGGTTTGTCAAAATTTGCAGATGAGAGTTCTCGATCGATCTCGTCTTTCCAAAGCGCTACCGTGGGTTGCCGTCGTTGCGCACGGGTTAGATTCGACCCTGCGGATGATCGACGATGGATTCCAACGCACGGGCATCCGAATCGATCGTGACGGGACGAGGGTGCGTCTTTGGAACAACGGCATTGACGATAAGGTGGTGACGCACCTCGTTTCTGACATCGACGCCGCCGTTTTGCCGCATCCGATTCTGCTGCGAAATCACCAAAGTCTCAAGACCGTCGAACTTCGTGGCCTCCCACGGCGCGACCCCGACGGGGCGCCGGTCCCGAGCCCAGGGCGCAAAGATCAAATCGGAGTCGTAATCGTCGATGCCGCGGTCCAGATGCGGTAAACCGAGACGATGCGCGTCCTTTTCATTGGTGGAACGGGGATTATCTCCTCAGCCTGTTCGCCCTTGGCGATCGAATCGGGAATCGATCTCTACCTCTTGAACCGGGGCAAATCCCATCGGGAGCTTCCAGAAGGCGCGAAGCACCTCGAGGGCGACGTGCGCGACCCGGCATCGTTCCGAAAGGCGGTCGAAGGCATGACCTTCGACGCGGTCGTCGACTGGATCGCCTTTGGCACAAACCACATTCAGGAGGATCTGGACGTCTTTCGGGGCAAGACGGGGCAACTCGTGTTCATCTCGTCCGCGAGTGCCTACCAGACCCCTTCCGCCTCGCTCCCTATCCTAGAGTCGACGCCGCTCGACAACCCTTTCTGGGAGTATTCGCGCAATAAGATCGCCATCGAGGAGCGGCTGATTCGCGCCTACCGCGAAGAGAAGTACCCGGTGACGATCGTGCGGCCGTCGCACACCTATGACCGGACGCTCCTTCCTTTCGACCATGCCTGGACGGTCGTCGACCGAATGCGCCGCGGTCTGCCCGTGGTGGTCCACGGCGACGGGTCGTCGCTTTGGACACTGACGCACCACCGCGATTTCGCCCGCGCTTTCGTGCCGCTCCTCGGTAACCCCCATGCGATCGGCGAGGCTTATCACATCACTTCCGACGAATGGCTGACTTGGGACGACATCTATCGCACCGTCGCGAAGGCGGCGGGCGTCGCCCATCCGCACCTCGTCCACGTGCCGAGCGAAGTCATCGCCCGTAAAGTTCCATCGCGGGAAGGCGGACTACTCGGCGATAAGACGAACAGCTCAATTTTCGACAACTCGAAGATCAAGTGCGCGGTGCCGGGATGGAACGCGACGATCCCCTTCGCCCGCGGAGCGGAGGAAATCGTCGCATGGTACGAAGCCGATCCTTCGCGCCAGAAGGTCGATCCGGAGTTGAACCGCCTTGAGGAGGAGCTTATTCGCTGGCACGAACGGCCGGTCGAGAGCCAATAGAGAACCCGAGGCTCTCGCCGCTCCTCTAAGGCGAGATGAGCTTCGTGAAGAACATGCTCCTCGCCGCAAGTATCGCGACGGTCGGCACGACGTTGACCACCGCGCTGCTCGGGAGAGAGGAAAATGGCGATCCGGCCGCGCCGCTGAACGCCACGAGTCACATCGTTTGGGGCGACGAGGCCGCTTCCGAAAGCGGCTTCTCGCCCAAGTACACCCTGACCGGCATTGTGGTCAATGCCGGTGCGATGCTGGGCTGGGCCGCAATTCAGGAGTTGGTCTTCGGACGCTGGGTTCGGAAGGGACCACCGTCGCGAGCCGTCGTTGCGGGAGCCGCGACTTCGGCGGCGGCTTACGCAACGGATTACCACGTTGTGCCCGAGCGGCTGACGCCTGGCTTCGAACGGCGGCTCTCGCCCGGCGAGATGGCCGTGGTCTACGGCGTGCTTGCGGCGAGCCTCGCCTTCGGGGTGCGACGAAGTCGCTGAACGGGCGCGCAACTTCGCGGTAAGTCGGCACGTCTTTTCAGCGTGACCTGGACTCTTTGCGCCTTCCTCGTGCTCGCCGCCGTTCCGACGCTCCAAGCGCCGATCGTCCAAGACCGTTTTCCTCTGGAGCAATGTGAAGGCGAGGGCGGGATTAAAGCGGCCGTTGGGGGCAAGCCGGCAATTTTTGCGTTCGATGCCACTTGGCCTCTCTCGTACATCGTCGGGGGCACGGGTAAAGTGGAGGAGATCGCGGTGGGCGGTAAGACGCGGGTCACCGTCCCGCTTGTCTCGATCAAGAAAGAAGACCTGCCGGAGGATGCGGCCGGAGTTCTCGGGGCGGACGCGCTACGCAAAATGACTCTGGCGTTCGATCCGCTTGCGGAAACCGTCGAGTTCGTCGGAGGTCCGAAGTTCGGACAGGCGGCGGCGGAACGGTACTTCGGCAAACTCCCGAGTTGGGATGGACTCGCGAAGGTCGTTCGTCTTCCCCTGCAACGGGCCCAAGATGGAACCCCTCTCCTCACCGCTCGCATCGTGGGGCGAGAGACTCAGCTTGCCCCTCGTCTCTCGCCTCTTGGTTCGATTCTCGATAAGACGGTTCCTCGGCCGAAGGAAGTCGCAGGAAAGGACGACTGGGATTACTTATCGGGCGTTGGCTTAGCGGGACTTGGAACTTCGTGGACCGCCTACAACGCCCAGGACGACTACAGCGAAGGAGGACACGGGATGCTGGCGCTCGACGTGTTTGCTTCGCGGCGCGTCCTTGTCGATTTAGGCGACGATGCGATGTACGTCGAGCGTCTCTCCGACGACGGGCGTGCCAGCCTTTTCCTAACGCGGATGCTGGGCCTCCCTCTGATCGTCCGCGGTAAGGCGCTTATGCTCGGCCTTCCACCCGGCGAGGAGTCGATGAATGGAGCGGAGGAGATTCCCGAAAACGTCGAGATCGTGTCGGTCGCGAACGTGTCCGGCGCCGACTGGATCGCCGACCTCCGGGCGGATGCTCCGGAGGCGACGGCACGGCTTGTCGGTCGACTTGCGAAGCTCTCCAAAGGCTACGAGGTGGTCGCGCTCGATGGAGAGGGCAACGAGGATCGTTTTACCGTTCCGAGCCGGGAGGATCCGAAGCGCTCAATGCCTGCCGCGTGGCTTCGAGCTGTCGAACGAGCTCGCGTTGCGTCACCGTCGCGGTGAGATCGCTTCGGGTGCGCTCGATGACCGCACGGAGGGCGTCGCAGGTGCGCCGGAGCCCCCCGGTCATCGAATCGGCGTAGTCGAACGTGATGAGGTCCTCGTAGATCGTCTCCATGTAAGCGAGGATCCGCTCCGCCTCATCGATGTGGCCCCTTCGCATCTCGTCGAGTGCGAACCGGCGTACCTCGCTCGCCGCTTCCCCCATTCCGTTGAGATAGCTCATCACTTGAGCGCCGAGTTCGGCGGGAGTGGGGAAGGGACGGTCGCGAACGATGGCGAGCACGGCGGCGGCCTCGACCATCTCCTTCTCGGTGTCGTGAAGATAGGCCGGGTTGAGTTCGGGGAAAGGGCGCAACACGGCGCGAGCCCGATCGGCCACGTCTTTAGCCTCTTCGAGAAGCCGCTCGGCCTCCTCGAACTGATGGCGGTGGACATGGCGGATCGACTTGGCGGCGAGCTGCCCCAGTTTTCGGGTCTGAACCAGCGCCGCTTCGCGTGCCTCGTGCATGCCCTGCGCGCGACTTCGCAAATCGTCGACGATCGTCTCCCAGGCGGAACTCACGGCAGGAAGGTACCTCGTCTCCGTCGCTCGCGCGGTTCCAAAAGGTAAACCCCTTTCCGTGCTTACTCAGCCCGACACGCCGCTCGATCGCTTCCGCGCGATGGGGGCGCGGGGCACCAGTCCAACCGACCTCCTCGCCCTTGGGCTCTCGCGGCGAACGGAAGACGCCGAGCCGAACGAATCGCTCGCGCGAACCATGCTTCGCCGCGAAGGCGGCGTTCGCAATCTCGTCGAGCTGACCCCCGCCGATCTCGCGGCGCACGGCCTCGATCTCTTCGAATCCGCCCGTTTTCTCGCGCTGTTGGAGCTTGGTCGCCGAATGGGCAACGCGGGACGCGGTGCCGTCGCGTCGATCGACGGTCCAGAGGACGTGTTCCGTCTCTGCGACGATCTGCGGCACCAGAAGAAGGAGTACTTCGTCGCGATCCTGCTCGACACCCAGAGCGGGGTGATGCGACGGGCGACGATCCACGTCGGCACCCTCACCGCCAGTCTCGTGGGGGCACGGGAAGTGTTTCGCGAAGCGGTGCGCGATGGCGCGAGCTCGATCGTCGTCGCGCACAACCACCCGAGCGGCGATCCGACGCCCAGCCCCGAGGACGTACAGGTGACGCGCCAGCTCATCATGGCCGGTTCGCTTCTCGATATCCCCGTTCTCGACCACATCGTGATCGGCGATACGTCGTTCAGTTCGCTGAAGCGGATGGGCCTCATGGGTTAGGACCGGGAACCGATGCCGAGGAGCCTTCTCCTCGTCGCTCCCTGTATCCTTTTCCTATGCGTCTCTCGCTCGCCGTCCTTTTGCTCTCCTTCTCCGCCGGGGCATGGGGGCAGCTTCGGTCAACGGAGACCCGGGCGCTGGACGACGCGATGACGCTTGCAAACGTGCGGTCAGGCGATCTCGGGAGCGTCGCCCCGCCTCCAAACGCGCTTGCTACCCACTCGGAGGCTCTCCGCGATCCCCTTGCCGGATTAGCGCAGGCGGTCGCTCGGCACGAGCACGCCACCGGCGACGCCGCTTCGCTGCTCGCAACCGAGTTCGCGCTTTTAGGCGGAATCGCGCCTCGCGCCTCAAAAGGGGAGGTGGCCGAAGTTCCCTCGACGGTTCCCGTAGCTCTTCGGCGGCCGGTGGGCATCCTCGTAGCGGCGATCTCCACCGCCGACGACGAGATTCGGGCCTCTCTCGTTCGTCTGAGCCCGACCGAACGCCGGACGCTGATCGAAGGGCTTCCGAGACTCGCGGCTGACGATCCTTCGCTCCCCCTCGACTTCGCGCATGGGCCGCCCGCGGACTTCGCCACCCTTCGCCGGTTGCTTGACCTCGTGGACACCCGGCGCATCGAAGCGGCAGGCGTCGCCCTCGCCGCCGTCGTGCGCGAGACGCTTCCGTCCTTGCAAGCCGTGCCGAAAACGACGATGAAGCCGTTGCTTTTCCGAAGCCGGGAGGTTCTCGTCGAGCTTTCCGGTACCGAACCGGACATCCACTCGCGGAAAGACGTCGCGCTGTGCATCGACCTCGGGGGCGACGACCGATACACCGGGCGATACGGCGCCGGAGTAGGCTACGCGGGCGTTTTGATCGATCTCGGCGGAAACGACCGGTACCTTTGTTCCGACGTGAGCGTCGGAGCGGGGCTACTGGGGATCGGCCTCGCGTACGACCTCGGGGGTGACGACGTCTACGGGGTGCGCAACGTCGGTCTCGGATGCGGGATTGCGGGCGTGGGTCTCCTGGAGGACTCGAGTGGCGATGATCGGTACCGCGTCGCCGCCTTAGGGCTCGGGGCCGGCGTGCGGGGAATCGGCCTTCTGGACGATCGTCTCGGCGACGACGCGTACGACGCGGACCGCGCGGGCGAGGGCTACGGCGATCTTTCGGGCGTGGGGTGGAGCGTCGACGGCGCGGGCGACGACACCTACCGCGGCGGCGAGTGGGTCCAGGCCACGGGACGGGATGGAGGATTCGGCCTCCTGACCGATCTTGGGGGAAATGATTCGTACCGTGCCGTATCGGGCCAGGCGGCGGCGTTTGGGGGTTACGCCTCGCTTGGCGATCTTCGGGGCGACGACACGTACATCGCGAGCGGACGCGCCCAGGGCTTCGCGAGTGAAGGTGGCTTTGCCGCTCTGATCGACGAAGCGGGCGACGATGCCTACCTCCTTCGCCGGGGTCCGGGGCAGGCGTCGGCGTTTGGCGGAACCGCGATCCTGTTCGATCGGGAAGGCAACGACGTTTACGGCGGCACGGATGGCTCGCCCGCCACGGCGATCGATGGGGGTGTCGCGCTGTTTCTCGAAGGGGCGGGTGATGATCGCTATCTTTCCTCCGCTCCGTTCCGGCGCGATAGCGATGGAATCGCCCTGTGGGCGGACGCGGGCGGACGCGACCGCTACGGCGACGGCCGAGGCGACGCTCAGGCCGATGCCGCCCTCGACGCCGTCGCCTACGATGCCTTCGGCGCCCCCGACGGTGCGCCTCCGATCACGCCGCTTCCCGCCCCCGGATCGATTCCCATGCCGCCCTCGGCCGAGTTCGCCTCGCTTCGTCGGCAGGCGGTGGACGGTCCCGATCGCGCTTCGGCGATCGCCCGGCTGGTAGGGATCGGAGTTCCCGCCCTTGAGGCACTCTCGGCCGACCCGGACGATTCCTTTGTAGCCGTCGCTTCCCGGATGGGGCTGGCGGCCACGCCGGTCGTCGAGCGTCTCGCCGTCTCTCCCGATCCCCGAGTCGCACGGGTGGGTCTCGAGGTCGCAGGATACGTTCCGGTGCCTCCCGAGACGATCGTTGCCGGGCTCGATCGGCCCGGCCTCGCCGTTGTCGCGGCAAAGGCGGCTGGACGCTCTAAGGCGGTCATCGCGATTCCCGCCCTTGCGAGGTGGGTTCGATCGACCGACTTGGCGTCACGTCGGGCGGCGATGGAGGCGCTTGCCGCGATCGCGTCGCCCGCGGGTGTTGCGATCGCCGCGACCTCCGTGGACGATGCGGATCCGTTTGTGCGGCGGGCCGCGTTCCGGCTCGTCGCATTGGATTCAGCCGTCGCTTACTCGACGGGCGCGCGATTGGCGGCGTCGGGCGACGCTTTCCGCCAACGGATCGGTCTTTCTCTTTTAGGGGCGTCCGGCTCTCCACAGGCCTTCGCCGCGATCCGACCTTACCTTCAGGGGGATCGCGACGCCAAGATCGGAGCTCTGCTGGCGATCGAAGGCAAAGTGCCCGCAGACTTGATCGCGGCGGTGGACGCGCTCCGCCGCGATCCGGACCCGCTTGTGCGGGCGGTGGCGGAGCGTACGGACGTCGGTCCTTAGACGGAGGTCGGGATGCGGGAGTCGACGAGAGCGTTGCCATACCGCTCGAACTTGCCTCGGTACATGTCGCGGTCCGCGGCTTCGAGAAGCGATTCGTACCGCATCCCGTCCGGTCCGAGCTGAGCGATACCGATGGTGAAGGTCGATCGACGCCCGAGGACGAGGGTGGCGTCGGTGAAGCGTTTCAGGGCGACGATGAGCGAGTCGCGCATCGCCGCGCCATCACGCACCGAGTCGAAGAGGACGAACTCGTCGCCGCCCGTGCGTCCGAGCGCCGCTCCCTCCACGTTGGTGTCCAGCGTCCGAACGAGGGTCCGGAGCACGACGTCGCCGAACGCATGACCCTTAAGGTCGTTCAGCTCCTTGAAATTGTCGCAGTCGATCACCGCGAAGGTGAGGGTTCGTCCTTCAGCGAGCGCATGGTCGATCGCCTCCCGGGCGGCGTGCTCGAATCCGGCGCGGTTGAGCGCTCCGGTCAGCGAGTCGCGTCTCGCCGACTCATGCGTCGTTCGGTAGCGCCGACTGTGGAAGGTCATGATCGCGACGAGCGAAACCATGAGTGCGGACCGCACGACCACGTCCCAGAACGTGCCCCACGGCGCCATCGGACTGGAAACCGTCGCGACCGGAACGGCCATGGCGGCGATTAGAGCGGCGACGCCGACCCCTGCTTTCTCGAACGCGATCCAGATCGGCGCCAGATAAAGCAGCTGAAGCACGGGCGGGTGGCCCGCGAAGTGGTCGATCACGACCACCGAAGCGAGCCAAAGGGCTCCCTTGAAAGTCGCGTCGTAGGGCTGCGCAAGGCGCGTGCGCGGGGTGAACCGCGCGACGACGCTCAAAATCTCTTCAAGAGCTTCGCCGGCGCGATAAAGATCGCTCGTCGCGCGCTCCATTGCCTCGGAGAGTGAGGGCATATTGGACTATCGGAGCGCGCCGAGAGGATCTATAGGGAGCGAGGCTACTTTTTGGTGGCGAGGAAGAAGGGAACGTCCGCGAGGGTCGTCGGGACTTTGTAGCTCCCGTCCTTGATCTTCGCCGCGACGTCATCAAGCTTTTTCATGCCGTCGGGGCCGAGCTTGTCCTTCGTGTTTCGGAAGTCGGTGAGTCCGACGCCATTGGCCTTGAGATCATAGATCTTCGTGCCCGCCGCGAACTTGCCGTCCTGGACTTCCTTGATCGTCTGGTACACGCCTTCTCCC
>CAXUKB010000155.1:8482-10578 GCA_964251345.1 uncultured Fimbriimonas sp. | reverse complement strand
GCTCAAGGCCGTAAGAAGCGCGTCCAAGAACGGTGCAAAGCCGTTCACCTGCTTCAGAAGTAGCCACAGGGGCAGCCCTGCCGCCATGATCGCGAGCGACTGCAAACCGTCGGTTCGATCCGCCCGCGCGATCGGAAGCTCTGTGCGGTGAGCGCCGCCCCGAAGCCAAAGGTACCAGCCTTGGAAGCCTAAGACGACGTACAGCACGGATAGGCCGAAGTCTGCGTATAGCCTGGCTGCGAAGAAGACGTAGATGTAAATCGCGCTGTTGAGGATGCCGACCGGAAAATTCCAGACGTCCTCCACGGCGGTCATCCACACACAGAGAACGCCGGTCGTGAAGCCCAGGGCTTCCGACCAATCGAACGGCGCATTTGGGCGCCGGCTGAAGAGCACGAGTACGACCGACGCGACGACGAAGGCGATCAATGCGACGGTTCGGCGCACCGCCGGAGCATACTTCGGACGCCGTCTGGAAGGCGGTGTTACGCTCGGTGGTGCCTCCTTGGAGGAGGCATCCCACTACTTATCCGTCGCGCGCTCGTAGCGGTAAGTGTCAATCTGGAACGCGCTGCCGTCGTCGGCGATCGGGATGCACTTCCGGCCGCTGGCGCCTTCCTCGAGAGGCTGACCATCGATCTTCGTGTAGACGAGGACGATGCCTTCCTCCTCCAGGGTCCACGTCCCCTCGCTCGTAGCGCCCGCCATCGAGAAGCGGAACGTTCCGTCCTTACGGAGATCCATTCGCTGGCCCTTCACTTCCAGGCCGTTGCGGTGGACGGTCCAGCCGCCGCAGCAATCGTCGGAGCCGAAGGAACGCCGCGGGCGTACGACCTTCGGAGCGACCACGATGACCGGCGTGACCGGATCCGGAGCGAAGACGGCGGGCGGCACCACCGGCACGGGAACGATGACGACGCGGGGCGCCGTCTCGGCGGGTGCGGGATCGCCGATCGTCAGGACGCCGTCGACGCGGCGAAGCCGGCCGGTGGAGGCGTCGGTGGGGAAGTGCCGCGCCGACATCTCGCTGGCGCCGCGGTCGAAGTCGAGACCCGCCAAGGTAACGTGGCCGTCCCGAATGGTGCCGCCGAGCGTCCGTCCGTCATCGACGGAAAGCGTAAGGTGGTCGTCTTCGACACGGTAGAGACCGTGGCTGACCTTGTCGCCGACCTCGAGCGTGAAGCGTCCGGTCACGTGAAGGGCCAGACTGCCCGTCAGGGGAGCCTTGCCGACCAAAACGTTGATGCGCGCGGCGTCAGCGGAGACGTGAAGCTGATATTGACCCGTGATCGATCCATCCGCGTGAGCGAAGCCAATCGAGAGAAGGCCAAGGCACGAAAAAAAGAACGATCGCATAGAGGACATGATGCCCCGTTTCGGGTCAGAACGTCACCGTAAATTTACTCGGATTTCTGTTCCTGCACCGTCGGTTGGTTCGACAAGGGGAACATTTACATACGGTACGTCGGCACGCGGTCTTTTCATCATCGATACCGAGTATTCAAGTACCTCTTTTGGGTGCTTAAACGCCCGTTGATGAAGCCGCTCAGTGAGGGTAATCACCCTTTCCCGTTTCGTTTCGCCTCATCTCGTCTCGACGCATGGGCATCCGGTCAATGCGGGCGTAGAGCGCCTTCGGTGTCACGAACTTCTTGGTGCGGTAGGCCACGGTGCCGTCTTTACCGATGAGAAACGCCTCGAAGGCGTCGGGATCGACGTGATACTTCCGGCGGAGCTTCATCGCATCTAGGCGAGCCGGCACGGCGGAATCCTGAAGAACGACGATCAACACGAGTTGACGCTCTCGCATCCCGGCCGATTCTCCTTGGAAGGCGGCTTCTTGGCGGACGAGACGCGGGTCGTGCCGGTGGGGAGCGAAGAGGACGAGAAGACGTGAGTGGTCGCGGTATTGGACGAGGTCGGCTTGCATCGGTATACTGTCTTCTTACGAAGGGTGCCGTGCCCAAGTGGCCCAAGGGGACGGACTGCAAATCCGTTATTCGTCGGTTCAAATCCGACCGGCACCTCCAAGTTTGTCGGCCATGAGCGTCGCGGAGCCCCGAACCGGAACCCCTCGCGCCTTGGTTCCCCATTCG
>CAXUKB010000155.1:0-8472 GCA_964251345.1 uncultured Fimbriimonas sp. | reverse complement strand
CGTCACTGCCTTAGGCGTCGTCTCCCCTCCGCCCATCCACGTCGCTTGCGAAGCGTTCGACGGAACTCTCGGAACCCTTTTCGCCCTGGTTCGCGACCACCGCGTCGATCTTCTTGGAGTGCCGCTCGGACCGGTGTGTGAGGCGTACCTCGCTTACCTCGTCGGTGAGGCCGAGAGCGACCTCGACGAGGCGGCGGCGGCTTTGGCGGCGCTCGCCTATCTCCTCGAGCGAAAGGCTTGGCGTCTCCTCCCGATCCCCGAGGCGGAGCCGGAGATGGAGGAGCCGATGGACGCGCTGGAGCCGACGATCGGCGGCTTCGCGGACGCGATCGCCGTCCTTCGGGCGGGGCAGTCCGAGCGAGAACTGCTCTACTTCCGCGGGGCGGGACCGGGGCCAGACCCTTACGAGTTGCCCTATAAGCTCGCGGACGTCGCTCCGAACGATCTCGCGCGAGCCCTCGAGCGTCTCCTTCGCCGCGCCGAGCCGGAGGCCCTCGAGCCGCTTGGGCGGCCACGCCGCTCGCTCGCGGAGGCTATCGACGAGATCGTCGCCGCGTTGGGCGAAGACTGGACCCCCTTGGAGCGTCTGGTGCCGACGCCGTTCACGCGGGAAGACGCGGTGGTCTGGTTCCTGGGTCTTCTCGAGCTGGTGCGGGTCGGACGAGCACGGGCCCGGCTGGGCGAAGACGACGTGGAGTTCGTGCGGGCTTGACGACGGTCGATCGACTGCACGCCTTGCTCTTCGTCGCCGATGCGCCGCTCGACTCGGCCAGCTTGGGGGTTGCCCTGGGGCTCTCCGAAGGACCGACGGAGGAGGCACTGGACGTGCTGGCACGGCGGCTCGCCAAGGACGGCCCGGTGCAGCTCGTCCGGCTCGCCGGGGGATGGCAGCTCTCGACGAAGCCAGAGTATGCGGAACTGGTCGCCGCGTTCCTCCAGCCTCAGCGCGGAAAGCTCGGCCGCTCGCTCATGGAGGTTCTGGCGATCGTCGCGTACCGGCAGCCGGTCACGACGGGTGAGATCGACGCGGTGCGCGGCGTGCAGAGTGACCACGCGGTGCGGACGCTCGCCGAACGGCGACTCGTCCGCGAGGTGGGCCGAAAACCGGTGCCCGGCCGACCGGTGCTCTACGGAACCACCGATCAGTTCCTCCATCAGTTCTTTTTGGACGATTTGAACGCTTTGCCTCCCCTGGCCGACGATGTCCTGCCCTCGCTGCCCGAGCCCATCGGCGTTTCAGACGGCGTCGAGGATCGAGGCATTTAACAGGCCGATCGAATGCCACCTCGCCTAACGCTCCAAAGGCGGAAGCTGGCGAGGACCCTGCGAAGGCATCGGGTGGCGAAGGAATCCGTAAAGGGACTTGAGGAACCGCATTTCCGCCGGCGATGCCGAGGACTTGCCGTCCACCAGCGGCACCAACTCGATCCCAGCTTTGCCCTTATCGACGCGAAGAGGCACGAAGCGGTCTGGGAGAGTGGACCACTGGGCATGGCTCCACTGCGCGGGCGGAAGAATGTCCTCGCCGCCGATCGCAAACGACGTGCGGTGGCCATTGAAGAGCAGGAGGCCGCCATCGAACCAGACGACGCCTTTGTCGTTGCCGACCGTCTTGCCGTCGCGGACGATCGTCAGGTGTACGAGGCAGACGTCGCGATCGTCGGGAATATCGAGTAGAAGGCGGTCGGTGGGGAGAATGCGTCGGTTGTTTGTCTTCCACTCGACGAAAAGGGCCGGAAAAGCGGCCGCCCAGGCTCCGGCGAAAACGAGCACGTGGACTTGAGAAAAGACGCCGACGAGAAGGAGAATGAGCCCAGTGACGATCCAAGCCACGGTTGCTGCCTTGGACAAAGGCCTCTCCGTGGGCCTCACGTTCCATCGGCCTACGGCGGCGGGAATGGTTGAGACGGGCCGCACGTCGGCCGTACGCTGCGGATTGCCGACCCATCCGTTTTCGTCGAAGTCGAAAAGCGGATTCATCAGCGTTCCAGGGGTGGCCACTGACGGGGCACCCGAGCGGTCGGTGGGCGTCGGCGGAAGTCGTAAAGCGCTTTGAGGAAGCGCATCTCGTGCGGCGTTCCACCGCCTCGTCGGTCGAGTAATGGGTCCAGACGGATGTACGCATGTCCTTTGGGAATGCGCAAGGGCAACGCCGTCTCGGGCAGTCCGTCGGTACCGTCGGCGCGCGCGTAAACCGACCACTTGGCGCGGGGCAGCACGTCCTCGCCCCCGATCACGAACGAGGTTCGGTGTCCGCTATACATCAACGCACCATGGCCGAACCAGGCCGCGCCCTTGTCGCGCCCTACTTCCGATCCGTTGTGAACGATGGTGAGATGAACGAGACAAACGTCGCGATCGTCGGGGTCCTCCAGCAGGCGACGGTCGGCTTCGGTGATGGAAACGTCGCGTGACCGTCGCGCCATCAGCGCCGCACAGAGGAGCGTAAGCGGGACGGCTCCAAGGGCCAGAGGCGCGAGCGACTTCACGACGATCGTCGCGACGACGAATACGACGGAAGCCCAGACGATCAGGGCGACCAGCCGTTCGTTGGACCGAAGAGCCGGCGCGGGCTTCGTCCAGCGGCCAGGCGCGGGTTCGGACGTCGGAAGCACGAGCGACGATTCGTAGGAGCCCGTCGGCGTGGTCGGGTCTTCGCGAACCCAGACGCCGGAGCTGAAATCGAAAGTGGTCCGATCGGCTCGGCGCATGGGCATCTACTTTACGCCACGCCACGGCTGAAGCGGTGGCCATTGGCGGCGGCCATGTGCCGCCGTTGCGTGAGTCCAAAAGGCGTCTAAGCGGTAAAGGAAGCAGGCCTGTCGCATCTGGCCGATGTTTCCTCTCTGTCGAATGGCAATCATGTGGAGGCTCGCGTCCACCGTCGGGTGGCAGAGATCGAGAGTGTGCGGTGCGCTGGGTCGCCGCGAAGAAGCGACGATGTCTTGACCACCAAGGATGAACGAGGTCGCGTAACCCACGAAATAGAGCCGGTCTTCGGCAAACCAGACGACGCCCCGATCCAATCCGACCATCCCTTCGCCGACAAAGATGGAAAGCGCGACGAGGCAGAATTCCGAGTCGGCGGGATTTTCGACCAGCCGCAGGTCGGCATGGGTCGGCCGAAGATTGCGGTGGTCTTGGATCGCGCATGCGAGCACGAAAATCGTTAGAAGGCCGACGGCAAGTACCGCTTGATTCTGCTCAACGAGAAGGACCACCAAAATCGTTTCGACCAACCCGACGGTCCGACGTACAGAGCGAGTTTGGGCGGAAGACGATCCCGCGATGCCGCTCCGAAAACCCGGCTCCGGCGACGCGACGAGCAGCGCCTCTCGAGTTCGAAACGACCCGGCGGGGCGACCGATCACCCTTTCATTGTAGCGAGGGTTCGCCGGATCGCCCAGAACTTCTTGCCCTCGATCGCACGGGAAGATGCGCTTCCCGGCGCAAGAGTGCGTCCCCGGCAAAAAGGACGTGGGTAGACTTCGGCCCCGTTCGAAGCTATGAAAGGACTCACCCTTCCGACGGCCCTTCTTCTCCTGCCGGTGATGGCGGGGGCGGTTGAGGCGCAACCCGAGCCTGTGGGCGCCCAAAGCGCCATCGCCATCGACGCGGCGAGCGGCAAAGTGCTCTGGAGTAAGAACCCCGACGCGCCTCGCTTCCCGGCGAGCACGACGAAGATCATGACGGGGCTGCTCCTCGCGGAGCACCTGAAGCCCGACGACCTCGTGACCGCGCCCTGGGACGTGACCCTCGTCAAAGAGTCGAGCATGCACCTGAAGCCGTTCGAGAAGCTCACGGCCAAGGATATGCTGACGGCGCTGATGCTTCGCAGCGCCAACGATGGCTGCTACGCGGTCGCCGTGCGCCTCGCCGGATCGGTCGACAAGTTCTCGGACATGATGAACGCCCGGGCAAAGGAGATCGGTTGCACGGGGACCCATTTCCACAACCCCAACGGCCTCAACGATCCGCTTCATTTCACCACCGCGCGCGATCTCGCGCTGATCGGGCGGGAGGCGATGAAGAATCCGCTCTTCGCTTCGGTGGTCAAGACCTACAAGGCCCACATCGATCGGAGCATCAACACGAAGGACGAGTGGATGGTCAACCACGACAAACGGCTCCTCCGGGACCCGACTTGCGACGGAATCAAGACCGGATGGACGATTCCGGCCGGAAAGTGCTTCGTGGGCAGCGCGACGCGCGACGGATGGCGCACCATCACGGTGGTGCTCAAAGCGACGGACTGGCAAAAAGACACGGCGGGGCTGACCGACTGGGCGTTTGCGCGCTACGGACGGCGCGACCGCTTCGAGGTCGGGCAGACCGTAGCCGACGCGACGGTGGTGGGTGGCACGGCGACGAGCGTGGCGGTCGCGCCGGAGCGCACGGCCTACAACCTCGTCGTTCGGGGCAGCGCGCCGACCGCGTCTTCGCACGCGGTGGTGCTCGATGCGGGCGTCAAAGCGCCGGTCGCGCGAGGACAGCGGATGGGCGATCTCGTCCTGCGCGACGCGGATGGCTTCGAGCAACGGGTTCCGCTGCTCGCCCAAGCGGACGTTCCCGCCGCGCCGACGGTAGTCGCGCGGGTCGAGAACGCGGGCGGAAGTCCGGCGAGCAAGTTATGGATCGGCGGCGCCCTGTTCGGCGGCTGGGCCTTGGTTCGAAGCCGTTCGCGGCGGAGGGTGGTGCGGCGTGTCGTCCGACGAAGCTTCTAAACGGCGTCCCGCCGCGCGCGTTCGAAGCGCGGCGGCCAAGCCCCCCGCCGCCCCGTCTCCACGCGCGAGCGAGAAGAAGGAGTCGGACGGGGAAGAGCGGCTGCACGTCCGGATCGCTCGGTCGGGATTCGCTTCGCGGCGGGCCGCGGAAGGCATCATTTCGGACGGCCGGGTCACCGTCAATGGCGAGCTTGTCGTTGAGATGGGCGTTAAGGTCGGACCGGACGACGAGGTGGCGATCGACGGCGTTCCGATCCTCGTCGCCAAGCAGTACACGGTTCTGCTGAACAAGCCGAAGGGCGTGGTGACGACCCTCAGCGATCCGCAGGGCCGCCCGACGATCGTGCGGCATCTTCCGGACTACGGGGTGCCCCTGAAGCCCGTGGGCCGGCTCGACATGGACACCGAAGGCCTGCTGCTCTGCACGAACGACGGCGAGTTGCACGCCCGCCTTTCCCACCCGCGCTACGGAATCGAGAAGGAATACTTCGCGATCGTCGAGGGGGTTCCGGACGAACAAGCGATCCAGAGGCTGCGAGACGGCGTCTTCATCGAGGGCCGAAAGACGGCCCCGGCGAAGGTCGACGTGGTTCACACGGAGCCTCGATCCACCTCGCTCCGAATTACCATTCACGAAGGCCGCTACCGGCAGATCCGGTTTATGGGCGAGGCGGTGGGACACAAAGTCTTGTCGCTCCGGCGCGTTCGGTACGGTCCGTACACGGTCAAAGGAATGCGTCCCGGCGAGGCCAAGCTCCTCGGCAAGAAGGACGTGGACGCTCTCCGAAAGCTCGTCGGCCTCCCGCCTTCGTCGTAGAATAGAGGCATGGAAGCGATCTTCGATCCAATTCCGGCGATGCTCGCCGCCGGAGAAGGGAAGTTCGAGTGGGTCCGGGGCAGCTTGCTCAAGATGCCGCCTCCATCGTTCGAGCATAACCTGACGCGAAGCTTTCTCGATCGGCTCATGGGAACCTACGCCGCAAAATATGGGCTGGGTGAGGTGTTAGGAGAGTCTTATTTTCAAAGACTGGAAGCGGATCTCATTCGCGCTCCGGACCTCGCCTTTTTTCGCAAGAGCAGTCTGACGAAGATCACGCCGAATTACAGCGACGGCGGAGCCGATTTCGTGATCGAGATCGTCAGTCCGACCTCGCGCGGCCGTGACCGCTTCGATAAGCGGCACGATTGCGAGCGGGCGGGTATCGAAGAATATTGGATTATCGATCCCGAGCGTCGGGAAGCCGAGTTCTATCGTCTCTTCGACGGCACTTATCAATGGTTTCCTCCCGATGGGGAGGGAAAAGTTTATTCCTCGGCGATGCCGGGCTTCTTCGTCCGCGTCGAATGGCTCTGGGCGCGGCCCGACCTCTTGGATGCGTACCGAGAACTGGGGCTCTTGTAGCAATCCGATGGAGCCGTTTTTCTCGAGGGTCAAACTCCATCGAGACCGGATCGGAGATCCGAGCGGTTATCCCTTCTGCTTGCCGGCCGTCGGGGCGATCGAAACCCTTCGGTTCGACCGTCCCGTGACGTTCCTCGTCGGCGAAAACGGATCGGGCAAATCGACGCTCATTGAGTCGCTCGCTGTCGCGGCCGGCTTCAACGCCGAGGGCGGGACGAAGAACTTTAACTTTGGAACCTCCGATACCCATAGTCCGCTTCACGATACGATCGCTTTGGTTCGCGGAGGACGTCGGGAGAAAGACGGCTTTTTCCTTAGAGCGGAGAGTTTTTATAACGTCGCCAGCGAAATCGATGCTTTAGAGCGGGAGGAACCTGGCCTGCTCGGCGCATACGGTAATCGGTCGATGCATCAACAGTCCCACGGCGAATCTTTTCTCGCCCTCGTTTCAAACCGCTTCCGTCGCGACAGTCTCTTTATTCTGGACGAGCCCGAGGCGGCGCTCTCGCCCGCACGACAGCTTGCGTTGCTTCAGGAGATCGATCGTCTGGTGGGCGAGCGGTGCCAATTCGTGATCGCGACCCACTCGCCCTTGCTGATGGCCTACCCTGAGTCCAGACTCTACTGGCTCGGCGCGGAAGGCGCGCGAGAAATCGACTGGCGCGAAACCGAGCACTATGCGCTCACCAAGTCGTTTCTCGAACACCCTTACGCCTATCTCCGGCATCTGCGGTCTTCGACGTAGCGAAGTCGCCGCCGCCTTGCTTATAAAGTAATCGTCGGCCGCACCTCCCTGCCTCCATAAGTAAACGGGGCTTGTTGTCTTTTAATCCGTAGGATTTGTAGCCGCATGCGCAGCCTGCGCAGGCTACGCATGCGGCTACACGCTCCGCGTTCCAAAACTGGAATCAGTCCGATTTCAACCTGTAGTTGAAGCCACCTCCCGGTCGTGCCTCCCTCCAAGGGGAACCATCTCCGGATGGGTGCTTAGCCGCCGCCCTTGAGGGCGTCGCGCATCTCTTCTTTTGGATCGTCCATATCGCCGTCCTTCTTCATGTCCTGGTAGGCCTTCTGCGACCCGGTCTGTGCCTGGGGGCTGCCGCCCCCGTCCACACCCGACACGCTCTTTCCGACCTTGATCATCAGGATCAGGACGATGGCGGCGGCGAGAAGCAGGCCGAGAAGTCCGAGCGCCCTCAGCGGACGCTCCCGTTCAGTAGGGCGGTCGCGCGGTCCAGCGCCTCGGCGGCGACCTTCGCTTGCTCCTCGGCCTCCTTCCAGCGGCGGCCTTCGATCGCCTCGCGCACGCCGGGCAACGTCTTCGCGCCGTAGCCGGTGAGCACGCCCGGGGCGGAAAGAGTGTGGCGGTACCAGGGCCGTCCGGGCAGGCCGGGTCCGAGAAGCGCCCTCTCGATTCCGATCGACTGCGCGTCCGTCGTCATCCCGTGCGCGGCCGCGGCGCCCTTGAACCGCGCCGCGGCCGCGACAAGCGGCGAGAGATCCACCGTCGGAACCGGATCCAGGGACTTCGGTACGACGTGCGTCTCGCTAGGATCGAACGTCAGGGCCAACGTGCCGTTCGCGATCTGCGCATTGTGCGTCTCGGTTTCCTTTCGCTCCGTGTCGACGAGCTTCAGAAGCTCCTTGACGTAGCCGTCGACGGTTTCCGCGAGGCTGCGGTACTCGAAGGGAAGGGCGTCCGCGTCCGCCGCGCGAAGGATGATCCGCCCCGCCGTTTTCGAGAGAACGGTGCCGTAGAGAAGGTCGGGGTCGGAAAACCGCGTTTGCCAATCGTAGGAATCGTACGTCGAGTGGTACTGCGTCCCTTCACCCTCGCCCCCGTAGCCGAGGTCGATGGAGGAGATTCCCGCGTGCTGGAAGAATGCGCTGTAATCCGAGCCTGAGCCCAGAGCGGAGATCTTAAGCGCGGGCCGGGTCTTCGCTTCCGCGTCGCCGCCGACGATCCTTCTCGCGCGGAGTCGGTTTCCGACGGACGTGCCCTTTTCCGGGTCGGGAACGTCGTCGGCGACGCCCGTCAAGAACGGCTCCAAAGCGTGGGAGCCCTCGAGATTGAGGTAGCCCCGGGAGTTCGTGTCCGAATTGACGTACAGCGCCGCCTTTCGCATGAGCTCTTCGATGTGAGTCTCGACGAACTCGGTCGAGCCCAGCAGCCCCTCCTCTTCGCCGTCCCAGGAGCAGTACACGATCGTCCGTTTCGGCCGCCAACCCGACTTCGACAACGCCCCGATCGCCTTCGCTTCGTCGAGCATCGCGACCTGGCCCGACAAGGGGTCGTTGCCGCCGTAGACCCACGCATCGTGATGGTTGCCCCGCATGATCCATTCG
>CAXUKB010000154.1:10334-10592 GCA_964251345.1 uncultured Fimbriimonas sp. | reverse complement strand
GGCCGTTTGGGCTGGGGCAGGCGTTGATCTCCAGCCAGAGGTCGAACCTTCCCGTCTCGAAGTAGCCGTGCACGAACCGGATCGCGACGCCCTCCGCCATCGCGCGGCGGTAGTTCGTCTCGATCTCGGTGCCCACGTTGCCCGGCCACACCTCCCAGAGGCTGTGCCCGAGCACGCTCTCCGGGGCGATGCCGTTGAGGTCGGCCGTCGCGCGGTTGATGAACGTGACCCGGAACTCGCGGTCGACCAGGATGACGT